>CAZDXF010000001.1:0-192870 GCA_964509605.1 uncultured Candidatus Saccharibacteria bacterium
GAAGACCGCAGATACTTGCCCGACCTCTGGCGGGTACCACTTAACTAACCGCCCTAGCGCGTAAATCCTATCAAATTTTGAGTTTCTTTCAATCTGTACTCAAGAATTTCGAAACTTCTTTTTCTACATTTTTTTTTGCACCCACTGTTGATATATCGACAGTAAAGATGTTTTTTGTTCTCTTAAACCAAGTTCTTTGTCTTTTTGCATATCTCCAAATTTCTGTATCAAGTTTTTGAACTATCTCTTTTTTTGCAATTTTCTTTTCCAAGAAGAGTGCCAGATATTTGTATTCAAGACCAAGCTCTTTCATTCTTTTAAAACCCAGCCCTCCCCTTTTTAGTTTTTGCGCTTCGGCAACCATTCCTCCCTTTATTCGTTCCAGAAGGCGTTTATTTATTCTCCTTTTAAGCTTGTGGTCAGGCATATCTATGTATATATGGAGCACATTATATTTTTTCTTTTTTTTAATTTTAGGTACTTTTCCCAAAGCTTCTGCAATCTCTATTGCTCTTATTAATCTCCTTGGGTTTTTTATATCTATATTCAGAGCTCTTTCTGGGTCCATTTTTTTTAAAATTTTTGCAAGTTCCTCCGCATTTTTTTTGGAAAGTTTTTTTCTGAGTTTATTGTTGGGTGCGACATTTGGAAAGGAAGTGTCGTAAATAAGTGTGTCTATATAAAAACCCGTTCCACCGCAGATGATAGGAATTTTGTTTCTCTCATAAATTTCTTCAACTGCTTTTTGTGCATCGTTTTTATAATCCGAAGCGGTGTAAACATTTTGAGGATTAGCGATATCAAGCATAAAGTGTTGTACTCCTTTCATCTCATTCTTTTTGATTTTTCCAGTACCAATGTCTAGGCCTTTGTATACTTGCCTAGAGTCGGCTGAGACAATCTCCCCATTAAATTTTTGCGCAAGTTTTACAGCCAGCGAGCTTTTACCGACAGCTGTCGGTCCTGAAATAACAATTATTTTCGGTTTTTTAATTGGCATTTTATGAATCATACACTTTCAAAAAAAATTTAAAACAAAACCCGTCTCGTCGTGCTACGCACGACGGACGGGCTATTCCGCAGTCCACTTGGCGAGTTTCTCCAAATAATCCCTCGCCAGTCTCTTGTGAGACTCTAGAAAGTCTTCCGCCAGAAGTATTTCTCTGGCGCCCATGAGTCTCACCTCGAGCTTCTCTCTTCCACCTTCAAACCCCAAGTGCTTCAAGTCAGAAATATCGCACTTGGCGCATTGGAAGAGATAGAAGCAGTGGTGCCTATCCTCAGGCCTTCTGCGACCCTCTTCAGCGAGAAGGATCGTGAGGTTTGGGTCCCCACGAGCGCCCGTTTCTTCCTGCGCCTCTCTCAAAGCACAGGAGAGGGGAGTTTCATGATTTTTACCCCTTCCTGCTGGGAACTTCCATAGACATGGTGTTTTGTCTGGATCTCGGACAACCACCAGCTTTCCACCGACCTCGCATATGAGGCCGGCTGCAAAGTCTTTTTGCATCTTAGCCTCCTTGCTTGTTTAGGGTTTTTGTTTAAACAGTCTAACCTTAATTATATCAATTAATTATTGTTGTGTCAAATATAGAAAATAATAAAATTTTCAGCTTCCTCTTTCTTTCTTTTTTTGTATACTATGAGTCTAAAGATTTGCCGCGGTGGCGGAATTGGTAGACGCACACGACTCAAAATCGTGCGGGGCAACCCATGAGAGTTCGATTCTCTCCCGCGGCACAAATTTTTTCTGATATAATTAGCGTATGTCGCAATTTTATAACGATTCTATTTTTTGGGTTGATGTAGACAAAATTGAGCCAAACCCATTTCAACCGAGAAGAGAATTCAATGAAATAGAACTAAAAAGTCTTGCTGATTCAATTCGCCAATACGGTGTTTTGCAAGCGCTCGTTGTTACAAGAAAAGAGTTTGAAAAACCGGAAGGTGGTTTGGGAGTTAAATATGAGCTTATTGCAGGAGAGAGAAGACTTCGCGCTTCAAAGCTTGCCGGACTTTCACAAGTGCCCGTTCTCATAAAAACCGGAGACGACACTGACTTGATGAAACTGGAGCTTGCAATTATAGAAAATATCCAAAGAGAAGATTTGAATGCTATTGACCGCGCAAAGGCATTTGAAAGACTCGTAAACGAATTTGGTTTCAAGCACCACATCATTGCTCAAAAAGTCGGCAAAAGCCGTGAGTATGTTTCAAACAGCTTGCGTCTTTTGGCTCTGCCTGCTCTTATGCAAGAAGCTCTAAGCCAAGGAAAAATAACAGAAGGACACGCCAGACCACTTCTTATGCTCTCCGACAGGCCAGACGAGCAGTCTGTTTTGTTCAAAGAAATTACTTTCAAAAAACTTACTGTTAGGGAAGCGGAAGGTATTGCCAGGAGGATTGCTTTTGACAAGGTTCGCAAAAAAGAACGAGCCATAGATCCGGAAATTATAGATTTAGAAGAAAAGCTCCGTGAGGCGCTTGGTACTAGGGTTCAGATAGAGCGTAGAGATGTCGGCGGAAAGATAATGATTGATTTTTTCTCAAATGACGATTTAAAAAGTTTACTTGATGTTATCAATACAAACAAAACAAAAGATCCCAATGAAACTCTAAACAAGTTTGAAGCAGAAAACCCAATATCTCCAGAGGAGAAAGAAGCCGTTTTAGACGATCGAACAGAGGAAGAAAAAAAAGAAGATGACGGCGAAATATATTCAGTAAGAAATTTTTCTATTTAGAACCTTTTTCTTTTTGTAGAGCAGAACGAATATTTTTTTTAGCCAGAGCGGTTTTTGCATAGTCCAGCCACTTTGCTGTCGGCTTGGCTTTGGTTTTTGTCAAAATTTCAACCACATCTCCGTTGTGAATATGGGTGTCTAGAGAAACCATCTTGCCGTTTATTTTTGCTCCCACCATATGATCTCCGATTTCAGAGTGAATGGCGTATGCAAAATCTACAGGAGTGGATTCTCTGGGCAAATCAACAACATCTCCTAAGGGAGTAAATACGAATATTCTATGTTGGAAAAAGTCGCTTTTTAAATCGTCATTTATAAGTTTTAAATCTTTCTGATTTTTTTGGTATTCAACCAACTCTCTAATCCAAACAGGCCCTCCATTTTGTCCGTTCTCATTTTCTTTGGGTAAGAGGTGTTTAGCCCAAATCAGTTCATTGTTTAATTTTCCTCTCTTTTCTTTGTAAGAAATATGGGAAGCTACTCCGTATTCTGATTCCATATGTATATCCTCAGTCCTTATTTGGACTTCAACTATATTTCCATCTCCAGTAAAGACGGTGGTGTGAATAGACCTATAACCATTTGGTTTTGGAAATGCAATATAGTCCTTTATTCTTCCGGGCAAAGGTCTCCAAGAAGAGTGTATTGCTCCAAGTGCTCTGTAGCAGTCTTCAATGTTTGGCAAAATAATTCTGACCGCCAATATGTCGTAAATTTTTTCTATGTTTTTTTCTTTGGATTGCAGTTTTTTAAACAAACTATAAAGACCCTTTACTCTGTATTCAGTTCTAACTTTTGTAATTCCAGACTTTACCAGCTCTTTCTTTATCGATTTTAGGAATTTTTCCAAACTTTGAAGCATTTCATCATATTTGTGTTTGGCAATATTTTTTACCTCCTCATATTCTTTTGGATAAATAAAAGGGAATGCTAGATCCTCAAGTTCTCTTGATAGTTTTCTGATTCCTAAGCGATAAGCTATTGGCGCGTATATCTCTATTGTTTCTTTAGCAATACGAATTTTTTTGTCCTCTCTTATAAAAGAAAGAGTTCTCATATTGTGTAGTCTGTCAGCGAGCTTTATCATTACCACCCTTATGTCTTCAGACATAGCAACAAAAAGCTTTCTCATACTCTCATTGTGTCTATCTGCACCGTGGTATTTTAGCTTTCCAAGTTTCGTCACTCCTTCTACCAAGAAGAGAATTTCTTTTCCAAACTCTTTTTCTATATCTTTTTCTGAAATTTCTCCATCTTCTATCGTGTCATGGAGTAGCCCCGCTCCTATTGTTGTTGCGCCCATTCCGTATTCAGCCAAAATTTTGGCTGTTTCGGAGACATGATTGAAATATGGCTCTCCGGAAAGGCGCAAGTGATTTTGATGTATTTTTTCAGCAAAAGAAAATGATTCTTTTATTAAGTCCTTTTCTTTCTGATCTTCTATATTCGATATTTTTAATATTTCTTCTAGACTGGCCATATATCAAGATAATATGTTTTTAAAATAAAAAAGCCAGCCCGACGAGCTTATTTCGCTCGTCGGGCCTTCCTTTGGCTAAAGATATGTCTTCCGCACCTTCTGCAAAAGCGCTTGTTCTTTCGGTCCCATCTGTTGTTAGCATGATTGCAAACTTCTCGGACTTTCTTACGGAGTCTCAACAGAGCTTCCAAATCGTGTGGGTCTACAGCTTTGCCGAGTCTCATTCTTCTGATGATGCCCGCTTCAAACTTTTGAGCCTTTTCTTTGTACTTTTGGATAAGCTCCGAATTTTTCTTCACAAAGCCTCCATTTGGGGTCTTTAACTATTTAATCAATTCAAAAGCTTGTTGAAAAGATATTATTTATTGGTTTTCTAAAAATCTAACTATTTTAGTAATTTGTGTGGATTATGATTTGGGCAAACTTTATTGCTACATCTTTCAGGTATGGTCTTCGTGCCATCCATCATAAGAGAACCGCACATTTCACAAATGCGACCGGTCGGTTTTGCTTTTATTGCATTTTTACAATCAGGATAATTGCTACAAGAATAAAATACTCCAAACCTTCCTCGTCTTTCCATCATTTCTCCTTTTTTGCAGACAGGGCACACGACACCCGTCATTAACTTTTTCTTTGCTTCCGGATCTTCCTTAACAAATTTACATTTTGGATATCTTGAACAGGCAATAAATCTGCCGTATTTTCCATCCCTTTCTACAAGGTTTGCTTTTCCGCACTGAGGACAAAGTTCCCCAGTGTCTTTTGGTCCTTCCAGCGCCTCTCCGTCTATAGTTCTCGCACCATCACAGTCAGGAAATCTTTCACATGAAAGAAATCGTCCCGATTTTCCGAGTTTAATTATCATATCGCTACCACATTTAGGACATTTGAATTTGCTCTCGGCTTTTCCAAGATTTGTTATTTTCTCTATATTATTTTTAGATTTAACTTCTTGGAAAAACGGTTTGTAAAAATCACCCAAGGTCTTCTTATAATCTCTTTTTCCTTCCGCTATTTCATCGAGTTCGTCCTCCATTTCTGCCGTAAAAGAATCACTGATATATTTTGAAAAGTAGTTTTCCAAAAAAGAACTGACCACATCTCCAGTATCAGTTGGCACCAAAGCTCTTTGTTCTTTCACGACATAACCTCTATCCAATAGGGTTTTTATTATGGAAGCATAGGTTGAAGGTCTCCCTATACCTCTTTTTTCAAGCTCTTTTATGAGTCCAGCTTCAGAGTATCTTTGAGGAGGTGTGGTTTCTTTTTCTTGAGACTCTATTTCTTTTAGATTTAACTTTTCTCCTTTTTTGATTTCAGGAATTTCCACATCTTCTTGTCTGGCCTTTGGATCAGCTTTTAGCCATCCGTCAAAAATTATCTGTGAACCATTTGCAGAAAAATTTGGTATCCCATTTTTTTCTATATTTGCAGATATTTTTGTCCTGAGTATCTTGGCATCTTTCATTTGGGAAGCAAGAGCTCTCTGCCAAATTAGTCTATATAATTTTTTCTGCTCGTCAGTGTTTCCGGCTGTTTCTTTTGAGAAGCTTGTCGGTCTTATTGCTTCGTGAGCCTCTTGAGCATTCTTTCCTTTTGTTTTATATCTCCTGTTTTCCAGATATTCTTTGCCATATTTTTTTATCACTACACCAGTGATCTCTTTTATAGCCATTTCACTGATATTCAAACTGTCTGTTCTCATATATGTAATAAGACCAGCTTCATATAGTTTTTGAGCAATCCCCATTGTTCTCGATGGTGCAAATCCGAGTCTGGAACTGGCAGACTGTTGCAGAGTTGATGTTATAAAAGGTGGCTTTGGAGCTCTTTTGGCTTCCGTTTCTTTTACATCAACAACACTCCATTTTCCTTTTTTTGCTTCAGAAATTATTTTTTCAACTTCTTTTTCATCTCTCGGTTCTTCGTCGCAGGTCAAGATTATCTCTTGTTTATTTTCAGTTTTGAAAACTCCTGTTATAGTCCAAAATTTTTCAGGTATAAATGCTCGTATTTCTCTTTCTTTTTCCATTATTATGCGCAAAGCGGGGGACTGGACTCTTCCAGCAGAAAGTCCATACCTCACTTTTTTCCAAATCAAACCAGAAAGATCGTATCCCACCAAGCGGTCCAAGACGCGACGGGCTTCTTGGGCAGTTTTTAAATTCATATCAATTTCTCTCGGTTTCTTTATGGCTTCTTTTACGGCATGCTCGGTG
This sequence comes from uncultured Candidatus Saccharibacteria bacterium, assembly GCA_964509605.1. Lineage (GTDB taxonomy): Bacteria > Patescibacteriota > Minisyncoccia > Phycocordibacterales > Zambryskibacteraceae > CAZDXF01. The sequence goes on from CAZDXF010000001.1 coordinate 6,444, forward strand.
ATTTCATGGAATACGACTCTTTTTGATTTTTTTAGACCAACAGCTTCTGCTAAGTGCCATGCTATGGCTTCTCCTTCTCTATCGGGGTCAGTTGCAAGAATTACATCGTCTGCATCGCTTGCCAGTTCTTTTATCTCTTTTATTATTTTTTCTTTTCCTTTCACAATTTCGTAATGCGGAATAAAACCACCATCTATATCGATAGCTTTCTTGTTTGATTTCGGCAGGTCTCTTATATGACCCACGCTTGCGACCACTTCAAATTCATCATCAAGATATTTTGAAATGGTTTTGGCTTTTGCCGGCGATTCAACTATTAAAAGTTTTTTTGCCATTAAGCAACATTAGTACTACAAATATTTTTTTTATGCAAATTGTGAAATACCGCGCGCCTCCTAAGGCGCGCGGTATTCTAGTACTTGTTCTCGAGTGGCGTGACGACTTCTTCCGGCTTGAGATTCACCTGCTTTCCGGTCAGAAGGTCAACCGCGTTCGGGTGCGCCCACTCGTCTCGCACTCTGCCCGAGAGACACAACTTCATGAAGATGTGCCCCGGTCTGCCCTCCCGAACAAATCGAGCGGGAGGCTTCAAACTTCCAAACTCCACCCGACTTGCTGTCATCACCTTCCTCCTTGATAGGGTTCTGTTTAAAGAATATTTGAGAACGCGACTTTGTCAATTCAGTCTCAGTTTTCCCATCGATTCACTTACAATTCCTTTTATTTCCAGAGAAGTTAGGGCGATGTTTACTCTATTTGGAGGAAGATCGCAAAGTCTCACTATTTCATCTTTTTCTATTGGTTCATTTAATATTTCTACTATCTTTTTCTCATCTTCACTTAGATCAGACATATCAATTTCTTTTTCTTTTTCCAAAACCTCAAATCCTAGAGTTTTTAAAATGTCTTGAGAGCTGGTCACTGGTTCAGCCCCCAACCTTAAAAGTGAGTTTGAACCTTTTGAAGTTTGAGAAAAAATGTCCCCAGGAACCACAAAGACATCACGGTTATAATCAAGAGCAAGTCGGGCTGTAATTAAAGTTCCAGATTTCTCTCCAGCTTCTACTACCAATACAGCATGGCTCATTCCTGCCATTATCCTGTTTCTTTGTGGAAAGCTCCAAGGTGTTGCTCTAAAATTGGGCTCAAATTCGGACAACAGTCCGCCACCCTTAGAAATTATTTTTTCGGCCAATCTAAAATTGGATTGAGGATATAAAACTTTTTGATCAAGTCCTGAACCGGGCACGGCTATAGTTTGGAGATTGCTTTTAAGGGCGCTTTCGTGGGCGATAGAATCAATCCCCAAAGCCAGCCCTGAAATTATTGTAATTGGATATCCAGCAAGTCCCTGAATGAGTTTTTCGCAGGATTCTCTTCCGTAGCTAGTATTTTTACGAGATCCGACAACGCAAAGAAATTTATTGTTTATATTTGGAAGTTCTCCGACACAAAAAAGGCTTTCCGGAGGGCTTGGTATTTCTCTCAGGAGTGCGGGAAATTCCGAGTTTTTTAATTGTCTGACAGAGTATGCCATGTTCTATTGGCGCTTTTTTGATACTATATATTGTATTGCAGTTTAAGTCTTAAAGCCAAAATGCTGGATATAAAATTTATAAGGGAAAACCCAGACTTGATAAAAGAAGCGGTTCGCAAAAAGCGCATAAAATTTGATGTTGAATCTTTAATCAAAGCCGACGAAGAACGCAAAAGTCTTTTGTCTAAGGTGGAGGAAAAACGCCAAGCCCAAAACGAATTTAGCCTAAAAATTTCTTCCGAGAGCAACTCTACGGTAAAACTAGATCTTATATCCAAAATGAAAGAGCTCAAAGAGAGTCTTCAAAAAGAAGAGGAGGAGTTGAGGGAAGTGATGAAGAAATGGCAGTCTTTGATGGTTCAAGTTCCCAATATTCCGGATATCTCTGTTCCGGAAGGTGATACTGATGAGCAAAATGTTGAGATAAAAAAATGGGGCGATATTTCAGAAAATAAAAAAGTTTCAAAAAATCATGTTGAGATAATGTATGACCTCGGAATTTTAGACATTGAAAGAGGAACAAAAGTCGCAGGTTTTAGAGGTTATGTTTTAAAAGGAGATGGGGCTCTTCTTTCTTTTGCGATTTGGCAGTACGGACTGGATTTTTTTTCAAAGAAGGGTTTTACACCAATGATAGTGCCATCGCTTGTAAGAAGAGAAAATTTTTTTGGCACAGGTTATCTTCCTCAAAGTGAAGAAGATTTGTATAAGACTCAAGATGGAGATTTTTTGGCCGGAACGGCAGAGGTCCCCACTATGGGATATTATGCGGAAGAAAATTTTAAGAAAGAAGATCTCCCGAAAAAAATACTTTCTTTTTCTCCGTGTTTTAGGAGAGAGGCAGGAAGTCACGGAAAAGATGTAAAGGGCATCTTTAGAGTCCACGAATTTTTCAAACTTGAGCAGGTTGTTCTATGCGAAGCCAGCCACGAAGAATCGGTTCGTCACCACGAAGAGATAAACAGAAATACCGAAGAGTTTATAGAATCTCTAGGAATACCTTACAGAACTGTTGTGAATTGTGGGGGAGATTTGGGTCTTGGTCAGGTTAAAAAATATGATATAGAGCTCTGGGTTCCGTCTGAGGGTAAATATAGAGAAATAAGCTCAGCCTCTTATTTCCACGATTTTCAAACTAGACGATTGAATATTAGATACAAAGATGAAGACGGAAAACTTAAATATACTCACTCTTTAAACTCCACAGCAGTTCCCACTCCAAGACTTTTTATTTCTTTGGTGGAAAACAACCTAGACCAAGACGGTTCTGTGCGTTTGCCAGATGTTTTAGTTCCTTATATGGGTGGTAAAAAATCTATCTCTAAGAACTCTTAGACAAAGATTTTTGTGGAATTTAAATTTAAATGCCTTCTTCACTTCGTTCGCCAAATTTAATACGAAAGAGAAGAAAGAGAAAAATACTCAAGACACTTTTCTTTTTAGCATCTTTTACTGCGATTTTAATCGGGCCTTCTATTATTACTAAAAGTGATTACTTGGAGATAAGAGACATCCAAGTGAGTGGAAATTCTGTCGTTAAGTCTGAAGAAATTATTTCAATCGCAAATGAAGAAATAAAAGGCAACTATTTTTATCTTTATTCAAAAAAGAATTTTGCTCTATATCCAAAGAAGAAAATAGAAGAAAAAATTCTTTCACAACACAAAAGAATTAAATCGGTAAGTATGGAAGTTTCTGGTTTTGAAACTATGAATATTTCTGTAGAAGAGAGAAATCCTGAGTTTCTTTGGTGCAGTCATTTAGATGAGTGTTTTTTTGTAGATGATACGGGAATTATTTTTGATAAATCTCCAAACTTTTCTTCTGATGTCTATTTTGTCTTTAGAAATGGAATCGAGGGTGATCCTATAGGGCAAAGAGTATTTGATGAAGATACTTTTTTCAAAGTACTCGAATTTATTGATGGTTTAGAAATTTTGTCTTTCACACCTTCCGTTTTGTATATAGATGACAATAATTTAGAAATATTTGTTTCCAAGGACTCTAGTATCTTGGTAAGGGCGGATGATGATTTAGAGAGATCTTTGTCTAATTTGGAGTCAATATTAAATGATCCCAAGTTAGAACTTGTAAATGGTAAAGACTTCAATTTTTCATATTTAGATTTAAGGTTTGGAAATAAGGTTTTTTACAAAAAAAGCGAATAATAGCATAATAAAGATATGCATTTTCTTCTATTTATCCCTTATTACGCAAAGTGGCATTATGGCCGAGGTATAACAGAGCTTGTTTTTAATCTAAAAAATTTAGTTATTTTTGTATTCAACTTCTTTTCAATACCGGTCCTGTTAAGAACTCTAGTGAGCCCCTGGGAGAGGATGGGCGAATCTTATAAAAAAGGTTTTGATTTGGAGTCTTGGGCAGAGACTTTTGTTTTGAATTCCATAATGAGGTTTGTAGGTCTTCTCATAAGAACAATCACCATCTTTCTGGGACTTATTTTGTCTAGCATCTCTTTTTTGCTGGCGATATTGGTATTTTTGTCTTGGATTTTGATGCCGTTTCTCCTGCTGTTCTTTTTGGGGATCGGGATAGCAAAACTTTTATGAATTGGGTAGATCTCAACAAAAAAATATCTATTTGGCGACCGGCGGTTTTTTTGGAGAGAACTGTTGGGCACTCTACGAGGAGGGTTTTAAAACAAACCTTTTTGTTGATAGCGGTTCTGTCTTTTGCATTCGCTTCCGGGATTTTTATTGAGCCAAACAGCGCTCTGACAGGACTTTTCTTTATTTTCTTTTTCGCTTTTCTACTTGCTGTATTGGCAGAAAGCTTTTTTTATTCTTTTTTCTTCAGGGAATCTGAAAGCAGTTCTTTTGGGTTTGAGACCGCTATTTTTGTTTCATATACAGATAGAGATGATTTAACCAAAGGTTTTTTCTCTTCAAAATATGCGGAAAGTATTTTGCTTAGGTTGGGCATAGACAAAGATTCTGCTAAACACTTTTTAGATCGTAGACAAAGAAAAATTTCACCAGCTCAAGCCGTTTTTCCAGATTCCGCTTCTATTTTAGAATCGTATCTTTTGGGGATTGTCTCTGCAGATAAAGAGTTTGAAGCGTTTTTGTTCTTGCACGGAGCAAGTCCAGAAATTTTTGTTAGATGTTCAAAATGGGTTATTGGCTCTCTGCGCAGAAAAATAGACAAGGAAAGGTGGTGGAGCAAGAAAAGACTTTCTTCAATAAAACCAATAGGCGGAAGTTGGTCTTATGGAAAAACTTATTTTCTAGAGCGTTTTAGCACACCTTTAAGGGTGGCTGTGTCTCCAGAATCTTCTTATCACAGGGAAGAAGCCATCTCGCTTGAGACCATTCTTTCCAAAGGCAGAGAATCCAACGCTTTGATAGTTGGAGATGAAGGTGTTGGAAAAATGGAAGTAATAGAAACTTTAGTCCAAAAGATTAGAAATGGTAAAAGCTCTAAATTCTTAGAATCAAAAAACTTTATTGTGTTTGAAGCTGTAAATTTTGTTTCCGCGATGGGAGAAAAAGAAATTTTTGAAAGAGCTTTTATAAAACTAATGAACGAAGCATCTTCAGCTGGAAATGTTGTCCTCATAATTCCAGATTTTTCCGGTTTTTTGAAAAATGCGGAATCCATTGGAAGTGATGTCTCAGAGATTATAGATCCATATCTTTCTTCTTCGGGTCTTCAGGTGGTGGCAGTCTCAAATACCAGAGCATTTCATTCGGTTTTAGAGGCAAATCAGGCAATAATGCAAAGATTTGATACCGTTTTAGTCAAAGAAGGAGCTGAAGCGGAAATTTTTTCTACTTTGGAAGAGGGGATTTCTTTTATGGAAAGACGAGAGGGTGCTTTCTTTACATACCAAGCAATAGCAGAAGCGCTTTCTGGTGCGGAAAGGTACTTTGTTGGTTCTCCAATTTTGGACACTGCGCTTGATATCCTCTCTCAATCTACGGCCAGAGCATTTTCTCAGGGCAGAAATTTAGTCTTAAAAGAAGATGTTTTGAGTATCATAAAGTCAGAAACAGGAGTTCCTGTCGGTGAAGTCTCTGAAGCGGAACAGGAAAAGCTTGCGAAATTGGAAGAACACCTGCGACAAAGGATTGTAGGGCAAGACGAGGCCATTACAACCATAAGTAATGCTTTGCGTCGTTCTCGGGCTGGTATTGGAAATCCAAATAAACCAATAGGTTCTTTTCTTTTCTTGGGCCCTACTGGTGTGGGGAAGACAGAAACCGCCAAAGCTCTGACAGAAATATTTTTTGGGCAAAAAGGCAAGATGATGCGTCTTGATATGTCGGAATACAACTCTCCAGATGCTTTGAACCGACTTATCGGATTTGCTGGAACTGGTGATGGAGGGGTGCTAGGTTCTATGTTGCGAGAAAACCCTTATGCTGTTCTTTTGCTGGATGAGTTTGAAAAGACAAATGAAAAAGTTTTAGATTTGTTTCTGCAGATTTTGGACGAAGGAATTTTTTCAGATGTTTTGGGTAGGAAGGTCAGTGCTAGAAATACAATTATCATAGCCACATCAAATGCGGGGAGCGATATTATATTTGAATCTGTAATGGCTGGAGATAACTTGGAGGATAAAAAAGATTTTATAATAGAAGAAATTATAAAAAGAGGGGTGTACAAACCAGAGCTTCTAAATCGTTTTGACGGAATAACACTTTTCCATCCATTAAACGAGAATGAATTAAAAGAAGTCGCTGGTCTTATGCTTGAGCGTCTAGCATTTAGACTTAAAGCTCAAGGTATTACTTTGAATCCGACAGAAGATCTCATACAATTTTTAGTTTCAAAAGGTGGAGACCCAAAATTTGGAGCCAGAGCTCTCAATCGTGAGATTCAGGAGACAGTTGAAAAGGTCATTGCTGACAAAATTTTGCGAGGTGAACTTCGGCCCGGTTCGGAACTTTATCTTTCTTCTTCCGATCTTATCTGATTTCTTTTTGAATTTTTTTGGTATAGTCTTTCGTTGTGTCTTTTTGGAATAAACTTAAAAAACCGATAGTCGTTTTAGCCCCTATGGCCGATGTTACCGACTCGGCTTTTCGGCGAATAATTGCGAAATATTCAAGACCGTCTGGCCCCGATGTTTTTTGGACTGAATTTGTTTCAGCTGACGGGCTAGTTAGGGCGAATACAGAAGGAAAGAAAAAGCTTCTCAAAGATTTGGAATTTAGTGAAGGGGAGCGTCCTATCGTAGCTCAGCTTTTTTCTGGTAATCCAGAATATATGAAAGAAGCGAGTGCACTTTGCAAAGATCTTGGTTTTGACGGAATAGATATAAATATGGGTTGTCCGGATAGGGGAATAGAAAAGCAGGGGGCGGGGGCAGCAATGATAAGAAATCCTGAAAATGCTTTAGCTGTTTTAAAATCTGCTCAAGAAGGAGCGGGAGGGTTGCCAGTTTCTGTGAAAACAAGATTGGGTTATAACAAAGATGAATTGGAAACTTGGCTTCCAAAGCTTTTGTCCTTAAATCCGGCAGTTGTTACTATCCATGCTCGTACAAGAAAAGAAATGTCAAAAGTTCCTGCTCGTTGGGAGCGAGTGAAAAGAGCTGTTGAAATAAGAGATTCTCTTGGATTGGAAACTTTGATTTTTGGAAATGGTGATTTAGAAAGTGTTGAGGACGCTTTAGTAAAAGTGGGTGAGACGGGGGCAGACGGAGCAATGCTTGGCAGGGCAATTTTTGGAACGCCTTGGTTATTTGCGAATAAAGCTTTAAGTGTAAAAGAAAAACTTTCTATATTGGTTGAACACACAAAATTGTTTGAAGAACTTTTGGGTGGTGTGAAAAATTTTGCTGTAATGAAAAAACATTTCAAAGCTTACTTGTCCGGCGTAGCTTTACCTCGTCCGTCCGTAACCTTTGGTGAAGGGGGAGCAAAGTCGGATGTGACAGGTTTTGACGGAGCGGGGGATTTGAGAGCCAAACTAATGGAAACAGAAAATTCTAGCGAGGTTGAGGGGGTTGTTGGTGAGTGGTTGAAAACTGTGGAAAACTCTTGATTTATTTTGCAATAGTTGTATAATAGCTGATGGAAGTACCTATTGTATTCTCTGTATTCTCACCACAGACTAGGAGGTTTATCATGGCACTGCCCAAACGGGCATTTGAGCAAGACTTCGTACCTCCTCCGTCATTGACGGATGATGTTGGTAGGAAGAGGTCGAAAGGACCAAGGGGCGTTCTTCCTGTGGACAAAGAGATCGCACGCTCTTTCTCCAGGATGATGCTCATGGGACCAAAGAGCACTCGTGCCCCCTTCGTGCCGACGGCCGAAGTGGTGGATCCAGAGCTCTTGGCGGCAGCTCTCGAGCATCCGGAGACCCTCGACGATCTTCCAGACGAGGAGGTGGATATCCACCCATTCTCGCTGGAAAACACCGGAGAGATCAGGATCTCCGCTCTCAGAGGAGACAGTCGAGAGACGCCCTTCGCCACACAAGATCTGGATGTGGCGGATGAGGATGAGCTTCCTGGTTTTTTCCCGGAGGCAGGGTTTCAGGTCTTCAATTCCGTTCACGACCTGGAGGAGAGAGACCGAAAGTTTCTCGATTCCGATCGCATGAGAGTCGAGAGGTGTTGCCGGAGGAACGGCATTCCTCTTTCCGATGGTGACGAGGACAACTAGGCTGTTCGAGAGCCAGCTCTCGAACTCCGAAGGGCGAGACGCAGGACGCGTCTCGCCCTTTCATCTTTCCATCAATATATTTCTGTCTACTGACTATTGTCTACTATTTTCTGTTTTTCTCATAATTCCTGATTTTTACCTTTCTGATATACTGTTCCCATGAAAGAAAAAGCGGGATATTCCGCTCTGTACAGAAAATATCGACCGCAAGACTTTTCTGAAGTGATCGGGCAAGATCATGTTGTAAAAGTCTTGGAGTCTTCTGCGAAAGATGGAAATATCGCTCACAGTTATCTTTTCGCCGGTTCTCGAGGGACGGGTAAGACATCTCTAGCCAGAATTTTTTCAAAGAGCATCGGCTGTTCTCAAAACGATTTGGTGGAAATAGACGCTGCTTCAAATCGTGGAATAGACGATGTTCGTGCCATTCGCGAGGGAGTCGTATCTCTGCCTTTCGAATCTCCTTACAAAGTTTACATAATAGATGAAGCGCATATGCTTACAAAAGAAGCATGGAATGCATTTCTCAAAACCCTTGAAGAGCCACCTTCTCACGCTGTTTTTATTTTAGCGACCACAGAAATGGAAAAAATTCCCGAGACCGTTTTATCTCGTTGCCAAATTTTTCAATTTAAAAAACCTGACACAGCGATGCTCAAAAATCTCGTCTCAAGCATTGCAAAGAAAGAAAAAGTTTCTATAGATTCTTCAGGTGCGGAGCTCATCGCTCTTTTGGGCGACGGCTCTTTTAGGGACACTCTCGGAATCTTGCAAAAAGTCATTGGATTTTCAAAAGATGGAAAAATTTCAGCAGATGAAATAGAGACTGTCGCTGGTGCGCCGAGAGGGGAGACGGTCAACGCTTTTATAAAAGCTATTTCAGAAAAGGAAGCTGGTAGAGCAATAAAAACCATCCGTGATGCCAGAGAGTCCAATTTGGATATGAAAGTGTTTATAAAGCTTGTTTTACACAAAATGCGACTCGTTCTGCTTTTGAAATTTGCAAAGGAGATGGAAAAAGATATAAAAGCAGAAGTTTCTGAAAATGACCTCATCTTCTTAAAAGAAATTTCAGAATCAAAAGAAAGCGCGATTTCTTCCTCAACACTTTCCGAATTTTTGTTAGCAAGCGAGCAAGTTGGCAGGTCTTTTATCCCAGAGCTTCCAATAGAACTTGCGATAATCCGCCTTTTGGGGAACAATACTCCCTAGCTTTTATTTTCTAAAAGCTAAAAGCTATTAACTATAAACTGTTTTAATTTTGCCGGTTCGTCCCTCGGCCGTAGCTCGGAGGCCAAGGCCTACGGGCGGCTCACCCGTAGGGCTATGCCCGAGGGAGGCTAATGGTAGGATATATGCATTTTTTTGTTTATGTATTGAAAAGTGAAAAGGATAACAATTTTTATATTGGCTGTACTTCAAATTTGCAAAATAGACTTAAACAGCATTTATCTGGTAAAGTTCTTTCTACAAAAGCTCGATTACCATTAAAGCTTATATACAAAGAGTTTTTTATTGACAAGTATGAAGCGTATAGAGTTGAAAGATTTTATAAGACCGCCGTTGGTAAGCGAGTTTTGAGAAAGAAGATAAACAAATAAAATTGCCGGTTCGTCTAATGGTAGGACACCTCCCTTTGGAGGAGGCTATTGGGGTTCGAGTCCCTGACCGGCAGCAATGCAAAGTTTTGATAGCTTTTGCTATCTAAAACTTGCATACTGCCAGGTAGGAAGTGAATTTCTTCACTTCCGTTAGGAACTCGAAAAGCGCAGTTATGTTTTGCTAACAAGCAAAACAGACGAGCTAGGGTCGTGAAATTTTGCGAGCGACGGCGAGCAAAATATTCCTGACCGAGTCCCTGACCGGCAGCCAACTCGTGATAGGTTATCGCGCTCGAGACGCATCTAGGAAACACTTCCCAAACTCTGCATAGAGTAGTATTTTGTGCAAAAGCGATAGAATAAATATATGGCAGTTAAGAGGCTAAAAAATGGAGAATCAGGAAAAACTGGTGAACAGGACATAGTAAATCTTGTGCCTTGTCCAAATTGTTCAAAAAAGTTAATGGTTCTTCCGCCAAATTTTCCTCTCTACGATATTCAGTGTACTGGATGTCAGTTTCGTGCCCAAGTTAAAACAAATCGGTGTAAACCTAAGTCAATTTTATTTGGTGCGGGATGGCAAATCATGAATAAAGTTTTAAAATCTGGTTACATGACCCCACCGCTTTTTCTGAACTTTAAGTGGATAGAAAAGGGTCAACAAAAACAAGAGATAAGATTTTATCCATTTGTACCAAAGAAAAATCTATCAAACTACACACTTTCACCAACAGCTCGCAGGGCTAACTATGAAATGTTTACTTATGTAGGAATGGATAAATTGCCGTATTTCTTGGTTTATGAAAAATAATAATATTGAAAAAAGAGAATTTCCAGGCGTCTTAGAAGATATTTCGCCAAGACATTTAATTGATGAAAATAATAAAAATGACATCCAAAGCTTTTTCTTAATTTTAGGGCTTATATTTAACGATCTTAAGGGGTTGATCTTTTTTCAAAAATTTATCGAAGATAATTATAGAAAACCCGATATTAATGAAGTTTCAGCGCATGCTGGGGAATACGGAGGTTTAATTGCTCAAGCAGACAGGTTGCTTATAGCAACAGTTGGAGAGTTTTTTAAATTTATTGAAGAAAATACATCTGTTTTAAATAGCATATCTTTTTTACTGCTTCTTAAGAAGGATAATAACCAAGATTATAAAAATGCATGGAACGATCTTATAAAATTAGGTGATGGATCCACAGTTTTATCAAAGATCGCGAGAGTCAGGTCAAATGTGACATTTCATTACGATAATTCTATGGAGGAATTAAGAAGGGGCTTTATAAATAGTTTTTTTACAAAAGAAAAAGATTTAACTCAGCATAGTCGGGCGTACTATTCTTTTGGGGATGATATGGAAAAGACACGTATGTATTACTCAGATGCAGCCACGCAGAGTTATATAAATTCTATTCTAGCTATTGAAGATCGAGCTAAAATCAGAGAGGCCATAAACAGCATGAATCATACAATCCAATGGTTATTGAGAGTATATTTAAAGAATATCAAAAAGTAGCTCGAGATCTGCTGTTTAAGATACTAAAATTTAGCTAATTTCATTAATATGAATAACAAAGAGCAAAAGCAATTGCAAATCAGTTGGGTTCTCGTATGTCTTGGGTCTATTCTGGCGTTTTTTGTGAATATTGCTGCTAATTCTTTTTACGATATGTATTTTGTCGATGGTTTTAGAAAAAAATTTATTGTACCGTTTTTAGCGTTCTCTTTTATAAGTTTGTTCTTTGCCAATTTTTTCTCCTATACTTTTGATCGTATAAGTGAGATAAAAAGCAACAATTACAGCTTTAAATCCTTTTTTTGGTCTTATATAAAGAGTTGGTTTAAAAAATAATTCTAGACAATCATAGTTATCCACAATTCAAAGGTGAACTGTGGTTCACTTTTGAAGAAAAAGGGTGTATAATTTTTGTAGCATGAATGCGTTGCAAAAAAAGAAACAACTCGGCCAGTTTTTTACATCCAATTCAGATTATATTTTAAGTGGTTTAGAGAAATTTGTTTCTGGTAAAAAAGTTCAAGACCCCTTTGCCGGAGATGGAGACCTCCTTTTTTGGGCCAAGAGAAATGGGGCAAAAAAAATTTCTGGTTTTGATGTAGACAGACAACGCTTGAAATACAGATTTATCATAGAAAACGATTCTCTGATAAATCCAGTTGGTTATAATTTTGTTATAACTAATCCTCCATATTTAAATGTAAACAAAAGTTCAAAGGACATAAAAGAAAAATATTTTTCTAAATTCAAGGAATTTGAAGATCTTTATCAAATATCTGTTTTCAATATTTTAAATAGCGAAGAAGGAATAATAGTTTTACCAATTAATTTTTTATCTGCAAACAACGCAAAAAGGATTAGAAGATATTTTTTTTCTAAGTTTGAAATTGTAAAACTGAATTATTTTAAACATCAAGTGTTTGATGATACGACATATAATGTTGTTGCTTTTTACTACAGAAAACTGAAAATGCCCGTAAATAAAATTGAATTTCCAATGTTCATATATCCAGAATCAAAAAAAATAACTATAAAAATAGAAGAAAAATATGACTGGACTATTGGTGGCGACTTTTTACACAAAATAGAATTAACAAAGAACTCTCTTGGCATAAGAAGGTTGTTAGAAGACGATGTGGAGTCTGGAAAAATCTCTTGCAAGACTGCTATCGGGCATTTAAAGAAAACAAAAAACATTAGTGTCTCCGAAGGCTTTATAAATCGAGTAAGAAAAAACATAATAATTTTAAAAGCTATTGATAGTGGTACAGAAAAAGGAAAGATTGCTTTGGAGGACATAAGATCTCATCAGATTGATGCTTTATTGAGCAAAGAATCGTCAAGACACATGATTCATCTAGTTTTTCCTGAATCGGTTTCTGTTTTTGATCAGGAATTGCTTATAAAACTTTTTAACAAACATTTTTCTGAGGCTAGAAAAAAATATTCTTCTCTTTTTCTTACTAACTATAGGGATAATGATAGAAAGAGAGTTCAGTTTGATTTTGTTTACAAGTTTTTGAACATGCTTTATCTTGATAATATAAAACAAGTTCAGAATCGCTTGTTTGAGAATGTCTATGAATATCTGGATACAAAAAAGCCTAAAATTAGCCAATCAGTCAAATTATCTTGATGCTCTGTCTGATATTTATCCAATTCAAGACAATAAAGAAGAGACTCGGTTAGAAAAAAATAGACTGCAGGAGATTAGAAAGGCCTTTAAAACAAAAGACCATAATAAATTATTGACTCTTCTTTTGGAAGAAGAAAGGTTTCCCTTTGACGATCCTTATGTAGCTTTTCTTCGGATGGACAAAACCTCTGTTTCTCGCAATCCGAAGACGGTAAGGAGATTATTGAGCAAGGTTTATTCTATTGGTTTAGATAATGTAATTAGCGGAATAAATAGACCAAAATCTTCTTCTAGGCAATTTGGCAGTTATTTTAAAAATTGGATAACTCAAAATTTTCCCGTAGTTTCAGAAAAAGAGATCCTTGTTAAAAACAAAGGAGTTTTTGTACTAAGAGGCGGAGATGAATCTCTAAAGAAGTTTGTAAATAAAAACTTTGGAATTGGGCAAAGAAAAGGTTTAGATTTTGTTATGAAAATCAATAGTCATTATTTAATAGGGGAGGCTAAGTTTGTTTCTGCTTCTGGGGGAACGCAAGATAAAAGCATTAGAGAGACAATTACCTTTGTTAAAAAAACTAAAGGCAATGTCATTAGAGTTGCCGTTGTTGACGGAGTGATTTGGTTAGACAGAAAGAATAAAAGGGAAAAAAATCAGAGTCTGTATCAAGAGGTTATAAATTTAAAAGATGGTAGAAACATTATGAGCGCTCTATTGTTAAAAGATTTCGTAAACAGTTTAAAAAAGATTTAAAATTATTATTATGCAAACACAGCACATACTTTTTATATCAGCGGGTGTGATAGTGCTTTTAGCGATTTTTTCTTATTTTTTCCAAAAAAGAGCTGGTCTTGAGGTTTCAAAGGACTCAATTTCTAACCCAGTCCACCCTCAGATTAAATCTGACAACAGTTTATCAAGCCCTTTTTCTTTTGGTTTCAAATTTGGAGCCGGAATCTTTCCTTGGCTAGTGTTTTCTGGTCTAACAATCTTTTGGATAATAGATGAATACTTTGACTACAAAATACAAAAATTTACAGAAGAAATGGTTAATATGTTTAATGGTTTATAATTAATACAATAATTTTATGTCTAAATTAATTTTTTCAATCATTATCAATGCGCCGAGGGAAAAGGTTTGGGATGCAATGTTAAGTGACGCAACATATCGGGAGTGGACTGCGCCCTTTAATCCAGGTTCTCGATACGATGGAAATTGGGAGAAGGGAAGTAAGATAAAGTTTATTGGCGCAGATCCTGAAACTGGAAAGGAGTTTGGTGGTATGTATGCCGAGATAGCAGAAAACAGACTGCATGAATTTGTTTCTATCAAACATTTGGGGGAAATAGGGGCAGATGGTACTGAAATACCGTGGCCCGGTCCCGAAGAAGCGGGGTTTGAGAACTATACTTTCACTGACAAAAATGGAAGCACGGAAGTTTTGGTGGAATTGAGTGGTATTCCTGATCAATGGAAACAAATGATGAATGACACATGGCCTAAAGCCCTTGAAAAGCTTAAAGAAATCGCAGAAAGACAGTAAGCTTCTCTCACCACTTTCCGCACCCCCATCTTTTCACTATCGCCTCCACCTCTTCTTCTCCCACCCCATTAAACTATTCCCATATTCTCAAGAATACCAGAATAGTTTATAATGAGGGTATGAGAATGGGCAAAATAGAGAAAGCAGATAAAACAATTAAAATAAGCCAAGACAAAACAGGTAAAACACCAAAACAATTGGAAAGGTATTTTAAAGGTGTTGCTAACCACCGTAGAATCGCCATACTTTTGCTAGTACTTAAGGACCCAGGGATTTCGGTGGAGGGTATATCAGAAAACTTAAATTGTAATTTTAAAACAATTTCTGAACACACACGCAGATTAGTCCAAGCCGGCTTATTAAATAAAAACTACAAAGGAAACACAGTAGAGCATCGAGTGTCGCCCTACGGCAAGATGTTTTGCAATTTTATCGGAAAATTCTAAACCAAAACTACTCTGGTATTCTCAAGAATACCAGAGTAGTTTTGGGTGGGGTTAAGAAAGTTTAAATGTGGAAAGGTGGCAGAGGGCGGGGTGTATAATGAAGTTATTACAGTATTTTTGCCCAAAAACTATGAATTGGTTTAAAAAAATAATTGCACACTACAGAAACAATCCCGGAGGATATTGGTTTAAAAGAAATATTTATGGTTGGGGCTGGGTGCCGGTTATGTGGCAGGGTTGGCTTGTAACTATGATTTCTATAGCTTTTATTTCTGGGGGTATCTATATTGGAGAACGAGACGACGCGCCCGGAGTGGCACTTATAGGTATTTTACTTGGTGCCATGCTCGTATTTGGCTTTGGTCATTGGAAAGGAGAAAAGATGTGCTGGCAGTGGGGCTTGCCAAAAGAAGAAAAAGATAATTAAGAAAAATGAAGTTATGACATCATACAAACATACACAAATTGGATATTTGATGCTGACAGTCCTGTTTTTCTTGTTAGTATTTTTTGGATGGATTCAAATTTCGGCTCGAGCCGAACCTCCGTCGGTAGACTCTGGTGCAAATTTTGTCGTTACAGCAGTAATGGTGCTGGTTCTACTTATTCTTCTGTCATTTGCAACACTAAAAGTGTCTATTGACGAAAAATATTTGAGAATAAAGTTTGGATACGGAATCTTTCATAAAAAATTTGTATTGAATGATATTGCTTCAGTAGAAAGAGTCAAAAATCACTGGTATTACGGCTGGGGCATAAGATTGTGGTTGTGGCCAAAGATGTGGATTTACAATGTTTCTGGTTTTGATGCGGTTGAAATCAAGACCAAAAACGGAAAAATCTATCGTGTTGGTACGGATGAACCAATTAAGCTTGAGTCCGCAATTAAGTCAGTGATAGTCTTAAAATAGTCATAGTTAATGATTTGTTCAACATTTTCTTAGTAAATTTACCGAAACATTGAGTAATGAAAGACGAGAAAAATCATAAAATTTACACAATGCCATTTGCCAGAGTGTATCCAATGTATATTGCCAAAGTGGAAAGGAAGGGTCGTACAAAAGAAGAAGTGGATGAAATTATTAATTGGTTGACCGGCTATAGTAGAAAAGAATTAGAGGCTCAAATCAAAAAAGAAACCGATTTCAAAACTTTCTTCAAAGAAGCGCCGAAAATGAATCCAAAACGAAAGCTCATCACTGGTGTTATATGTGGAGTCCGGATTGAAGATATTAAAGAGAAAACAATGCGTGAAATTCGCTATTTAGATAAATTGATTGATGAGCTTGCTAGAGGTAGGGCGATGGAGAAAATTTTGAGAAACTAAACTTTTTTCCTTTTTAGATAATCCACAGGTCTGGTACTTGCAATATACCCTATGGGGGTATATAATGCTTTTATTATGAAAACAGATTTAAAAAACAAGCTTGTAAGCCGTCTAAATCGCATAGAGGGTCAGGTGAGAGGTATAAAGAAAATGGTTGATGATGAAAAATATTGTGTGGATATCATTACTCAGGCTCAAGCAATCAAAAGTGCCCTAAGTTCATTTGAGACGCTAATGCTCCAAAACCATTTGGAGACTCATGTAATGCACCAGATGAGTCATGGTAAAGGGGAAAAAGCAATTAAGGAGATACTCAAAATTTATAATGTGTCTCAAAAGAAAAAATAAAATGGATCATAGTCATTGCCACAGTCATAGTGACATAAAAACACAAAACCACGACAAGCACGAAGGTCATAGTGCTTCAATGTTTCTAAAAAAGTTTTGGTTAAGCTTCGCTTTGACCATACCTGTAGTTTTGTATTCAGATATAGTTGAAACAGTTTTTAAATGGTCTCCTCCTCAATTTTTCGGATCTGATTATTTGTCTTTCGTACTGGGAACTATTGTATTTTTTTATGGCGGTTGGGTATTCATCAAAGGGGCGTGGAAAGAGATAAAAGCAAGGTTGCCAGGTATGATGACTTTGATTGGTGTTGCTATATCAGCTGCCTATCTATGGAGCATTTACGCTGTTTTTTCAGGTGACGAAACTTTGTTCTGGGAGCTTACCACTCTTATAACCATAATGCTTTTTGGTCATTATTTGGAAATGCGTGCTGTCTCTAATGTTCAGGGTGCTCTTAAAGAACTGTCAAAGTTATTGCCTGATACAGCAGAAGTTTTTCGCAACAACAAAACAGAAACAGTATCGCTTTCCGTGCTACAAGAAGGAGATTTGGTTTTAGTAAGACCGGGTGGAAAAATTCCAGCTGATGGGGAAATTGTAGACGGTTTCTCAGATGTTGATGAGTCTATGATTACGGGAGAATCTAATCCTATTTCTAAAAATGTTGGTGACTCTGTAATTGCGGGAACAATAAACGGTGATGGTGCTCTTAAAATAAAAGTAGCAAATATAGGCGAAAAAACTTTTTTAGCTGGAGTTATGCGCTTGGTAGCAGAGGCCCAGTCTTCAAAATCTAGATTACAAATTTTGTCTGACAGGGCGGCTCTTTATCTCACTATTTTAGCTGTTGGCGGAGGTATTATTACTTTAATGTCGTGGCTCTTGGCTGGCTCAGAAGTTGGTTTTGCTGTTTCCAGACTTGTCGCGGTTCTGGTTATTGCTTGTCCTCATGCTCTGGGTTTGGCTGTGCCTTTGGTTGCGTCAATCTCAACCACTAAAGCGGCTCAAAATGGTTTTCTTGTAAAACAAAGAATTGCATTGGAAGTAGCCAGAAGTATTGATACGGTTCTTTTTGATAAAACAGGAACGCTGACCAAGGGAGAGTTTGGAGTTGTAAACATATGGAGTAGCAAGAGCTACAAAGAAGAAGATGTTTTAAAACTTGCCGCATCACTCGATTCTCTTTCTGAGCATCCGATTGCTAAAGCGATAGTAAACAAAGCTTTAGAAAAAAATATAAAGCTTTTAAAGCCAGAAAATTTTGAAGCCATAAAGGGCAGGGGCGTAAAAGCGACTGTAGATTCAAAAGAAGTTTATGTCGGAGGACCGTCTTTAATTGAAAGTTTCAATATAAATTTGTCAGATGAAATTGAAAATCAAGTAGCTCTTGCTGGCAAGAAGGGACAAACAGTTGTTTTTGTCATTGAAAAAGGCGCACTTGTTGGAGCTATTGCACTGGCTGATATCATTCGCGAAGAATCAAAAGATGCTTTGAAAAAACTCAGATCAATGGGTATTGAAACCGCCATGATAACGGGGGATTCGGAAGATGTGGCTAGGTGGGTGAGTGAAGAACTGGGAATTGATATGTATTTTGCCAGAGTTTTACCTGGAGAAAAATCTGAAAAAGTAAAAGAATTGCAAAAACAAAATAAAAAAGTAGCTATGGTTGGTGACGGTATCAATGACGCCCCGGCTCTTACTCAAGCGGATCTTGGAATCGCCGTTGGAGCAGGAACAAATGTTGCAATTGAATCGGCGGGAATTATCCTGGTTCGCAATGACCCGAAAGATATTGTGAAAATATTACAGCTCTCTCAGATGACATACAGTAAAATGATTCAAAATTTGTTCTGGGCCACTGGCTACAATGTGGTGGCGATGCCTTTGGCGGCCGGTGCCATGGCATTTAAAGGCGTTATTCTCGAACCAGCTGTTGCTGCTGTGCTCATGTCTTTAAGCACGATTATTGTTGCTTTTAATGCAGTCCTTTTAAAAAGGAAACGGTTGGGGCAATAAATTATTAAAAAATTAGATTAAAAATATGAATAAAGAAAAAATTATTATAGGAATTCTCGGTTTAATTTTAGGCATTCTCATTGCGCCTGTATTTCTGCCTGCGATGCCGTGGGGCAGGCAAATGATGTATAGCGGTGGTTCAATGATGAACCAAAATATGAGTCAAAATATCGACAGGCACTTTATAGAGGAAATGATTCCCCATCATGAAGGAGCTATAGCAATGGCGGAGCTTGCTCTTGAGAGATCTAAGCGCCCTGAAATTCTTTCTTTGGCCAATGGAATAATTGACGCTCAAAAAAGAGAAAATGAGGAGATGAGAAACTGGTTTAGAGAATGGTTTGGTGGTGAACCAAGCAATTCTTCAAGCATGGGTGGAATGATGGGGCACGGCGCCATGGGAATGCATATGGTTGGAATGGAGGGCGACCTAGAAGAACTGAAGTCTGCAGAAGATTTTGATCTCGAGTTTATATCTCAGATGATTCCTCACCATGAAATGGCAATTATGATGGCCAGAATGCTTTCGGCCAGTACTGAAAGACAAGAGATGAAGACTTTGGCTCAAAATATTATTACTTCACAATCGAGAGAGATTCAAATGATGAATAGTTGGTATGAAGCTTGGTCAAAATAAAAATATGAAAAAAGATTATAGTAAAAAAATTTTTTACGCCCTCACTTTTATTTTAGTTGTTGCTGTTTCTTTGATGATTTTTATCCCGGAAAAAGAAGTTAATACAGAAAATCAGCTGTCGGCAATGATGTACAAGACTCCCACTTGTGGCTGTTGCAAAGTATACGGGCAGTATTTAGAGCGTGAAAATGTAAAATTGACAGTGGTGGATATGGATGATATTTCGCCAATCAAAGAACAACACGGGATTCCAAGAAATCTAGAAAGTTGTCATACAACAATGATTGAGGGTTATGTAGTTGAGGGGCATATACCACTAGCCGTGATAGAAAAACTCCTTGCAGAAAAACCAGATATAAGAGGTATTGCTTTGCCAGGGATGCCATCTGGTTCTCCAGGTATGCCAGGACCGAAAACTGAGGATTGGACGATATATGCTTTGGGTAAAGACGGTACAATAACAGAATTTATGAAATACTAGATGAAAAGATTAATTCCGGTATCGATAATTGTTTTTTTGCCAAAGCTAGCATTGGCTCACTGTCCTCTTTGCACGGTTGGAGCAGGAGCACTAGCTGTTTTCGCTGCTTCAATAGGGATTTCTTCAATGGTTGTGGGAGTGATGATAGGCGGGTTCGCTCTTGCTTTATCTACGTGGTTAGCAAGATTACCTAAGAAAAATTACATACCATACCAGCGCTTTGTTCTTGCTCTAGTTGTGTTTATTGGAACCATTGTTCCTATAATGCCACTTGCAAAAGAATATGGCCCTCTTTATGTGCGAGTGTTTGGTGAGTATGGAGGGGTCTTCCACAATACATACACGGTAAATCTATTTTTGGCCGGATCAATCATTGGTGCTTTACTTATGTTGGTTGGTCCGTATTTGAGTAAGCAACTTACAAAAATCCGAGGAAGTACACTTCCATTTCAAGGTATCAGCATATCGCTACTTCTTCTTATTGTTGCTTCTCTAATAATTGAAATGGTCTAATGAACCCAACACTATTGTTTCTAATCATATTTTTTGTTGGTGCCATAATTTTTCAAAAAATTTTTAAGAAAAATTTTTGCGCCATGTGTGTATCAGTTACGCTAACTTGGCTAACACTGTTGGTTTTTTATTTTCCTGCCAAGATAGACGCTTTGATTTTAGGAATTCTTATGGGGGGTAGCGCCGTCGGTCTTGTATATTATCTTTTTAGATCTAACGGTAGTTTTCAAATTTTTAAATTTCCGTTTCTCATATCACTATTCTGGTTGATTTATATTTTTCTTGGAGATAGTCAGGGTTGGATTAAGGATTTTGTCATTGTGGCTGGCGTATGGATTTTATTCATAACGATATTTGTGTTTAATAAGAATGAGTATCTAAGAGATTGGGGACAGAAAATTATAGAATGCTGTAAAAATTGGTAGTATTTCAACTACTGCTTATTTTTAATCTGGTTTTTACGGTAAATTGTGTATAATTTCTTTAATATGCAAATTAAAAATGTTAAAAAAATTGCTCTAGGCACATTAGCTTTATTTTTGATTCCTCTCATTGCTATGCAGTTTGTAGATGGAATGGTCTGGACTCTTTCTGATTTTGTAATAATGGGTTTGCTTATCTTTATGGTCGGCCTTTTACTTGATTGGGCGATGAGAAAAGAAGGTCGAGCTAGAGTTTTTACTGTGGCGGTGATAATTCTACTTTTCCTTTGGCTGTGGGCAGAGCTTGCTGTGGGTATTTTTACAAATTGGGGTAGTTAATTTCTAAAGTTTTTTTAAAGTGCATAAATTACCAGAAGATTTTAAAAAAGTTCTTGAATCAAAAAAACAAGCATATCTGACTTGGAGTGATATTACTCCTTTGGCTCGAAATGAGTGGATTTGCTGGATTATTTCTGCCAAATTGTTAGAAACGAGAAGGCGTAGAATTGAAAGAGCTAAAGAAGATCTTTCAAAAGGTAAACGCAGGCCTTGCTGTTGGGCGGGATGTCCGCACAGGTAAGAGGTAAGATCGAATTCAGAGGTGGTTTTATTTTGGAATCGTGATTTAATGGGAATATTAGAATAATTTTAAAAATATGAAAAAAGTAATCTCTTTGGCTTTGTTATTTATGCTTTTGGCAACAGCAAACGCTGGCGCCGCGGTTTATCTGGAAATAGAAGATATAGAAGGAGAGTCTACAAATTCGTCTAGTGCAGAAACCACAAACACTCGAACTTCTTCAGAACAAAAAGCCCAGTTTGAACTTCAAAAATCAAATGACAGTTCAGCTGAAACAGAAACAGGTACACATTCTGGCGGTGGGGGCGGTGGAGCTGGTAAAGTTCAAATGTCTACAGAAGAAGAAAAGAAAGGAAATGTTGAATATGGTTGGAAAGTGGAAGAAGGAGAGAAGTTGGAAGGAACAGGCATTGAACCGGATGAAATAGATTTTATGGGTGATAATAGAGGTGGAGAGAAGGGTGGAACTGAAGATATAAATATTGGGGTTGGAGAGCTGTTGAGAACAAATTTGGCAATTCTTTTGAGCGGTGGAAGTGATGATGAAGCAGAAGCGGAAGAAAACAGATCGGAAG
Organism: uncultured Candidatus Saccharibacteria bacterium; assembly: GCA_964509605.1. Lineage (GTDB taxonomy): Bacteria > Patescibacteriota > Minisyncoccia > Phycocordibacterales > Zambryskibacteraceae > CAZDXF01. The sequence continues at coordinate 28,270 of CAZDXF010000001.1, forward strand.
TGGCAAAAATTATTCTAGCCGGTCTTCAGGAAGGTGATAGGCCGATAGAAACACTTTCTTTGAATTTTGAAAAAATTTCTGTGCAATCCAGAGAAAGAGTGAGACTTTTTGGAATAATTCCGACAAGCGCCAAAGCGACAATTGAAATTGATTCTGAAGCAGAAGTGAAAGTGAAGTTTCCTTGGTGGGCAGTGTTTGCGAGCGGTAAAAACAGCGAAGAGCTCGGACAAAGCACTCTTGATGCAATTGTAGATGTCTTAAAAGCCCGTCATGATACTGTAAAAAACGCGATAAGTAACGTGAGGTAGAAGATACACAAAAAAAGAACGGCGACCACCGTTCTTTTTTTGTGTATATAATGTATTTATGCCTAAAAATAAATTAGTTTTTATAATTCTCTTGCTTTTTGTGGGCGCTGGGGCTTTTGTGATTTTTCCGAAAGACAAAGCGTCAAAAACAAATCTGACACAGGTTGATCTTTACTATTACGATCCTCAAAAAGATATTGATGAAAATGGAAATATAAAATGTAGCGCTGATGGTCTAGTGGCGGTGCAGAGAAGTGTTTTGTCAACGGGAGACATAATTTCGGAGACGATAAATTTATTGATTTCAGGAGATTTGAGAGAAAGTGAAATGGAAGACGGTATCACAACAGAATTTCCATTAGATGGTTTTTTTCTAACGAAACACCTCATAGAAAATGGGGTATTAACCTTGGAGTTTTCTGACAATCAAAATAAAACGACTGGTGGCGCTTGCCGAGTGGGGGTGCTTTGGGCACAGATAGAAAAAACTGCCAAGCAATTTGCCGAAGTGCGAGAAGTCCGCTTTCTTCCCGAATATCTTTTCCAACCATAACATTCTCATAACATTCCAACATTCTTGAGAATGTTGGAATGTCGTGAGTGAGAGAGATCGTGTGTGGGTTTTTATTTTAAAATAAAGTTTTCCCCAGAATTGCTGTAAGGGTGGCGATGCTCAAACTTCCCAATAGAATAGGGATAAATATTTTTCTATAACGCACTTTTGCCAAAGCAAGCCCAATCATTAAGATGTCGTTTGGTAACGGTGAAAGACCAACATAAAGAAATACAAAAATACCCAAAAACCAAGATGGTACTTTTTCTATCGTTCCAAACAGCTTCCACCTAAACGAACCCTCTTCATCTTTCAATATTTTTGCTCCTTGATTTGCGAGAAAGAAAAAAACACTATCGCTTATAAATATTCCCAGGCCCCCAACGAGACCTAGAAGCAGGGGGTCCGCTCCTCCATTTGCGAAAGTCGCAGTTGTTGCAAAGAAAGATGTGCCGGTGACGGTGGAGAGTCCGCCTATAACAGCTAGAAGAAAGACAATAATGTATGCGTTTTCCGGACCAATCTTATTTATAATTTCTTGAGGAGATATGAAAACAAGGGCGGTTGCCCATAGTGCGATAAATGCCAGCGCCCCGACTAGGAGATAGTGTTTTTTCAAAGCATTTAACATTTTTTAATTTTCCCACATTACTTATCTTTTGTCCTGATATTAGTAAATCGTTGGGCCGAGATTTCTATAGAATGTCAGGAGAGTTTTTTATTTGACAACAATTGTATTTGTTGCTATTGTGATAGTAAGAGTAATCTCAATTGTTTTCGTTTTAGAATAAAATTTTATCAATCTTGAAACGGAAAGGGATTTTGTCCCAAGCAGATTAGAGAATCTCTAATTTCCGTATGCATAAATCATCAAATTCAAGAGGCCGTTCAAACGGTCCTCGCAAGTCTTTTTCTAGTAGCCGACGACCTTCGTCTCGGTTTGGTTCTGGCGGTCGAAGTTCACACTCACTGTCTCGTGGTGGCCGTTCTCAGGGCTCACGACGCTTTGGTGGAAATACTCGTGGAGGTGGGCGCCGATTTGGTCAAACACTAGATGTCAGTATGTTTATAAATAAAGCTGTTGTCGTGGAAGAAACAGAGCAGAGATTTTTGCCAGAGCATTCTTTTTCAGATTTTGATATATCTGAAAATTTGAAAAAAAATATTATAAAAAAAGGGTATATTGCGCCCACTCCGATTCAAGATAGAGCGATACCTCACATCCTTCACGGTAAAGATATTGTTGGAATTGCGAACACTGGGACGGGTAAAACTGCGGCTTTTCTTATTCCGCTTATAGATAAAATATTAAAGAAACCAAAAGAGAAAATAATCGTCGTTGTTCCTACCAGAGAATTGGCTTTGCAGATTGATCAGGAACTTAAGGGGTTTGTTGTAGGTATGGGAATATTTTCTGTTGTCTGTGTCGGTGGGACAAGTATCGTTCCTCAACTAAGAGACCTTCGTAAATTTAATCAATTTGTAATTGGAACTCCTGGAAGATTGAAAGACTTGATAGAAAGGAAGGCCCTGTCTCTCTCAGATGTTGGTACCGTTGTCTTGGATGAGGCAGACAGAATGCTTGATATGGGTTTCATAGGAGATATGAAGTATCTTATGAGTAAGATGCCCCCCTTGAGACACACTTTGTTTTTTTCAGCAACAATGTCTAAAGAAATAGAAAGGCTCATAGGGGAATTTTTGAGAGAGCCGGTATCTATTTCTGTAAAAACTAGAGATACATCAAAAAATGTAGATCAAGATATAGTAAGAATGAAGCCCGGCCAGGATAAGATTGCTGCTTTGCAAGAGTTAATTGTTCAGGAAGGGTTTCAAAAAGTTTTGATTTTTGGAAGGACGAAACATGGAGTCTCTAGATTGGCCAAGGAGCTTTTTAAAAGAGGGTTTAAGGTTGAATCTATTCATGGTAATAAAACTCATGTGCAAAGACAGAGGGCTCTAAGCGCTTTTAAGACAGGTCAAGTTCAGATTTTGGTTGCAACCGATGTTGCTGCTAGAGGGCTGGATATTCCAAATGTGAGTCATGTTATAAACTTTGATGTGCCAGCGACTTACGAAGATTATATTCATCGTATTGGAAGAACAGGAAGGGCAGAAGCGACTGGCAAAGCTCTGACTTTTGTTGGATAAATCTACTGATCCGTTTTTTATTTATGATTTTTAATATATAGTTATTTAATATGGCAAAAAGAATGGCAGTGAATACGAAAAATAAAACTTCGCGTTCACGAAAAACAAAAAAGAGACTCGCTATAAAAAAAGAGAGACTCGCGAAAAAGAAAAAGAGGTAGACTAAACCTCAAATCCTGATAAAATCAGCTCATGGATAGGAAACTATTGTGGGCTTTTTTGGTTTTGATTTCGGTGGTGGCCGGCTTTTTTCTGCTGAACAGCTATATATACAATGAAAAACAAGCAGATGGCGCGGAGACATTACAAGAAAGACTCATTTCAAAAAAGTGGATTTGGCAGAAAACTCTTTTAAATGACGGAAGCGAAATAGTTCCGCGCAGGGAAGGTGACTTTACTTTGATATTTCACGCACTAGACGGACTTTTTTCTGGTAGCACGGATTGTAATAGTTTTAGCGGGGAATTCGTTTTAAGTGAAGACGGAAGAGCAAACTTTGGATCTATGATTTCAACTCTTATGTATTGTGAGGGTTCTCAAGAGCAGGAATTTCTTTCTTTTTTGAGCAATACAGACAGTCTTTTTATCACTTCGGACGGGCAACTCATTTTGAGTTTAAAGTTTGATAGCGGTTCTGTGATTTTTAGGTAATAAATAAAATAAATTTTATGAAAACAAAAAGATTGTATAGAAGTGAAGAAAATAAAGTTTTTGCTGGGATATTTGGTGGACTGGGGGAGTATTTTGCAGTTGATCCTGTGCTTTTGAGGTTTTTCTGGGTTTTGATAGTTGTTTTTACTGGTTTTGCGCCCGGTGTTTTGGCTTATATTCTTCTAATTTTCATAATTCCCAAGAAAAGAGATATCCATATAGAAAGGGTAGAAAAAGGCTCAACAGAGGGTTAAAAATACGACACAATAATACTTGACAAAATGCCAAGTATTATGATATAATATACACAGTACAGTTAAGCACACTCCGGTGTTTAACTGAGTTCCAACTCAAGGGGGAGGTGTACCATGACCGCAGTCACGGTGAACGGCCAGCTGGTCCTGGTGTCGAGTGGCGCCTCGGTGGTCCAGGCCATGCTCCAGGCGGCCGAGGAGCGGGAGGCGGGGCGCTGACTCTCTAGCGCTCCACCTCAAAGGGCGAGTCAATCCGGAAGGAAAGACTCGCCCTTTATCATTTATGGGGATTTACAAAAAGCTATGTATTTGATATAAAATACCGGTATAGCCAAGTATTAGAAATATAAAAAACAATGCCAAAATCAAATTCAGCATTTATGAAGCCGCTCAATGTGAGCGCAGAGCTCTCAGCTGTAGTAGGATCGGGCCCAATGCCTCGTTCCGAAGTGGTTAAAAAGCTTTGGGATTATATAAAAAAGAATAATCTTCAGGATTCTTCAAATAAGAGAAACATCAATGCAGATGAAAATCTTAAGAAGGTATTCGGAGGAAAAAGTCAGGTGAATATGTTTGAAATGACAAAACTCGTTTCAAAACACCTCTCCTAATTCCAACAAAGAAAACACTCCTCGTCTAAACGGGGAGTGTTTTCTTATAGTAAAATTATTAAATGCGAAAAAGGAAAATCACGGTTAATGACAAAATGCAGGAAGATTATGTATACGAACTCTCTGCTCCAATGGGCAAAAATTTCCATAGAGACTTTAAACCAGAACTGACTCCTAAAGAAATGCTTTCTCTGGGAGTTTTTGGTGGAAAGTATATGACAGATTGTCAGAATGAATTTCCGAAAGACTGGTTTGAAAAAGCTAAACTTTCACCAGAAAAAAAAGATAGAAACCTCAACTTTTTTAAAGTAAATGCCAGTCAACCTCTCTCTGTTTGGAAAAAGAATGGCTGGATTCATAAAGACGATCCCAGAGGATGGTTCCAGTGGTATTGCAGGTATTATTTTGGTAGAAGAACCCCCGTTGAAGATGAACGACAGATTAGTAGGTGGATTGCTATGAGGCGCCATATTTCCCAGCTTATGAAAAACTGCAGAAAGGGGGATTTTTCTTGTCAGCCAAGAAGGCGACAGGCGCTCCTTCATTGGGCGTACGACAGCAGAAAGATGTGATACAATTTTATCTAATTAGAAATTTAAATTAAAAACATGAACCCACAAGAACAAAATAATACTGGTGCGGGAAGTCAGGCAAATGGCTCCAAAGAACAAAACACAACAATGGCTGTCATTGCCTATATAATTTTCTTTGTGCCTCTTTTTACAGACGCAAAAAATGATTCCTTTGTTAAGTACCATGTGCATCAGGGATTTGTCCTTTTCTTGAGCTTTTTAGCAGTATCTATACTAAGTCGTCTTCTTATGATGACCTTTATGATATGGCCAATAATCTCTCTATTGAACATTGGATTATTTATTCTTTTAGTTATAGGTATTCTCAATGCCGTTGGTGGAAAGCAAAAACCTCTTCCTCTGATTGGACAATTTGCAAGCAAGTTCAAGTTTTAAATTATTGAAAGCGCTCTCTATGAACAAGAGCTTTATGAACACAAGCTTTCTTTTTTTCGTGTTAAAATTTAATAGTAAAAGTAATCTATTAAAAACATGAAAAAAGTCATTTTAGTTTTGCGTTTGGCAATGGGTTGGATATTTTTTTATGCTGGGATATCAAAAATATTAAACCCAGATTGGTCGGCGGCTGGTTATTTGGGTAATGCAAAATCTTTTCCCGAATTGTTTTCATGGTTTGCTAGTCCAGAAAATATAGGATGGGTAAACTTGCTAAATGAATGGGGACTTACTCTTGTTGGAGTAGCTCTAATACTTGGAATATTCGTGAAATGGGCATCAATTGCTGGAATCGCTCTTATGGTTCTGTATTATTTGCCAATTTTGGATTTTCCAAAGGCTGGAGCAAATGCGTATCTAATTGACGATCATATCGTATATATTTTGGTCTTCTTATTGTTTATAAAAACCGAAGCGGGTAAATATATGGGTCTTGATGCGAGAAGAAGATAATGGAAGCTGGAGAAGCAAAACTAAATGTTTCTGTTGGTGCAAAAGAAATTGTACATATTGAAATTGGAGGCACACTTACAGCTCCAAATTTGTCCAAACTGACCGAGTGGACTACAAAGGTACAAGAAACAATTCAAGATCTTTTTCACAAAAATAATAAAAAAGTTTTGTGCCTGGTTGATATTAGCTCGGTAGAAAAATATGATCCAGAAGTTATCACTAGGTTGGCGCAACTTACTAAAGAAAACGAACCGTATGTGAAAAAGACAGCCACTTTTGGCGGAGGATCTTATTTGGTAATGGCAGAAGATGTAATCATTGCTTTATCTGGAAGAAAAAATTTGAAAGCTTTTAAAACAAAAGATGAAGCGCTCGATTGGCTTCTTGAAGATTAGTATTTAAAGATGAAAATTCGTTCCCCGTGGATTGAACAGCTTAATCATGAGCGACATATAACGCGACTTGGCGGAGATCTGGTCACCAATGTTGCTGTGGTTGGTGCCGGTATTGCCGGTATCGCTACGGCTTTCTTTGTGCTCAAATATACAGACAAGAAAGTTTCTATTTTTGAGGGAGGAAAGCTGGCTCATGGCGCTACGGGTCATAATGCCGGACAAATAACAAGCTATTTTGAAAGACCATTTTACGAACTTGTTTCTCAATTTGGTTTGGAAAAAGCAATTCACGCACAAAAATCAGTAGAGTCTGGTTGGGCTCTTCTGGACGAAATTTGGAATGATGCCGGAATAGACATTCCCATTTCAAGATTTGAGGGTTTTGCTGGAATGGCCAAATTTTCTAGAGTTCTTTCTCATTTAAAAAACGATTATTATCGTCGTATAGGAGGAATAAAAACGAGTAATACCTTGATATCAGACTCGGTTGATTTTCTTTCTCTTATTCCAAAAGAATATGAAGATCTTTACGACATCGTTCCACAGAGAGAGATATTGGAAAAGTTAGAAACCCAAGACACTCGCTTTATTGCTTGCTCTAGATTACAAAAGGGTGTGATGAACTCGGCTCTTTTTTGCCAAGAAATTGCTGAATTTCTTTTTGAAGAATATGGAGATAGATTTTCTCTTTTTGAACACACTCATATATCCAAAGTTGTGTTAAAAGACGACCACGCCCTTCTTGACGCTGGAGCTCACACTATTTTTGCTGATAAGGTGGTTCTTTGTACAAACGGATTTGAAAATATAAAAATATTTAACGATTTTGGGTTGGATATAGATACAAAATTTCACGATCATATTTATGGGTTGGTTGGTTTTATGTCGGGATATGTGGACCCTTTAAACAAGCTCCCAACCGCTCTTAGTTATATTACAGGAGATACAGGAGAGCTTTTGGATGCAGATTCATATTTTTATCTTACTAGGAGACTTTATGAGTCTGGTGAAAATAAAAATCAGAACCTCATTTCTGTTGGAGGTCCCGTCTTTAAAATGGATGAAAGCGATATCTATAGTATGGACATAGATTTTCCGGAAGAAGCGCACAATCAGATAGACGAATTTGTGAAAAAAGTTTATGAAGGCAATCCTTATAAAAAAGTTGATTATCTTTTTCGTTGGCACGGTCTTATGGGGTATACAAAGACCGGCCTTCGGCTTATAGGGGAAGAGCCCAAGAATCGAAATCTTTTATACAATCTGGGATGTAACGGAGTTGGGATATTACCATCTCTCTATGCTGGAAAAAGAATTAGTCGTATTTTGGCGGGGGAGAGTGTAGAAGAGTCTATATTTGATCCTCGTGAAGATATTGACATGTAAAAATATGGGAGTATTGTGTTCATAGATTAGCAAATGGCGTGTGCCGTTGGTCAAACTTGTGCATTCACTCCCCCTAGAGTACTGCCAAGAATTTCTCTCGGCCACGCCACCACTTGGGGTCCGGCTTGTCCGGACCCTGTTTTTTATGAAAGACGAATTTTTTATAGATTTTGTGTGCGACCAGCTAAGCGAGATAAAGAACTTGCAGACAAGAAAAATGTTTGGAGGGTGGGGTATATACTCTGGAGAGAAATTTTTTGCAATAGTTAGTGATGGTTCTGTTTTTTTCAAAACAGATGCAAAAACTTCTGAAAGATATAAAAAGATGGGAATGAAACCTTTCGCTCCAAGCAAAAAACAAATTTTAAAAAACTACTATGAGGTTCCGACAGATATTTTGGAAGATAGAGAGAAACTTTTTATTTGGGCAGACGAGAGTATAGAAACTTGACAATACATAACTTGACTAGTTTTATATTTTTATGTAATATGTTTTGTGTTGTTCATTTATTTTCCTTAACTTGAAAGGTGGAAAAGCGTGCGATTTTGTACTCTGTTGGGTGATGGAAGCACCGAAGTCGGTGTGGAGTGCCAAGGCAATGCCATTGTCCTTGGCGAGCGACATGCCTCTGGTATCCAGAGGTACAGACGGATTGGTTTCTGTGAAAACGATAGCCCTCTTGTCTCTGATGAGCGCATCATTTCCGGATTCTTTTCCGTCAACGGCAGTGTGTGCGTGAGGGGGACTCCGGATCCAAAAACTCCGGAACTTCTTCGCCTCATTCAGATGGAGGACATGTCGATGATTCTGCGAATCATCACGCGTCCACCCGAAGTGAATAGCAGTTTCCGGAGAAACGGATTTCTCAAGCTTATCTCCGGCAGAGCGATGGAAATCGCTCGTGCGAATCCGCAGGACAGGAAGACCTCTCTGTCTTGGATGGATGTCATTCTCGCCATTTCCCCTGGAGCCGTGATCAAGGTTTCGCCTCTGGGGGTAAATGAGGAGAAGGCCTTCGTCGCTGATTTCAGGACTGGACGTCTTTTCATTCGGCGAGGAAGCACTCTCGTCGAATCAGAGTATGGCCTCGGAAGCCACATCGGCCATATGACCTCGGTTTCGTAAGCTGCAGAGTAGGGAAAAAGACCCCGTTCGGCTCCATTTCATCGGAGCAGGACGGGGTTTTATATTTTTATTAGATCTATTTTTGAGGCAAGAATAAAATCATTTTCGGAAAGTCCTCCGATTGCGTGCGTGGAGACTGAAAGTTTTACTTTGTTGTATCCAAACAAAAAAATATCTGGATGATGGCCCTCGGCTTCTGCAATTTCAGCAACTTTGTTTATAAAATCAATTGCTTGGCGAAAATCTTTGAAAAGAATTATTTTTTCTATAGCTTTATCCTCTACCAACTGCCATTCATTTACTCTTTGAAGAAAATCTAGATTTTGGGTTTTTGAAAAAGCGGGCACATCTCCTTCGCACGGAACACAATGCTTGTTGTGAAGCTCTTTACTCATCAATCGGGTTTACTTTGAGACCATTATAGGGGAGAGCGGTTCTTATTGGAGCATTTTTTATCATATCTATGACTTTATTTTCATCATCTGTAATGGTGTAAAGAGCGACATCTTCCTCGTCTATCATTCCTCTGGACAAGATTTCATCTTTTAACATGCCGTCAATTTTATTCCAATATTCTGAACCGAAAAGCACCACAGGTATATTAGGGATCTTTCTTGTTTGAAGAAGCGTGACCACTTCAAAAAATTCATCCAATGTTCCATATCCACCCGGACAGAATATGAAAGCTTCTGCAGAGAATGTTAGACAAACTTTTCTGCTAAAGAAATAATAAAAATCAACATGCTCTGTTAGGTAGTTGTTCATCACCTGTTCTTTTGGGAGTCTTATTGTGAGCCCGATAGAATTTCCGCCAACTTCTTTGGCCCCACGGTTTGCTGCTTCCATAATTCCCGGACCACCTCCTGTGATAATCGAAAAACCCGTTTCGTTTACGATCCTCTTTGCAAGTTCTCTGGTTTTGTCATACCACTCTTCTCCTTCTGCTACTCTGGTGGAGCCGAAGAAAGTGACTGATTTTGGGAATTTTTCCAAAAATTTGAAACCTTGGGTAAACTCTCTAGATATTTCATATATTCTCTCTTGGGTCGCTTGTTGCATTTCCAAGAGAGTGAGTGTGTGGGCGGGCAAATCCTTTTCTATCGGATGTTCCCTTTTTCTTTTTATTTCGTCCATATATCTCAAATTTATCATAAAAGCCGACTTTTCAAAACGTACTAAATTTGAGTTTTCCTTTCAAATTTTGATTTTAGGTTTATAATTGTATATACAAAAATATGAAAACAATGAATAAAAATCACTGGATAGCTGTTGTTGTCGCTATTCTAGTAGTTGGCTTCTTCGCTTTTGGCGGAAGTCTTTTTAATGTTTATAAGAATATAGAGCCTCAAGGAACCACTTTTAATAGCCAAGGAGGCACAGCAATAAATATGCCAGAACCAGGTTTTATAGTTCAAGATTTAGTAGAAGGTAGTGGGGAAGAAGCAAAAATAGGAGACAGGGTTCTTGTGCATTACATAGGTGCTCTTCCTTCTGGAGAGGTTTTTGACAGTTCTCTTTATAGAGAGGAGCCGTTTGAATTTATTATCGGAGCGGGCATGGTTATTGAAGGTTGGGAAAAGGGTATTGCTGGAATGAAGGTGGGTAGTAGAAGAAGATTGGTTATCCCGCCAAATCTTGGGTATGGTGAGCAAGCAATAGGCCCTATTCCTGCAAACTCAACTCTTATTTTTGAGGTAGAACTTCTCCAAATCGTAAGATAGATTTTAAAAACGCTTTTAATTTGCTAGGGTAGTATCCTATGCAACCGATTTCTTTTTCTATTAAGAAGAAGCTCGCTTCAAGTTTGGGCAGAGCCGGAGTTTTAGGTACACCTCACGGAGATATTCTTACTCCGGCCTTTGTTCCTGTGGGAACAAAAGCAACAGTAAAGTCTATTACTCCAGAACAAATAAAAGATTTGGGTGCTCAAGTCGTTTTAGCAAATACATACCATCTCTATCTCCAGCCGGGAGATGAATTGGTGAGTGATGCTGGGGGACTGCACAAATTTATGAATTGGGATGGCCCCACAATCACAGACTCAGGGGGTTTCCAAGTTTTTTCACTAGGTGCTGCATATGGAAAAGAGCTTTCAAAAGTGGTTGCTATTTCAGATCCATCTCTCTTAATTCCGGAAAGAGCGGATGAAACCACCTTGCCAAAATTGGCCAAAATTGGTGCAGACGGTGTATCTTTCAAGTCCCACTTAGATGGTTCAATCCACTACATCACTCCGGAGCGCTCAATAGAGATACAGCACAATTTAGGAGCGGATATAATTTTTGCATTTGATGAATGCATATCTCCCGCAGAAGATTTGAGATATCAAAGAGAGGCACTGGAAAGAACTCACAGATGGGCAGAAAGATGTTTGGATTTTCACAGAACAAAAGAAAACAAAGATAGGCAAGCGCTTTTTGGAATAGTGCAGGGTGGTAGAAATGAAGATTTAAGAAAAAAGAGCGCAACGATAATTGGTGGAATGGGTTTTGATGGTTTTGGAATTGGCGGATCTTTTGCAAAAGAAGATATGGGAAGTGCTGTAAAATGGGTAAATGAAGTTTTGCCAGAAGAAAAGCCAAGACATTTACTAGGAATTGGGGAGCCGGAAGATTTGTTTATGGGAGTAGAAAATGGTGTAGATCTTTTTGACTGCGTTGCTCCAACCAGAAATGCGCGAAATGGATCTTTGTATACAAAAGAGGGGAAGATAAATATCACTAATGCAAAATACACAAAAGATTTTTCTCCTATTGAAAAAGATTGTGAATGTTATACATGCAAAAATTATTCTAGGAGCTATTTATGCCACTTGTTTAAATCAAAAGAAATGCTCGGGGCGACTCTTGCAACGATTCATAATCTTTATTTCATAGTAAATTTGGTTTCTAAAATGAGAGAGTCAATTATAGATGGGAGTTTTCTTGAGTTTAAAGAAAGTTTCTTGTTACTGTATTCCAAAAATGAGAGTAAATAAGTTCAAAATTAAATCAGAGTTTAAGCCAGCGGGTGATCAGCCGAAAGCCATAAAAGAGCTGGCAGAAGGAATAAAAAAAGGTCTGGGGCACCAGACTCTTTTGGGTGTGACTGGATCTGGAAAGACATTTACTATTGCCAATGTAATTGAAAAAGTTCAAAAACCCACGCTTGTCATCGCCCACAACAAGACTTTGGCAGCTCAACTTGCTCAAGAATACAAAGAATTTTTTCCCGAAAACGCAGTGCATTATTTTGTTTCTTATTATGATTATTATCAGCCGGAAGCATACATGCCGGTAACAGATACTTATATTGAAAAAGAAGCTCAAATAAACGAAGAGATTGAAAGACTACGCCATGCTTCTACCCAAGCGCTTCTAACAAGGGGTGATGTAATCGTGGTGGCTTCTGTTTCTTGTATATATGGATTGGGTAGCCCGATTGAGTATGAAAAGGTAAATTTGAAAATTGCTAAAGGAGACAAAATTTCTCGTCAGGATTTTATAAGGAAATTGATAGATATACATTTTGAAAGAACTAATGCTGATTTAACTCCTGGAACTTTTCGTGCACTTGGAAATGCAGTGGAAATAATGCCGGTTTCTGAAAAAGTGGTTTTCAGAATAGAAATAGAAAATGAAAAGATAAGTAGTATTCAAAAAATAGATTCTGTTTCAAGAATCGTGCTAAAAGATGTTGATGTTTTCTTTCTCTTTCCTGCAAAACATTTCATAACAGAAAAAAGCGAAGTTGAAAGAGCTTTAAAAAATATTGAAAAAGAACTCAAAGAAAGACTAAAGGTTTTAGAAAAAGATGGAAAGATTTTAGAAGCCGAAAGACTCAAAAGACGAACCAAATACGATATGGCTCTGATTAGAGAAGTGGGTTATTGCAATGGCATAGAAAACTATTCTAGGCATTTTGCCGGCAAGAGCGCTGGAGAACCGCCAGATACGCTTCTCTCATATTTTCCTCATAAAGAAGACGGTAGCCCAGATTTCCTCACGATCATAGATGAGTCTCATGTCACAGTTCCTCAAATAGGTGGTATGTACAATGGAGATCAGGCAAGAAAACAGACGCTTGTAGAGCACGGTTTTCGTTTACCCTCAGCAAAGGACAACAGACCTCTAAAATTTGAAGAGTTTGAGAAAAGAGTGGGGCAAGTTATTTTTACTTCTGCTACTCCAAGTAAGTATGAAGCAGAGAAAAGTGAAAAAATTGTAGAGCAGGTTATACGACCAACGGGGCTTTTGGATCCGGAAATTTTAGTGAGACCAATTTCAGAAGGTAAAAACTATGGTGGGCAGATTTTTGACTTTATTTCAGAAGCTGAAAAAATTATAAAAAAAGGTGGGCGCGCCATTGCCACCACTCTTACAAAGAAAATGGCGGAGGATCTGAGTGATTTTCTGAAAGAGAAGGGTGTTAAGGCTCAATATCTGCATAGCGATATAAAAACAATAGAGAGAATAGAAATTCTAACCAGTTTTAGAAAAGGAGAATTTGATTGTCTGGTTGGTGTAAATCTATTGAGAGAAGGTCTCGATTTACCAGAAGTTTCTTTTATTGGTATTTTAGATGCTGATAAAGAAGGTTTTCTTCGATCAGAAACTTCTCTTATTCAAATAATTGGCAGAGCCGCTAGAAATGTTGATGGCAAGGTCGCTCTTTATGCCGACAATGTTACCGGTTCAATGGAGAGGGCAATAAATGAAACAAACAGGAGAAGAGCTTTACAGATTGCTTACAACAAAAAACACGGTATTACTCCAAGAACAATTATTAAGAAGATTAAAGATATAACAGAAGAGCTCAACAGAGATCACAAAAAAGCCGTTGAAGCCGAACTTGCTCTTGAAGAGGCGCTTTTCAAAAAGAATCCAAAAAGACTTATTAGACAAAAAGAATTGCAGATGAATGCGGCTGTAAAAATTTTAGATTTCGAGTCTGCAGCTATACTACGTGACGAAATTTTAATCTTAAAAGGAAAAATGAAAAGGCACAGGTAAAGTAAAGTAAAAGAAAGACGAAGTCCCGTACACCCCGTGTCTGAGGGGTTGTTCTGGGATGAAACAGCAGCGATTTTGAGAGACGAACTTCTCACTCTTAAAGAAAGATTGAAAGAAAGAGAGTCTGGTAGTTAGAGATCAGTTTTTGTGTTATCATATCGCTCTATACAACCCCTAAGAGCAATCTGTGGGGCGGTTTGGCTTTATGAAACAAGACAAAAAAACAGACGACCCTGAACGAAATAACGGTTGCAAGCAACCTATTTCATACGGGGCGAGAATTATTTCAATATGAGTAAAGATAACAATAAAAAGCAGGAGGAGAAGATTGTTGTACGGGGAGCGCGTACTCACAATCTGAAAAATATTACGGTTGAAATGCCTAGAAATAAAATGGTTGTTTTTACTGGTCTTTCGGGTAGCGGAAAGTCTTCCTTGGCGTTTGACACCATTTTCGCCGAAGGACAAAGGAGATATGTAGAATCTCTTTCTTCTTATGCGCGCCAGTTTTTGCGACAAATGCAAAAGCCTGATGTAGACGAAATAGTCGGTCTTTCACCAGCGATTTCTATAGATCAAAAATCCCGTTCAAACAATCCTCGTTCTACGGTAGCTACAATTACAGAAATTTATGATTACTTGAGGGTTCTTTTTGCAAGAATTGGCAAACCGCACTGTCTTGTTTGTGGAGAGGAAATAAAACGCCTTTCAAACGAAGAGATAAAAAATTTTGTGTTGGAAAAAATAAAAGCCGAGAGAAAATTGTTATCAAAAGGAACAAACAAAATTCCTTTTCCTCACTTTGTGCAGATTTTTGCTCCTGTCGTGAGAGGAAGAAAAGGCGAATATTACCAACTTCTTTATGATTTGCTTGGCAAGGGGTATTCCGATGTTGTGGTGGATGGAAATAGAAAAAAACTTCGCGATCAGATAATACTTACAAAAACTAAAAAGCACGATATAGATGTTTTGGTGGACGAAATCGGTCTTGATGAGTTTACAAAAGACCCAAAGAACTCTGAAGAAAGACTTTCGGAATCTTTAGAAAGAGCTATACAAGAAGCTGATGGTTTGGTCAGGATTGCTTTTTTTGATTCTAAAAAAAGAGAAGAAAGAGATTCATTCATAATGTCTTCAAAATTCGCCTGTCCAAATGATGGCTTTTCTTTTCCTGAAGTTGAACCGAGGATGTTTTCTTTCAACTCTCCGTATGGAGCGTGTCCAGAGTGTAATGGTTTGGGCACAAGACACTTTTTTGGAGATGAGCCTTGTCCTGTTTGCAATGGCGCGCGTCTGCGAAAAGAAGCTCTTAATGTACTTATAGGAGAAAAGAACATTGTCCAAGTTGTGGCGATGTCCATAAAAGATGCTGATGAATTTTTCAAAAAAGCAAAACTTTCTGCACGAGATAGAGATATTGCAAAAGTTGTTTTGAAAGAAATAGAATCGCGTCTCAAGTTTATGTTAGATGTCGGAATAGAGTATCTTTCGCTTGATCGCAGAGCTCACACTCTTTCTGGCGGAGAGGCACAGCGCATAAGACTGGCAAGCCAGCTTGGCTCGGGCCTAGTTGGCGCACTTTATGTTTTGGATGAGCCGACAATCGGACTTCATTCCAGAGACAATGACCGTCTTATAAAAACACTGCTTAATTTGCGTGATCTAGGAAACACTATAATTGTGGTAGAACATGATGAGGATACAATTTTTTCCTCAGATTATATTGTTGATATTGGTCCGGGAGCAGGTGTCCATGGGGGAGAAATAGTTGTTGCGGACTATCTAGAAGATCTTTTGACGGCAAAGAAAAATGTTTCAGGTTCAAGCACTCTTGCGTATCTAAGAGGAGAGGAAAAAATAGAAATTCCAGAGGAAAGGAGGGATACAGACAAAGGGAAAATTATCGTAAAAGGCGGAAATATATTCAACATAAAAAATTTAAATGCGGAAATTCCTCTCGGAAAACTTGTCGGAATAACAGGAGTTTCTGGTTCTGGAAAATCTTCTTTTATGTATGAGATAGTCCACAAAAATCTTCAAGCTCGTTTTGATAGAAGATATCGTTCCGCGGAAGTGTACAATTGCATATCCTTTTCTGGCACAGAATATTTGGGCCGTTCAATTTTAATAGATCAGTCTCCTATAGGCAGAACACCTCGTTCAAATCCGGCGACATATACGGGTGCTTGGACTTTTATAAGAGAGCTTTTTGCTGAAACATCGGAAGCTAGAGCTCGCGGGTGGAAGGCAAACAGATTTTCTTTCAATGTGAAAGGCGGGAGATGTGAAGCGTGCCAAGGGAATGGAGAAATCGCTGTTGAGATGCATTTTTTGCCAACCGTTTATGTGCCTTGCGATATCTGCCAAGGCAAGCGTTTTATGAAAGAAACTTTGGAAGTCAAATATAAGAAAAAGAGTATTCACGATGTTTTGAAAATGACCGTTGAAGAAGCCCTCAATTTTTTTGAAGATATTCCAGCAATTTATGACAGATTGAAAACAATGGATGATGTGGGACTTGGATATCTTGAGCTTGGCCAATCTGCCACAACACTTTCTGGAGGAGAAGCGCAAAGAGTAAAAGTTTCTTCAGAGCTGTATAGACCGCATCTACAAAAAACAATTTATCTTTTGGATGAACCAACAATCGGTCTTCATTATGATGATGTTAAGAAACTTATAGAAATACTTCAAAAATTGGTAGATAAGGGAAATACCGTTGTTGTTATAGAGCACAATATGGATTTTATAAAATCTTGCGATTATATTTTAGATTTTGGTCCAGAAGGCGGGTCGGGTGGTGGGCAACTTATTGCAAAAGGAAGTCCTGAACAGATTGTAAAAATAGAAAAATCTCATACCGGGAAATATCTGAAAAAAGCTCTGAAAAACTAATATGGATTTAAAAAGATTAAACAAGTTTATCAACACAATCCCTGATTCTCCTGGAGTTTACAAGTTTAAATCTGGGAAAGGCATTCTCTATGTTGGAAAAGCAAGTTCTTTGAGAGATCGAGTCAGGAGCTATTTCGGGAAAGATTTAATGGGGGCTAGGGGACCGCTTATAGTGCGCATGGTTGAAGAAGCCAAAAGCGTTTATTTTGAAAAAACAGACTCTGTTTTAGAAGCTCTTATTCTTGAAGCTTATTTAATAAAGAAACATAAACCCCTATACAACTCCAAGGAAAAAGATGATAAAAGCTACAATTATGTGGTGATTACAGACGAGGAATTCCCGAGAGTTCTCATAGTTCGAAAAAAGGAATTAGATAATGGCTTGCCCGTCCAAACCGCCTTGCGATTTGTGGCGGGTCCATTTCCTCATGGAAGTCAGCTTAAAGAAGCTTTAAAAATTATTAGAAAAATATTTCCTTTCCGAGACAAATGTACCCCTCTTCTAACAACTAAAAACTATAGGCTACAAGGCAAGATAAAGCCTTGTTTTAATCGTCAGATTGGTCTTTGCCCGGGAGTTTGTACTGGAGAAATAGATAAAAAGGAGTATGAGAGACAGATAAAGAATATAGAATTATTTTTCCAAGGAAAAAAGGATAAGATTTTGAATAATTTGGAAAAAGGAATGAAACTTTTTGCAAAAAAGAAAGAGTTTGAAAAAGCTGGAGAAATAAAAAAGAAAATTTTTGCCATAAATCATATTCAAGATGTCGCGCTTTTGAAAGATTCTCTAAAAGCTAACAACTATAAACCAAAAACTAATTTCAGAATTGAAGCGTATGACATAGCGCATACTGGAGGCAAAGAAACTGTTGGAGTAATGGTGGTTATGGAAAATGGAGAGTTGAATAATGGTGAATATAGAAAATTTAAGATTCGCGGAGATGGAAAAGACAAAATTGATGATACAAAAAATTTGAAAGAAATTCTTGTAAGACGCCTCGGTCATGCAGAATGGAATTTACCAAACTTGATTGTGATAGATGGCGGTATTGCTCAAATGAATATTGCTAAAGAAACTTTAAGAGAAAGGAATTTTGATATTGAAATTGTTTCTGTTGTAAAAGATGAGAAGCATAAGCCCAGAGAAATTTTAGGGAACAAAGGCAAGGTGAATAGATATGCAAATGATATTCTTTTGATAAACAATGAAGCACACAGGTTTGCCATTTCTTTTCACAAAAAGAGGAGAGGAGAACAATTTTTGACAAATTTCAAGAAGTGATTTTCTTTTTTATAAACAGTTGACTTTTTAAGTTTAACTCTGATAGAGTGTAGTCTGGCGTGAGGGCCTGCTCTCTCGCCAACCGTCAGCGCAAGCTGGCAAGGGAAGTACACCTCGCGGTACACGCTCGAAAGAGCCTACGCGACCGCGAGCGGGGAAGGTCAAAAGTTGGTTTGCTCCCGCGAACCTGTGAATGCAAGGCGACTTCGGTTGCCAAAGCTATCCAGCTTCAAAGGAACGGTCTCCGGACCAAACAAACACAACACCTGCCTTTCCCCATCGGGACCGTCATCCATCGTGGTGGCGGCTCTTCTCTTTTATGCAAGTTTCCCCGAAATTACGGGGATTTTTTGCTCACATTGTATATAATGCTTGTATGACAACCAATATTCTCGGAATGGGCAAGATTCGTGTTGGCGTCCTTCGAGGCGGACCTTCGAATGAATATGATATTTCTCTAAAGACCGGTCAGTCTGTTTTAAGGCATTTGCCGGAAAAATATATTTCTCAAGACATTTTTATTTCTAAAGACGGAGAGTGGCATTTGGGCGGAACTCCGAAAACTCCCGAAAAAGTTTTTAGAAATGTGGATTTAATTTTTAATGCTTTACACGGAAAATACGGAGAAGATGGCAGAGTCCAGAGCTTGATGGAGCAGTTCAGGGTGCCTTATACAGGTTCAACATCTCTTCCTTCGTCTATGGCTTTTAATAAAGCACTTTCAAAAAAAAGATTTAAAGAAGTTGGGATAAAAACCCCTGTCTCAATAATATTCCAACCCCGTGATCATGTTAAAAAAAAGATTTTGGAACTTTTTAAATTTTTTCCACAGCCATCGGTGATTAAACCAGTTTCTGGTGGTTCTTCGGTGGGTGTTTCTTTTGCACACGATTTTGAGTCTTTTGAAAAGGGGATTGAGCACGCTTTGAGGCATGGTGGAGTGGCTCTGGTCGAAGAGTATATAGATGGACAAGAAGCAGTAGTAAGTGTTTTGGAAAGCGCTTCTGGAAGAGAAGCTTATTCGCTTTTCCCGGTTGAAATAAGAAAACCTCAAGAAAAAAAACTATTTGATTATGAGCTCAAGTATATTCAGCCGACAGAAAAAATTTGTCCCGGAGAATTTCCTTCAGATGTAAAAGAAGAAATGCAAAGAATTGCTTTAAAGGCGTATAGATCATTGGGACTTAGGCACTATGCAAATATAGATTTGATTTTCCATCCCAAAAGAGGAATTTATGTCCTAGAAGCAAATTCACATCCGGGTATGACAGCGACTTCTATATTTCCGAGATCGCTTCATACTGCTGGAATTTTGATGAGAGATTTTTTGGATCACCTTGTTATATCAGCTCAAAAATAAATGAAATATCCGATAGTAATAAAACAAAGTCCGCTTGTTCTCATAAGGAGAATTATAGAGATGGAAATACTCATCTCAATATTTTTGTTCTTGGCTTCTTTTTTGACTAATTATGAGCAATTGTACAGATCTTTTACTTTTGGAAGAGTTTTGAGATATGACATATTTCTTTTTGTAGCCGCCTCTATAATTCAACTCCTCATTACTGTTTTGGTGTTTTTTTACTGGCATTCCGAAGAATATAGAGTGAAAGAAAAAGAAGTGATGTACAGAAGGGGTTTTCTTGTAAGCAGAGAAAACTCAGTACTTTTGAAGAATGTTTCTTCTGTGGAATATAAGAGAAGTCCTTTGGAGTTCTTTTTGGGATACGGAACTATTATTTTAAAAACTAACAATGGCAATGAAACTTTTGCAATCAGAAGTGTAGATCAGGCAGAAATATATACCAACATTATAAAAGAGACTTTGCACTCCGCTTTAGATATGCCAGTGGAATCTCGCAAAAAGCTTTCCGTTTTAGATTTGATATTGGAGGGGGAGCACAAAAGATTGGAATTTAAACAAACTTTTAGGTGGGATTTGAAGAAAAAAATAATAAATAAAGACTTGGAAAGGTCTTCAATGAAGACAATAGCAGCTTTTTTAAACTCAGGAGGCGGAAATTTGCTTATTGGCATTGCTGACAACGGCACGGTTTATGGTTTGGAAGACGATATCGCCACTTTGGTGAGGAAAGATAAAGATGGTTTTGAAAATCATTTTAATCAAGTTTTTAAAACGACCATTGGAGCTGAATTTAGGGAGTTTGTGGAATTGTCTTTTCAAAATATAGAGGAAAAAGAAGTTTGTTTGGTGGAGGTCAGGGGAGCTAAGAAGCCAGCTTTTCTGAGAGCAAATGGCGACGAAGAATTTTTTATAAGAACAGGAAACACCACAACTCCTCTAAAAATAAGCGAGGTTAATTCTTATATAGAGTCGCATTGGAACGGTGGCTAGTTAATAGTAATTAGTAGACAGTAAATAGTGAACAGTAAGCAGGAATTAGTAGAAAGAAATTAGAAAGCGCTGTCTACTGATTACTGACTACTTTCTACTAACCACTTATTTGTATCTAAAACAATCTGTCGTGTGATCGTTTACCATTCCCACTGCTTGCATATGTGCATAGCAAATTGTTGGACCTAGAAATTTGAAACCTCTTTTCTTTAAATCTTTTGATAAAGCTTCAGATTCCGGTGTCTGAGAGGGGAGATCCTTGATGCTTTTCCATTTATTTTGGATTGGCTTATTCCCAACAAAAGACCAGATGTATTTTGAAAATGTTCCAAACTCTTTTTGAATAAGTAAAAATTGCTTAGCGTTGTTTATCGTCGCTTCTATTTTGAGTTTGTTTCGTATGATGCCTTCATTTTTTAAAAGATTTTTTATTTCTTTTCTACCAAATTTAGCAACTTTTTTTGGATTAAAATTTGCAAAAGCTTTTCTGTAATTTTCTCTTTTTTTTAAAACTGTTAGCCAACTTAGTCCAGCCTGTGCGCTTTCTAAAACTAAAAATTCAAACATTATTTTGTCATCATAGACAGGCATACCCCATTCTGTATCGTGATATTTTTCATAAAGAGCATTGTCTTTAGCAACCCAAGCACATCTTTTGAGTTTTTTCATCCCGTTAGAAACAGGAAACGATCGAGTCGTTTCTACTTTTGATTTTAGTACTATTAATATTTTGTTGACCATTAATCATTTTATTACATTGTTTTTCCGTGGTTTCTAACGAGATTCATTGTTTGAATATAACAAAAAAGCAATAGACCGCCATCTCGTAAGGCGGCGGTCTTATTTTACCCTTGCTTATGAGGCTTTTGGCGGATCGGGTTGGTTTAATGAAGACAAGCAACCCTCGCAGTTAGCGACTTCGTGCTGGGACATGGGAACCCAAAGATTGCCTTCGGGCTAGTCCCTTGGCAACTTTGGGGTAAAAGCGCACAGTACTTGGCCATAGACCAAGATGTGAACAGTCGTCTGACCGTTCAATTTGCCGTTGCTCATTTCGCACCCTCCTTTTTTGTTCCCATCAAATCCTCTTTTTGAGCCATGAGATCCAGAACAGCTAGGCAGTTCCTGCAGGTGATGAGTTCTTCCTGAACAAGAGCTCCAGCATACTTGTCCAGAGAAGGCCAGCTCTTGTCGTCCTTCGGGTTGAGACCGCAAAGCGTGATGCCGTCTTCAAGTCCATGAATCTTGCCGACACTTAGGTATTCAATCGACATTGTACTCTCCCGTTTGGGTTTTTATCCACGAGATAGGATACCAAAAAGAAAGAATAAAATAAAATATTTAAAAATTATTCTGCCGGACAAGTTTGATTTTATAGGGACTCTCTTTCTTCTGGAGAAAGAACAATTGCCCACCGCATTGTGTCTAGATTGAGCTTAAGATACGCGCTTTTACCGATTGAAGGTTTTGCTGTCATTGGTTCACCAAGGGCTCTGTCTGCGTAGTTGAATACAACAACATATTTATGTCTTGTATCCGTACTTATGTTTGTTGATTGTGGCGCTATGCGGTCGCCAAGTAAAAATCCATCTGATCCAATGAAGCCCTCAGGAGTGTTTAGAGCAGAGACTGCATAGTAAAAAGTTCCGGATCCACCTGTGTCCTGTGTCAAAACAAAAGCAATATCCTCACGGCCATCACCATTTAGGTCAGTTTTGAGCTCATTTCCAAAATATCTGGTAGTTATAACAGAATCAGATTCTGGAGCAATTGGTGTTTCAGCTACACCATTTGTCAATTTAATTTGTCTTCCTTCTATTGTGTATGTGGCATTTTTGTAATCAGTTGGGAAGAGGTTGCTGTCTCGAATTTCGTCTTTTGATACAAGTGAAGGAGAATTGAAAACGAACCAAATTAGCAGAGCTATAATCAAGACAGCAACAATTCCTAAAAGTATTTTTTTCATGCTGTATGGTGGACATAGTATATAAAAGTTGGAATCAGATAGAAAGTTGGGTTTTTGAAAGTTCTAGATTAGTTTCAGAACTTGAAATGGTATGAAAAGATTGGATTTTGTTTGATTTTGATACACATTTGATACACAAGAGGGTTAGTGGAGTCTGTCCAAAAGAAAGGCCACGAGAAGCGTTGAGACATGCGTCTCGCGACCCCTCGTGGCTAATCAGATATCTGGAGATGCCCCAGTTGGTGCGTTGCTCCGAAGAAAGCCTTGCAGAGCTGATTGTAGGAAACCTCATAGCTCTGCTCTTCTTCGAATTCATGTGTCAGTTGCATTACCTTGGAACGAATATCGTCGGGCAAAGCATCAACCCCTTTCTTAAACTGCGATGTTGATAGGGTGAGGGGTGCGATTGTCTCCAGAAATGGTACGAATCGTTCCTTGAGCAACTGAATGATTTGCTCATAACGTTCGCTGGGCATACTTAGCTCCTTAGTTAAGGGTCAGTTTCTGACTCGGGACTGTATCACAAATAGAATACTATGTCAATTTGGTGGACCCTACCGGATTCGAACCGGTGACCTCCTCATTGCAAATGAGGCGCTCTACCAACTAAGCTAAGGGCCCGTTTTTTTAAAGTTAAAATTTTAACTAACTAGCAACATGTCGCTCGGACCCTGTCCGCCCATCTGGCGGAAACTAAGCTAAGGGCCCGTTAAAAAAAAGTTTTTAGCTAATAGCTTATAGCTGTCAGTTAAAAACAACAGAGGAAAGAATACATTAAATGTTTGGCAAATTCAAATTGTTTTGTGATATATTTTCTTTCTATACACAACAGGGGATGTAGCTCAATTGGTAGAGCGCGCCCATGGCATGGGCGAGGTAAGGGGTTCGAAACCCCTCATCTCCACAAAACAGAGCCCCCGCTCCGATACTTCGGAGCGGGGGCGAATTTCATTCATCTTCCAAGACAAGGTTATCGTATGCGATGCGATAACCGGGGAACGCTTCTTCCAGCAGATAGAGAAGGTGGGGAAGAGAGCTCTTGCTGAGTGGGCCCAACTTCTCACTTTCTCCGTTTAGGATGATGATCTTGCGCTTGTCGTCCTTCTTGATAAATCCACCACCAAGAATTTGGCAACGAATTCCATCTATCACTTTTCTTTCTACAGCAGACAACAACAGAGCTGAAATCTTGGTGTGGCTCAGCCCTTTGTCTGCTCTCAAAATGAAACGGCTCTCATCTCCGACAGAGAATCGGAAAAGAACAAACTTTCCGACACTGGAAAATGAGATTTCTGGGACAGAAGCAAATTCAGCGAGTAGCACAACGCCCCCTTAGTTGAGAGTGTACGATAGTCTTTTGCAATTATGACAATTAAACTGAATTAAGTCAATAGTTGATTAAAGCAAAAATAAATACAAGAGACAAAAAACATTTGATATAATAAATTTATGGCAACAGATTATACACATGCGCGTTCAGCACCAGTCTTGGTGATTTTTGTAAAACATAGAGATAAATTTTTGATTGTAAAAAGAAGCAATAAAATGCTTACTTATAAAGGGCTTTGGTCGTGTCTTGCTGGTTTTGTGGATGATGAAAAGACAATGGAGGAGAAAGTAATTTTTGAAATAGAGGAAGAACTGGGTTTGAAGAAAACAGATATAAAAGAAATAAAAACAGGCGAAACCTATTTGTTTGTAGATAAAGAGCTAGACAGAGAGTGGATCCGGCATGTTTATTTGGTGGAAATTACCAATCCGAATATAAAACTTTCTTGGGAGCATTCTGGATATGCTTGGATTACCACCTCTGATCTCAATAATTATGAAACCACTCCAGGGTTTGAAACTGATCTGGAAAAGGTAATGAAGCTATAGAGCTTTATTTGAAAATATGAATATAAATTTTATAGACTCCTTGCAAAAGGAAGTTTCTGCGGAAATTAAAAATAGGACGAATTTTAAAGCAGAGGATTTGAAAAGGTTTTTGTCTGATTCAAATTATTCTTCTGCTGAATCTTTTTTATTTTCTCCTGCTGACAAAGAAACTTTGAAAAAAGTATACGAACTAAGAGATCGTAAAAAAAACCCGGAAATCAAGAAAATTTTTATTATTGGAATTGGTGGCGCGAACCTTTCATCCCAAGCTCTTTGGAGTGCTGTTCAAGAAAGAGAGCAAGTAGAGTTTGTATTTTTGGATTCAGCCATATCTCTTGGCGTTGAAGAAGCGGAAAAAGAAGCTCAAAACTTTAAAGATAAAAACGATTTTTTGATTTTGATTATAAGCAAATCGGGCACCACCCTTGAAATGATTACGAATGCTCAAGTTCTCATTTCTCCTTTAGAAAAAAAATTTGGCAATCTTTCTGACAGAATTTTGGCAATAACAGAAACAGATTCTCCTCTTTCAAGAATAGCGCAGGAAAAAGGAATAGAAGTTTTTATTGTTCCTCACACCATTCCAGATAGATTTTCTGCTTTTTCCGCAACAGCTTTAGTGCCTTTGTCGTTTATGAATTTTGATATAGAAAAATATTTAGAAGGAGCTGTTAAAACAAGAGATTTAAACCTAGAAGAAAGTGAAGAAAATTTGGCAATAAAATCGGCTTTGACGATAAACTCCCATTACGAAGAAGGGTTAGGCATTTTAGACCTCTTTTTATTTGAGCCAAAGTTTGAGCTTTTAGGTAAATGGGCGCGCCAACTTACAGCAGAAAGCTTGGGTAAAGAAAAGACGATAAATGACAAGAAATCAAATCTTGGTATTACTCCAACAGTTTCAATTGGCACCACAGACTTGCATTCTGTGCTCCAGCTTTATCTTGCCGGACCTAAAGAGCGATTTACGCAATTTGTTTTTGTAAAAAATATGTCAGAAATTCCTTTGGGCGATACGGACTCTCTTGGAAATCTCGACGATCAGTTTGCTGGAAAAAACAAAAATGAAATAGTGTCTGCGGTTTTTGAATCAGTAAAAGAATCTTACAGAGGAAACAAGCTTCCTTTTATGGAAATAGAATTGCCGTTAATTGAAGAAAGGGAATTGGGTTCTTTTATGATGTTTAAAATGCTCGAGACTCTGTATTTAGGAAATATTTGGGGCATAAATGTTTTCAATCAGCCAAATGTGGAGCAGTACAAGGCCAGAGCAAGGCAGATGCTACAATAAGGTTATGAATATTTTATTTGATATAGGCGGAACAAAGACAAGAATTGTGGGTACTGAAAGAAACGATTCATTCGGAGAACCTTTTGTGTTTGAAACTCCAAAAACCTACTCTGAGGGCATACAAAATTTAAAAGAAAAGATAAAAGAAATTGCGGGTGGAGAAAGTATCAGCAAAATAGTCGGAGGAATAGCTGGTCCTTTTAATGAAAAAAAAGAAACTCTTGTCGCAAGCCCAAATTTATCTGATTGGGTTGGAAAACCATTAATTTCTGATCTTAAGAATGAATTTAATGCCGATGTCCATATTGAAAATGATTCTGCTATGGTGGGGCTTGGAGAGGCAAATTATGGAGCGGGTAAAGGATTTGAGATAGTGGCTTATATAACTGTAAGTACTGGGGTTGGGGGTGCGAGAATTGTAAATGGAAAAATTGATGAAAGATCTGTCGGTTTTGAACCGGGTCATCAAACTGTAGATTTTGACAAAACAGTTATTCCAGATGCAGACGGAATATATTTGGGGGATTATATTTCCGGAAAGGGGATAGAAAAAAGAACTGGAAAAAAACCAGAAGAGATAGATGATAAGAAATTTTGGGAGAATTCAGCAAAAATGTTAGCATATGGTCTCAACAACACCATTGTGCACTGGTCTCCTGATGTTGTGGTAGTTGGTGGTTCAATGATAAATGAAAGAGGAATTTCTTTAGAAAAAACAAAAAAATTTTTACTAGAGATAATGAAAATATATCCTGAAGTTCCTGAAATAAAAAAAGCGGAGCTCGGAGATTTGGGAGGTTTGTATGGGGCGCTAACATATTTAAAATAATGAATTTTTTGATGCGAAAATTGATGGAGTCTAAAATGAAAGATGTTCCCAAAGAGCAGAGGGACGCGATTATTTCAATGATTGAAAAAGATCCGGAACTTTTTAAAAAAATTGCGGAGGAGATAAAGCAAAAAATGGATGCCGGTAAAGACCAGATGTCTGCTTCTATGGAAGTAATGCAGAAATACGAAACAGAACTTAAAAAATTAAATCATTAATCTCCACCATCACGACATTCTAACATTCTCAAGAATGTTAGAATGTCGTGAAATGTAAAAGGAGAGAAAAATAAAATGAAAAAGAAGAAAATATTTATATTGCTGGGGCACCCAGATTCAGACAGTTTTAATGGTACTTTGGTGAGTGAATATGAAAAAGGCGCTCTTGAAGCGGGACATGAAGTGAGAAGGATGAATCTTCAAGATATGAATTTTGATCCCGTACTTCATAAAGGATACAAGGAGATTCAGGAGCTTGAGCCAGACCTCGTATCTTTTCAAGATAATTTAAAGTGGTGTGATCATTTCGCTGTGTTTTATCCCACTTGGTTTTCTACAATGCCCGCAAAACTAAAAGGTGTTTTTGATAGAGCTTGGCTTCCGGGATTTGCATATCATTTCAGAGAAAATGGGTTGGGTTGGGAAAGAAGACTGAAGGGTAGATCTGCTTCAATGTTTGTAACATCTGACACAGTTCCTATAATTTTGAGACTAGTGTTTGGAGACACTACAAATGAAATGAGAAAAGGAATTCTCTGGTTTGCTGGGTTTTCTCCGATTTATCTTCACAAATTTGGCTATTTGAAACATTTTGGCGTCTGGAGAAGACAAAGAATTCAGAGAAAGGTTTTTAGACTCGGAAAGAGGGCAAAATAACTTTGCTTTACGAAAAAATTTAAACTGATAGCATCTATTCCATGAAATTATCTATTGGAATAGTGGGTTTACCGAATGTTGGCCCCAAACAAAACAGTGGAATCAAGCACTTCGTGCCATAGTGAGTTCCTGTTTTGTTCGGGGCGAGTAGTGGTGATATAGTTTTTGTTCACATCGCATTTAATATGAAATTATCTATCGGAATAGTGGGTTTACCGAATGTTGGCAAATCAACGCTTTTTAATACATTAACTAAAAAATCTGTACCCGCAGAAAACTATCCGTTTTGTACGATTGATCCATCTGTAGGCATTGTTCCTGTACCTGATGAGAGACTTAATAAACTTTCAGAATTTAGTAAATCAGAGGAAACAATACCCGCTGTGGTTGAGTTTGTTGATATTGCAGGTCTTGTAAAAGGTGCTTCTCTTGGAGAAGGTTTGGGAAATAAATTTTTGAGCAATATTCGTGAAGTAGACGCAATTGCACAAATGGTCAGAACTTTCAAAGATGATGATGTTGTGCATGTCCATGGAAAAGTTGATCCAATTTCTGATATTGAAGTAATAAATTTGGAGTTGATTTTGGCGGATACAGAGACGGTCTCAAAAAGACTCGGAAGTTTGGTAAGAGATGTTAAAAGTGGAAATAAAGAAGCAATGGCCGAAGAGATGGCTCTCAAAAAAGTGGAGATTACTTTAAAAAACGGAAATTTAGCAAATAAAACCGAGCTAAATGAGGAAGAAAAAAAGATTGTGAAAGGTTTGCACTTGCTCACGATGAAACCAATTCTTTACATTTTGAATGTTTCAGAGGCGAGTGAAAATGTGGCAGATGAAATTGCTTCAAAAATCCCCGGTAAATCTGTAAAAGTAGATCCTGTTTTTGGAAATGGTTTGGATGATCTAATAAAAGCGAGTTATGAATTGCTTGGTTTAGAAACTTTTTTTACAACAGGAGAAAAAGAAACACGAGCTTGGACAATAGAAAAAGGTTCTACAGCTCCAATTGCTGGCACCGCCATTCACACAGATTTTAGAGATAAGTTTATAAGGGCAGATGTTATAGCTTGGGATAAGCTTTTAGAAGCCGGATCTTATGCAAATGCTAGAGAAAAAGGGTGGGTGAGAACTGAAGGCAAGGAATATATTGTCAAAGATGGCGATGTCGTAGAGTTTAAAATTTAAATTGAAACCGCCGAGCGTTATGCGCTCGGCGATATATTCACACATCTTTCGTTCCTCTTGCACCCAGAGGACTTTTGATCAACCACCTTCCTATGAGAAGAGAGGTGGCAAATGACAACAGAACTATGTATGTTGACAGAGGTTTTTGTCCTCCTACAAGTATTGAAATAAACAACAACAGAGAACCAATAGCAAGACCTGTAAAAGCGTCTCTCATCGCTGGCCAATTTGTTTTTTCACTAGGCAAAATAGACGAGTGGTAACTTAAGAGTGCCGTGAAAGAAAAGAGAGCCAGACACAGAAATGTCGATAAATATCTAGAAAACTCTCCTATATATGTATCGGTCAAGCCCATTAGAATACCAGCCAGAAATCCCAACCAAAACTGTACTGGATTTTTACCAGACTCTTTTTTCATAACGAGCCTCCAAATGATGAAAGTTTATTTGCGAGCAACTGCCTTGATAGTACAACGAAATAATCGATGCTACAATAGAACTTAATATAATGTATAATCAATAAATATGAATACAAAAACAAAAGATTTTTTCCTTCATTTAGGGGCGATGGTGGCCTTGTATGCTGGAGTCATAGCACTCTTGAATTTACTGTTTAAAATTATAAATGTTGCGTTTCCTAAAATAGATGAATATAGATATGGTTTTTTTGGCTCAAGCTCAATCAGCTTGCAGGTCGCCATTTTACTTGTGGTTTTTCCTTTGTTTCTATTTCTAATGAATTTAATTCGCAGAGGATATCAAGAAAATCCTGAACGAAAAGAATACGCTGTTCGTAAGTGGCTAATTTGGATCACTCTTTTTGTCGCAGGAATAGCGATTACCGCTGACTTGGTAACACTTCTTTACTACTTTTTAGATGGTAGGGAACTAACTGCTGGTTTTTCTTTGAAAGTCCTCTCTGTTCTTGTGGTTTCAGGCGGAGTATTCGGTTATTTTATAGATGATTTGAAAGATAGGTTAAATGGTTCGAGAAGAAATTTTTGGAGAATTTTGTCTGCTATTCTTGTCATTGGTTCAATCGTTTTAGGTTTTATGGTTACTGGTTCTCCTAGAACACAGAGACTTGCCAACTACGATCAGTTGAAAATCAATGATTTGCAAAATATACAAAGCCAAGTTATTCAGTATTGGCAGATGAAGGGAGAAATTCCGGAAAATTTAGATGTTTTAAGGGACCCTCTCTCAAGCTACAACTTTATACCTCTAGATCCTCAGACGGGGCAGTCTTATGAATATCAAAAAACAGGAGAAATGAGCTTCTCTATTTGTGCGGAATTTAATCTGGATTCAGTTTCTAGTAGAGCAAATCCAAGAATAAGCAATGTGATGAAATACGGTCTAGAAAATGAAAACTGGAATCACGCAGAAGGAGTTAATTGTTTTGAAAGAACTGTAGACCCAGAAAGATACCCAATATTCAACAAAAATTAAAATAAGTGCAAAAAACGGCTTTACTGGAGCCGTTTTTTCTTGTATGATGCTTAAAATTTTCTATGAATAAATACGACCACAAAAAAATTGAAAATAAGTGGCAAAAAGAATGGGAGAGTAAAAAACTTTATCAGACAAAAAGTTCTTCAAAAAAGAATAACTTTTACGCTTTGATGGAATTTCCATATCCATCTGGAGACGGTCTTCATGTGGGGCATGTTAGAGGTTTTACAGCAATGGATGTTGTTGCTAGAAAAAAAAGGATGGAGGGCAAAAATGTTCTTTATCCTATAGGTTGGGATGCTTTTGGATTACCTACAGAAAACTACGCTATTAAAACAGGCAAGGATCCGGCGGTTATTACAAAAACAAACACAGACAATTTTCGCAAACAATTTAAATCACTAGGTATTTCTTTTGATTGGTCTAGAGAGATAAACACGACTGATCCAAAATATTACAAATGGACACAGTGGCTTTTTTTGAGGTTTTTGGAAAAAGGGCTTGCGTATAAAACAAAGATGCCTATAAATTGGTGTCCCAAAGATAAAATTGGTCTTGCAAACGAAGAAGTTGTGGATGGAAAATGCGAAAGATGCGGTACTCCTGTAGAAAAAAGAGAAAAAGAACAGTGGATGCTTGCAATAACTAAATATGCAGAAAGACTTCATAAAGATTTGGACGATGTTGACTATCTGGAAAAAATTAAAATTCAGCAGAGAAATTGGATAGGAAAATCTGAGGGGGCAGAAATAGAATTTCAAATTTTAAATTCCAAACTTAAGATAAAAGTTTTTACAACAAGACCAGATACGATTCGTGGAGCAACATACCTCGTGGTTTCTCCAGAGCATAGCATTGTTTCAGAGATTAAATCTCAAATCTCAAATTTTAATGAAGTGGCTTCTTACATAAAGAAAGCCAAAACAAAAACAGAAATTGAAAGAACTTCCGAAAGTAGGGAAAAGACCGGAGTAGAATTAAAGGGTGTTAAGGCGTTTAATCCCGCCACAAAAAAGGAGGTCCCAATTTGGACAGCTGATTATGTTCTGGCCCACTATGGTACTGGGGCGATTATGGCAGTCCCTTCAGATGATAAAAGGGATAAAGAGTTTGCCGAAAAATTTGATTTACCAGTCGTAGATGAATATCAAAAAGCTGGTTTTGAAGATTTTGGTAAAAAAATAACTCGCTACAAGCTTAGAGATTGGGTTTTTTCAAGACAGAGATATTGGGGAGAACCAATCCCTGTAATACATTGTGAGAAATGTGGGGCTGTCCCTGTACCAGAAAAAGATTTGCCGGTAAAACTTCCAAAAGTAAAAAAATATGAACCTACCGATACGGGAGAATCTCCTCTATCCTCTGTTTTTTCTTGGGTAAATACCAAATGTCCCAAATGCAAATCTCCTGCCAAAAGAGAAACGGATACAATGCCACAATGGGCCGGATCCTCTTGGTACTTCTTTAGATATATTGATCCTAAAAATAATAAAAATTTTGCAGATAATAAAAGATTAGAAGAATGGATGCCTGTTGATTGGTATAACGGTGGGATGGAGCATACAACCCTTCATCTTTTATATTCCAGATTTTGGAACAAATTTTTATTTGACTTAAAACTTGTCACCACATCAGAGCCATATCAGAAAAGAACATCTCACGGATTGATTTTGGCTCAAAATGGAGAAAAAATGAGTAAATCTAGAGGAAATGTGGTTAATCCGGATGAGATTGTGAAAAAATACGGAGCTGATACTTTGAGAATTTATGAAATGTTTATAGGACCTTTTGATCAGTCTGTCTCCTGGTCAACTGATGGAATAGTCGGGCCAAGAAGATTTCTTGAAAAAATTTGGAGAATTTCAAAAACTGTTTCAGCTAAAAATAAAATTGATAAAAACTTAGAGATTTTAATTCAAAAGACAATAAAAAAAATATCTGAGGATATTGAATCAATGTCATTTAACACAGCGATTTCTTCTCTCATGGTGCTTTCAAATGAAATGGAGAGAATTGACTCTACAAATAAAAAACAATTTGAAATTTTCTTGAAACTTCTTGCTCCTTTTGCTCCACATATCTCTGAAGAGGTTTGGCATAACATTGGAAATAAAAAATCTATTCATATTGAAAAATGGCCAGAATTTGAACTTGATAAAATAAAAGATGAAACAATCAAATTGGTAGTTCAAGTAAATGGCAAAGTAAGAGCCGTGTTTGAAGAGAAGAAGGGAATAAAAGAAGAAGAAGCATTAAAAAAAGCTCTTGTTTTACCTGAAGTCAAAAAATGGACTGATGGCAAAAGCTTTAAAAAGAGCTTTTTTGTGCCAGATAAGCTTATAAACATCATTGTTTCTGAGTAGAAATAACCTTACTTTAGAGACATTTGACTTTAATAAGCAGTCGTGATAAAAATAAACGACAAATTAGTGATTTAGTAAATAAACCATTATATGAGCCAAACAATAACCATAAAATTTAAACCAAAACAGGTCACAAAAAACCTGCTTTCTGTGCTTTCTGAGAGGGGAAAAGACGTTATTGTTAAGCGCTATGGTCTTGGTGAAAAACCAAACAAAATGACTCTTGAGGCCATCGGTAAAAAGTATGGAATCACTCGTGAAAGAGTGAGGCAGATTGAAAACCATTCTTTGGCTCAAATAAGAAAATCTAAAGAATATCAGAAAGAGAAACCTGCTTTCGACCAACTTAAAGCTTATGTGCATTCTTTGGGAGCAATAATTTCTGAAGAAGATCTTTTGGAACATGTTAGTAAAGAAGAGGATGTTAGAAATCATGTTCATTTCATGCTTGTTATAGGTGAAGAGTTTGAAAAAATGAAAGAAGATGAACATTTCAAACACAGATGGCATGTAGACAAAGCTTTGTCAGAAAAAATTCATAATTCTCTCAAGAAACTTTACGCAAGTCTCGGTGATGATGAACTTGTTATTGAAAGCGATATTGTTAAATCTTTTCTTGAGTATGTAAAAGATGTTTCTGATCATCACAAAAACGAAGAAATTGTAAAAAGATGGCTAAAACTTTCAAAAAGAATTGATAGGAATCCTTTGGGTGAATGGGGTAAGTCCGAATCTGCCAATGTGAAAGCTAGAGGAATGAGAGATTACGCATTTTTGGTCATAAGAAGACACGGTTCGCCAATTCACTTCAGAGAAGTGGCTAAAGCTATAAATACCTATTTTAAAAAAGAAGCTCATGTGGCCACGACGCACAATGAACTCATAAAAGATCCTAGGTTTGTTTTGGTTGGAAGGGGTCTCTATGCCTTGTCAGAATGGGGTTATATTTCAGGTGTTGTAAAAGATGTTATTAGAAAGATAATAGAAAAGAACGGACCACTTCCAAAAGAAAAAATTATAGAAAAGGTCTTGAAAGAAAGATATGTGAAAGAAAACACTATTTTGGTCAATCTCCAAAACCCAAAGTTTTTCTCTAGAGATAAGGAAGGTAAATATCATATCGCAGGAAAATAAACAAAAACCCTCCCAATAAACCGGGAGGGTTTTTGGTAGAAAATAAGAGGAACCTGATATAGAATATTATCTATGTTAGACAATCTAATCTATCTTCTAACCAACGAAACATTTGTCTCAGCTCTTAGGACCATTTGGAATCTGCTACCTTTGTGGATGCCTGTTCTTTTGTTTAGTCTGTTTTTGCAAACATGGCTCAGATACAAGAGAACAAAATGGATAAAGGAACAAGACTATATTCTTCTTGAAATAAGAATTCCTAAAGAGATTACAAAATCTCCGAGTGCAATGGAAATTATCATAAGCTCTCTTTCCGCTCCCACAACAGGGACCTTTATAGATGTTTTTCTAAAAGGAAGATTGAGGACATGGTTTTCTTTAGAGATAGTTTCTATTGAAGGACAAGTTAAGTTTTTTGTTTGGACGCCCAAGAAATTAAAAAATAATATTGAGTCTCAAATTTACGCTCAGTATCCAACTGTAGAAATATATGAAGTTCCAGACTACTCTCTTTCTGTTCATTACAATACTTCCGAGTGGTCTTTTTTCGGTGCTCAAATGGAACTTACAAAACCAGATCCCTATCCAATAAAAACTTATATTGATTATGGTTTGGAAAAAGACCCTAAAGAAGAATATAAAATTGATCCTATAACCACCGTTCTTGAATATTTGGGCTCCTTAAGAGCTGGAGAGCAAGCTTGGATACAAATCTTGATAAGAGCACACAGAGAAGAAACATTGAAAAAAGACGCTAGTTTATTTAAAAAGCCGGATTGGAAAAATAGAGCGAAAGAGGAAATAAAAAAAATAATAGAAAAAGATTCTTTTGTTAAACAGGCCGAAGACAAACCCCAAACACTTCAGCATTTAACAGAAATTCAAAAAGAAACAATAAATGCTATTGAGAGAAGTCTTTCAAAGACAGCTTTTGATTCAATGATTAGGGTTATGTATATTGCAAAGAAAGACAATTTCAACCCAGCAAATATTGGCGGACTTTTGGGGAGTTTCAAGCAGTTTAGCTCGAACCACTTAAACGGTTTTAAACCCGGATGGACAACGGGCTTTGATTATCCATGGGAGGATTTTAGGGGCATTAGAACCAGAATAGGAGAAAAAAAAGTGCTAGATGCATACAAAAGGAGATCTTTTTTCTATCTGCCTTACAAATTTTTCCAAGGTAAACCTTTTGTCTTAACATCAGAAGAGCTCGCTACTCTGTATCACTTCCCAGGCCAAGTCGCCTCTACTCCAACATTTTCAAGAATTGTGTCTAAAAAAGCGGAACCACCATCCAATTTGCCACTATAGTGTATATGCAGAGTTTCCTTAACTTTTGGAAAAAAACAAATTGGACAGAACGCTTGGTTGTGATTTTTTTTGTTGGATTAATAATTTTTGATTTGGTTTTCTGGGAAGCTCCAACAAAATTTCAAGAAAATCATCTGGTAAAAATAGAGGAGGGTAAAACCCTTTCTCAAATTTCTGAACTTTTAAAAGAGGACAATGTTATACGCTCGAAATTTTGGTTTAAAGTCGGTGTTTATTTGTTCGATAAAAATCATGGAGTAAAAGCCGGTGATTACTATTTTGAAAACAAAATTCCTGTTTTCAGTGTTTCAAAAAGACTAGCAAATGGTGAATATTCTTTGGAGCCGGTGAGAATCACACTTCCGGAAGGTTTAAACTCATTTCAAATGGCAGATCTCTTTTCAGAAAAATTTGAATTTTTTAATAGAGAAGAATTTTTAAAAAATTCAAAAGAAGGATATCTTTTTCCAGACACATATTTTTTCCTACCCAATGTTTCTTCTGAGGAAGTGATAAAAAGAATGACTTCAAATTTTGATTTAAAAATCAATGATCTTACAGAAAAAATAGAGTTATCTGGAAAAACTCTTGAAGATGTTATAAAGATGGCCTCAATCGTAGAAGAAGAAACAATAAAATTTGAAGATAAAAAAATTGTAGCTGGCATCCTTTGGAAAAGACTTTCAATCGGCATGGCATTGCAAGTAGATTCAACATTTTCTTACGTTAATGGAAAAAACACTTATGAACTCACTTTGGATGATTTAGAAATTGAATCTCCTTACAATTCCTATAGAAACAATGGTTTACCACCAACCCCCATATCTAATCCCGGAATGGAGTCAATTTTGGCATCAATAGAACCAGCAGAAACCAACTACCTCTATTTCTTGTCTGATTTAGCTGGAAATATGTATTATGCAGAAGATTTTGAGGGCCATCAGGTAAATAGACAAAGATACTTGCGAAGATAGTTTTGTTGTGTTATAAACAGCATAGAAAACGATTTCCAACCTTGACCAAGGGGATTAGGATGACAGATTTAAGCCAGCTGAGCCTCTTGGCTCAGATTATCAGTTGGCGGATTGATGAGGGCAAGTCGTGCGTTCACTGTGGCAGTCCTGCTTACGTGAACCCAGAACACGAAGACATTTGGGGTTGTCCGGAGTGTCTTTTTGTCACGGCATCCCACAATGTCTTTTTCAGGAATTCTGTCGTATCAACCACCCAGTAGTTTGGGTGGTTGTTGTTTTATATTTTTGCTAAAGTGCTTAGGATGAAAAAAATCAAAGTCTTTGTAGGAATGTCAGGCGGAGTAGATAGTTCCGTTTCTGCCTTGCTATTGAAAAATAAAGGTTTTGATGTAACAGGAGTTTTTATAAAAGGATGGTATCCGGATTTTTTACCTTGTGACTGGAGGGAAGATAGGAGGGACGCCATGAGAGTTTGCGCCAAACTGGATATTCCTTTTTTAACACTTGATGCCGAAAAAGAATATAAGAAACAGGTTATTGACTACATGATTAGAGAATACAAAAATGGCAGAACTCCAAATCCCGACATTATGTGCAATAAAGAAATAAAGTTCGGGGTTTTTTTAAGATTTGCTAAAAAATATGGCGCTGATTTTGTTGCGACCGGACATTATGCGCAAAAGGATGAATATCGAATGAAGAATAATGAATATCAATATAAACTTCTAGAAGCACGAGATAAGAACAAGGACCAGTCGTATTTTTTGTGGACACTAACACAAAAACAGCTTAAGCACATTCTTTTTCCAATTGGTCATATGCAAAAGTCTGAAGTGAGAAAAATTGCAAAAAAACACAATCTCAATACTGCTGAAAAAAAAGATAGCCAAGGTATCTGCTTTTTGGGGAAAGTTGATCTTAAAGATTTTTTAAAGCATTACATTCCGGAAAAAGAAGGATCTGTTTTGAACTTGAGGGGAGAAAAAATAGGCAAACACAAAGGCGTTCAATTTCTAACTATCGGTCAAAGGCATGGCTTTGAAATAAGAAACAAAGAGATAGATTCAAACAAAATGTATATAGTTTCAAAAAATATTAAAGAGAATACCCTAACCGTTGCTCCGGTGGGGGAAAAACAAAAAGAATCTTCGGGTTTAATAATTTTAGATAATGTAAATTGGATTGATAAAAAACCTGACCCTGACAAAAACTACAAAATAAGGATAAGGTATAGACAAATTCCTATAAAATCCAAAATAAAGAAAAGAAATGGTGTTTGGGAAGTCCAATTGGTTAAAAAGGAAGAATTTATTTCTCCGGGGCAATCTTTGGTCGTGTATGGAGAAAAAGGCGAATGTTTAGGCGGAGGAATTATTTCATCTGTTAAAAACTAATAATCTGATAAACAAATTAAATTTGATATACTACTCTTTATGGCTACAGAAACTCTAATTGTAAAAGCAAGTGGTAAAAAAGAGCCGTTTCAGGGAGAAAAACTCCAAAGTTCTCTTTTGAGGGCCGGTGCTCAAGACAAGGTTGCTGAAAATATAGTTAAACACATAGAAAACGAGATAAAAGATGGAATGTCTACATCCCAGATCTACAAACACGCTTTTTTCCTGCTTGAAAAAGAGCTGAAGCCGGTTGCTCTTAGATATTCATTGCGCAGGGCAATTATGGACTTGGGGCCCTCGGGTTTTCCTTTTGAAGATTTTATAGCTTTTATCCTTGAAGAAAAAGGTTATGCCGTAAAGACCGGAGAAATTGTATTTGGCGGGTGTGTAGAGCATGAAGTTGATGTTGTGGCTTGGAACGAAAATAAGCTCATTATGGCAGAAGCTAAATTTCACAATGAAATTGGTATTAAATCTGACTTAAAAGTGGCTCTCTACATAAAAGCTCGTTTTGATGATTTAAAAGAAGTTAAGCATCTCTATGGAAAGGAAAGGTATGTTGACGAATCTTGGCTTGTGACAAACACAAAATTTACAAACACCGCAATTCACTACGCAGAATGCAAAGGCCTCCAGCTTATTGGTTGGAACTATCCAAAAAAAGGAAACTTGCAAGACCTCATAGAGGATAGTGGTCTTCACCCAATCACATCTCTAACCTCTCTTACTGGCAGTCAAAAGAAACTTCTCTTATCTAAAGGAACTGTGTTGTGTAAACACATAAAAGACGATCCTGCGCTTTTGAAAGCTTTAGGAATGAATGATTTAAAAATAAAGACCGTCTTAGACGAAATAAACATACTTTAAGAAGATAATGAGTAAATATTACAATCCAAAAAGAAGTGAAAATTGGAATTATGGTGGAAAAAACTGGAGATTGTCTCGTTCTAAAATAGATTTATTTTTAGAGTGTAAGAGATGTTTTTATATTGATAATAAGCTAGGAACCGCAAGGCCGAAAGGATTTCCTTTCACATTAAATAGTGCGGTAGACAAGCTTTTAAAAAAGGAATTTGATATTCACAGGGCTCAAGAAACCACTCATCCAATGATGGAAAGTTATGGTCTGGAAGCCGTTCCTTTTCAACATCCTAAAATGGATGAGTGGAGGGATGCTTTAAAAGGTGGGGCTCAATATGTTCATCCGGAAACGGGGCTTTTAGTGACGGGGGCAGTTGATGATATTTGGATAGATAAAAATGGGGAATTGCTCATCGTTGATTATAAGGCCACTTCGAAAGAGGAAGAGGTGAATTTGGATGCGGAATGGCAAGACGGGTACAAAAAACAGATGGAAGTTTACCAGTGGCTTTTCAGAAATAATGGGTTCAAGGTTTCTGATACAGGATATTTTGTGTATGTAAACGGTTTGACCGATAAAGAGTCATTTGATGGAAAATTGGAATTTGATGTAAAAATTATTCCTTATACAGGAAAAACAGATTGGATAGAAAAAATTCTTATAGAAATTAAAAAAACTTTAGAGAGCGATACAATTCCGGAGCAATCTTTAGAGTGCGATTACTGTACTTACACAAATGCGGTTGGAAATCTTGATAAGAAAAAAGTTGAAAGACCAGACAAGGGAAACTTAAAAGGAACGCTTTTTTGATGACAAAATTTGAAGAAATGAAAAAGATTCGGGACGAGCTCCTTGTTGGAGAAAATCTGCCTCTTTTTAAGTTTAGAAAAGAAAATGGTTATTTACCTGTAGTTGGAGAGGGAAGTCATGATGCCAAAATACTTTTTGTTGGAGAAGCCCCTGGAGAGAATGAAGCGAAAACAGGAAAGCCTTTTTGTGGAAGAGCGGGTAAAATTTTAGATGTTTTGCTTAATCACATAGGTTTAAAAAGAGAAGAAGTTTACATAACTAATATTGTGAAAGACCGACCTCCAAAAAACAGAGATCCGATGCCTGACGAAATTTATGCCTACGCCCCATTTTTAAAAAAGCAAATAGAAATTATTCAGCCTAAAGTGGTCGCTACGCTTGGAAGACACTCTATGACTCACATTCTCAAGTTTTTTGCTTTAAAAGACAAAATAGAGCCGATAAGCAAAATGCACGGAAGACTCCTTGAAGCCGATTCAGAGTTTTGTAAAGTCAAAATAGCAACACTTTACCATCCGGCTGTAGCCGTATATGATCAAAGTAAACTGAGTGAACTTAAGAAGGATTTTGAAGTCATAAAAGCTTTTATTTAATATGGATTTTAATTATTTATTATGAAAAAAGACTATACCCCTAAAAAAAGAATACTTGAAAATTATGCAAAAGTGCTGGTAAATTTTGCTTTGGGTGGAGGATCTAGAATTGGAGGGAAAGGTATAAAAAGAGGGGATGTTGTACTGGTTTCAGCTCCAGAAGTTGCAAGACCCCTTTACGCAGAAATTCTTAGAGCAATTTGGAAATCCGGTGGACATGTTATTGGGCGTTATGCTCCAAGCAACGATGCTAGTTTTAAGATGGATAGAGAATTTTATATTCTAGCATCGAAGGAACAACTTAATTATTTTCCAGAAAAATTAATGCGCGGACAAATTGATGAAATTGACCACTCAATCTTTATTATTGCGGAAACAGATAAAGAATCCATGAAAGGTATCGATCCGAAAAAACTAATGACCAAAGGTGAAGCATGGAAACCATATATGAACTGGAGAAATGAAAAAGAAAGCAGAGGAAATTTTACTTGGACACTTGGGTTGTATGGAACAAAAGCAATGGCAAAAGAAGCAAGAATGACAGAAAAAGAATATTGGGAACAGATCATCAAGGCTTGCTTTTTGGACAAAAAAAATCCTATCAAAGAATGGAGAAAAATTTCAGAACAAATAGAAATATACAGAAAAAAACTTAACGCACTAAAAATTGAAAAGATTCATGTTGTTGGCCCCGATGCAGATTTGTGGTTAAAAATTGGAGAAAAAAGAGCGTGGAACGGAGGTACGGGACGAAACATACCAAGTTTTGAATTATTCACTTCACCAGATTGGCGTGGAACAAATGGTTGGATACGTTTCAATCAACCGTTGTATCGTTACGGCAATCTCATAGAAGGGATTCAGTTGTGGTTTAAGAATGGAAGAGTTATAAAAAGCAAAGCGAGAAAAAATGAAAAAGTTTTAAAAGCAATGATATCAACTAAAAATGCTGACAAAGTTGGAGAGTATTCACTCACAGACAAAAGATTCTCTAGAATTACAAAATTTATGGCAGAAACCCTATATGATGAAAATGTGGGAGGACCACATGGAAATACTCACATAGCTTTGGGAAGCTCTTATCATGACTGTTTCTCTGGAAATCCCAGCAAGATATCGAAAAAAGAATGGGAAAGATTAGGATACAACGATTCTTCTGTGCACACAGACATTATATCGACAACCCCCAGGACTGTTACGGCTTATTTACCTAAAGGAAAAATAAAAGTGATTTACAAGAATGGTCAGTTTACATTATAGAAACACCGTTTTGCACATTAATTATGATCAAAGTAAACTGAGTGAACTTAAGAATGATTTTGAAACTCTAAAAAATATTACCTAAAATGGATTTTAATCAATATCAAAAAGAAGCCTTTTCTACCAGGATTATAAAATATGATCCCTCTTTTATATATTCAGCTCTAGGGTTAGCTGGAGAAAGTGGAGAAGTTGCAGAAAAAATAAAAAAAATTTTAAGAGATGATGGAGGGGTTGTAACGGAAGAAAAGAGAGAGGAAATAAAAAAAGAATTGGGAGATGTTTTGTGGTACCTGTCTCAACTGTCAGCTGATTTGAATATAGAATTTAATGATGTGGCAATCTCTAATATAGAAAAAATAAAATCCAGAAAGGAGAGGGGGCAAACAAAAGGATCTGGTGATAATAGATAAAATGGAATCTTCAGAAATCAGAAAAAAATTTTGGGATTTTTTTGAAAAAAGAGGACACAAAATAGTGCCGTCGGCGTCTTTGGTACCACTAAACGATCCTTCCGTACTTTTCACTACAGCAGGAATGCAACAATTCAAACCTTATTACACAGGGTTGGGCGATCCGATGAAAGATTTTGGTTCTTTAAACACGGTTTCAATCCAAAAATGTGTTAGAACTTCAGACATAGAGGAAGTAGGTGATGAAAGGCATCTGACTTTTTTTGAAATGTTGGGAAATTTTAGCTTTGGAGGATACTTCAAAAAAGAAGCGATTCAGTACGGTTACGATTTTATTGTTAAAGAGATGGGATTGAAAATTGATTATGTGTCCGTGTTTGAGGGCGACAACAATATCCCCGAAGACAAAGAGTCAGAAGAAATCTGGAAATCAATTGATCCGAGTCTTGAAATAAAGAAATTTGGCAGAGAAGATAATTTTTGGGGACCGACTGGAGATGAGGGGCCGTGTGGGCCAACGACAGAGATTTATGTGGATGGAATTGAAGTTTGGAATATTGTTTTCAATCAATATTTTCAAAATAAAGACAAAACCTTAAAAAATCTTGAAAGATTTGGGGTGGATACCGGTATGGGCCTTGAGAGACTCGCTCTAGTAAGTCAGTTTCCTGGAAAAGCAGGTGAAAAAACAGTTTTTGAAACCGATTTGTTTTCAAAAATATTAGAAATTCTTCCGCAAGAAATACCAGAAAGAAAAAAAAGGATTTTGGCAGATCACTCAAGAGCAATTGCCTTTATGATAAGCGACGGAGTCAGGCCTTCTAACAGAGGAGCCGGATACATACTTAGAAGAATCTTGCGAAGATTGCTCGCTCAATTTGAATTTGAGCACATTAAATTAGCATTAGATTGGGTGATTCCAAAATATAATCAAATTTACAAAGAACTAGACAGAAATTTGATCTGGGAAGTTTTAGACAGAGAATGGAGTCAATTTATAGTAGCTCTTAATACCGGAGTAAAAGAATTGAATAAGTTAGATTCTCTTGATTCTAAAAAAGCTTTTGAACTCTACAGCACTTATGGTCTTCCGTTTGATGTAATGAAAGACAGGTTTCCCAATCTTGATATCAAAGAATTTGAAAAAGAATTTAATAGACACCAAGAAATTTCTAGAACAGGTTTGGAGCAAAAATTTAAAGGTGGATTGGCAAATACGGAAGAAAAAACAGTTCGTCTGCACACAGCACACCACCTTCTTTTGTCCGCTCTTCAAGAGGTTTTAGGGAAGAATGTAAAACAAAAAGGTAGTAATATAAATGAGGAGAGACTAAGAATTGATTTTTCTTTTGATAGAAAAATGACATCCGAAGAAATTCAAAAAGTAGAGGAAATAGTAAATAAAAACATCACTTCTGGTCTTGAAGTTGTGAGAAAAGAAATGAAGAGGGAGGAGGCAGAGAAAATTGGAGCCGAAATGGAGTTCGGTGCCAAATATCCAGAAACAGTTTCTGTGTATTTTATAACTGATAAGGACGGCAATGTAATATCAAAAGAGTTTTGTGGGGGTCCGCATGTAGAAAACACTTCTGAATTAGGAATTTTCAAAGTAAAAAAAGAAGAAGCTGTCGCTTCTGGAATAAGAAGAATAAAAGCTGTTCTTGAATAATACTCTTGTATAATCCATATATGCTTTTTTTTAAGAAAAAGGAAAAAATAAATCTAATTTGCGATCTGGGACTCAGAAGTGTGGGAATCGCCATAGTCAAAGAAAGTCCGAAAGCAGAAGTGCTTTATTCAAAGAGGATTTATATACCTAGGGAAGAAATAAAAAATCATTCAGAGAATTTGGAATTTTCTACCAAAATGATTTTTGAAGATTTGATGAACAATGGACTCAAATCACTAAAGACAAGAGGATTAAATTTTTCTGTAGAAAAAATGTACTGTGCTTTAAATTCGCCTTGGTATATGGCCGAAACCAGAAAAATAGTCATTCAAAAGAAAGACGATTTTGTTGTTTCTCAAAAAATC
Organism: uncultured Candidatus Saccharibacteria bacterium; assembly: GCA_964509605.1. GTDB lineage: Bacteria > Patescibacteriota > Minisyncoccia > Phycocordibacterales > Zambryskibacteraceae > CAZDXF01. The sequence goes on from CAZDXF010000001.1 coordinate 71,344, forward strand.
GTCAACGAAGAGATTGGTAAAAAGGAGGTGAAGTTTAAAGAGAAAATAGCTAAGCATTTTTCAAAAAAAATTTTTCACGAAGGAGTTCAATTGCTCGAAAGAACAATTACCAACTTTTTATTAAATGGTTATGAATCTCAAAATCCATTTCAAAAAAAAGCACGATCTTTGGAGTTGACGGCTTATATGAGCGCTATGCCACACAGTGTGTTTGAATCTGTAAAGAAAAAGGCAGAAAAATATTTTCATTTAGATGAAGTTGTATTTACAACTTTTCCTCTAGTGGTTTTGCAAGCTACTCAAGTTTTATTTCAAAAAGAACATGATTTTATAGTCGTACATGTTGGTGCAGAATCTACAGATATTTCTATGGTAAATAAGGGTAGTATAGACGAAACAGCTACTATTCCTATCGGATATAGCAAAATGGTTGATCTTGTAGAAGAAAAATTTGGTGCCTCTTCAGATATAACATTCTCACTATTTTCTATCCTTTCTTCCAGTCTAGCCAACGAAACCACTGAGAACACAATTTCACTTACCATCTCTCAAGAGATGGAGAATTGGAAAAAAGAAATAACGGCCTTATTAAAAAATTGGCCCCATTTTTCAAAAAGAAAAATTTTTCTTATTTCTGAAAAAGAAGTCGAACCATTATTTAAGAAACCTTCCAAGGAGGCTTTCATTGAAACAGCCGGAGAAGTTTTTTCAATCAAACAAGCTAACACAAAAGATGCGATTACTGTCGGTTCAAGAGCGGTATTTGATCACAATCTTTTTGTCGCAATAATTGGGTTTTTGAATTTCCACAAAAAAAGCTAATCGTTTACAATTTTATTTTTGTGATTTAAAATTATTTCAAACTTAAAATGGCTAGGAATATTTTACAAGACATAGTACCACCAGAGAAAAGGTCTATAAGAAATGTTACTCTTCCCGAGCGAGCAAGAAGAGAAAGAAGAACTGTGGTAGAAAAACCGGTTAAACAACCAGTAAATAGACCTGTAGAAAGAGAGGTTGAAAAACCCGTTTCAGAAGAACCTCAATTTTACCCTTATCCACAAGAAATAAGGGCCAGAAAAAAACCTAAGAAAATCTTAATTTGGGGATCGGGCTCTATATTGGTGATTTTGCTATTTTTTATTTTCTCATCATCACTATCAAGCGCCACAATCAGAATAACGCCTAGAAATGCTGAAGTTACAGCGTCAAATGAGACATTTAAAGCCGATGTTGGAGCTACAGAAGGAATAAATCTAGAGATTATTGAAACTTCAAAAGAGGGTGGTGAGGTGGTACCCGCAACGGGCGAAGAACGAGTGGAAAGAAAAGCCAGTGGAACAATAGTCATTTACAACAACTACGACTCAAATAGTCAGAGACTGATAAGAAATACAAGATTCCAAACACCAGAAGGTTTGATATACAGGATAGATGAATCTGTAGTTGTTCCTGGAAGAAAGACTGAAAATGGAAATACTGTACCGGGAAGCATAGAAGTTACAGTGTTTGCTGACGAGCCTGGAGATAAATACAACATCGGACTGAAAGATTTTACCATTCCTGGATTTAGCGATGATCCAGGAAGGTTTAAAGATATTTACGCTCGCTCCAAAACTGAAATGACGGGAGGTTTTGTCGGAACAGTCAAAACCGTATCAGATAGCGACGAAACGAGCGCCAAGGAAAGAATCAGAAAAAAAATTCAAGACGATTTGAAAAAAGAATTACTAAGTCAGGTTCCAGAAGGTTTTGTGCTGTTTGAAGATGCTATGATCTTTGATTTTGAATCTCTTCCGCAAAGTGAGGCGAGGGGGGATTCTGTTCAAATAAATGAAAAAGTGGTTTTAATGGCTGTGATTATAAAGAAAACAGAGCTTGCTAATGCCTTGGCTGAAAGACTTGAACCAAATTTTATTGGTGATGATAGTGATGTTATAAACTGGAATGAGTTGGGTTTTTCCATACAAGACAAAGAAAGTTTGGATCTTATTAGACGAAGCGAGGTTGTCTTCACTATAAATGGACAAGTCAGACTTATGAAAACATTCGACTCAAATTCCTTGAAAAGGGAAATTGCTGGAAATCCTAAGAAAAATCTGCATAATATACTCTCAAGCTATCCGGCAATTGAAAAAGCCCAGTCTTCTATAAAGCCTTTCTGGAAAAGATCCTTCCCAGAAAAAGAGGAAAGGATAGAAATAGAAATATTACTGTAAGAACGTGAGTCAAACAGAACAGAAAAAACCTCAAATAATAACAGGGACAGTCGTAGAAGCCCTTCCAAATATCCTTTTCAGAGTTGAAAGAGAAGACAATGGGGAGGTTTTTCTATGCTATTTGTCTGGAAAAATGAGGATGCACAAGATAAGGGTGCTGGTAGGAGACAGAGTAGAGGTGGAAATAGAGCCCTATGGAGGGAAGGGTAGAATCGTAAAAAGGTTCTGATAGACATTTGACTCCTTTTGTTTTTCAGGTAGAATTGGACATCGCATTTTAGTTTTTATGAAAGTCAAGGCTTCTGTTAAAAAAATATGTGCTAAATGCCAAGTAGTCAGAAGAAAGGGCTATGTTTATGTTATCTGCAAATCAAATCCGCGTCACAAACAAAGACAAGGTTAAAATATGAGAATACTCGGAATAACAATACCTGAAGAAAAGCGTTTAGAAATAGGCCTAACTGCCATATATGGGATAGGCAGATCTCGTGCGCAAAAAATATTAACTCAAGCTGGAGTAGACTGGGGAATGAGGCCAAAAGAAGTAAACACCAACCAAGAAAATGAAATAAGAAGAATTATTGAATCTTTCAAGGTTGAGGGAGATCTTAAAAGAGAGGTTGCTTCAAATATTAAAAGGCTAAAAGACATAAAAGCCTACAGAGGAATCCGTCATTTGAGAGTCTTGCCAGTAAGGGGTCAGAGAACAAAAACAAACTCTAGAACCAGAAGAGGTAATGTCAGAAAAACCATGGGAACTGGTAGAAAGGTGGCGGAGAAGAAGTAGGATCTTTACTTTTTATATCAATTATGATATCAATAAGTTTCTAAATAGTTAATAACCGACTCGGGTAAAAAGCTCGGGCCGATTGTATTTTTTTGTTCAGAAATTAATTAATAAAATGGGTAAGAAAAGGATAGTTAAAAAAGGCGAAGAAACCGGCGAAGGAGAGGCAAAAAAGCCTGTCAGCGGGGTTTCTAAAAAGCGCGCAGACATTGGTATCCTTTGCGTAGAATCAACCTATAACAACACTAAAATTGTCCTCACAGATCCGAAGGGAGACACTCTGTGTTGGTCTTCGTCTGGATCTCTTGGTTTCAAGGGCGCTAAAAAGGGGACTCCGTTTGCAGCTGCAAAAGTTGGTGAAGTGGTTGGTACAAAAGCCCAAGCCATGGGAATTAAGGAAGTTTCGGTGGTTGTAAAGGGAGTCGGTTCGGGTCGAGAATCTGGAGTAAGAGGCTTTCTTTCAAAAGGTATTGGCCTTACTTCGGTAAAAGATGCAACGCCTGTTGCACACAATGGGCCGAAGCCAAAGAAACCACGAAGAGTATAAAAAATGAAAATAGGACCAAAATACAAAATAGCGAGAAGGTTGGGAGCCCCTGTTTTTGAAAAAACTCAAACTCAAAAATACGCTTTAAGCCAAGCTCGAAAGGAAAAAAACAGAAAGGGTTTTATGAAGCCCAAATCTAACTTTGGTATTCAGCTTTTGGAAAAACAAAAGGCTAGATACACATACTGCCTCACAGAAAAGCAGTTTTCCAAATATGCAAAGACAGCTTTGGCAAAGAAAGACACTCACGCAACATCAAGACTTTTTGAAAATTTGGAAATGAGGGCGGACAATACTGCGTTTAGAGCAGGCTTTGCTCCCACAAGATTGGCCGCCAGACAAATGGTTTCTCACGGGCATTTGTTTGTAAATGAAAAGAGAATCACTATACCTTCTTATAAACTCTCAATAGGAGATAAGTTGTCCATAAGACCAGCTAGCCTGAACAAACCACTTTTCCAAAATCTGGATGAGAGATTGAAAGCCGTTTCAGTACCGTCTTGGTTGAAATTGGATTTTGATAAAAAGATTGCAGAAATTCAGGGATTGCCAAAAGCAGAAGGTACGGATTTACTTTTTGATTTAGGATCAGTTTTGGAATTTTATAGCAGATAAAAATTTAATATTTTAATAAAAAAAATATGTCGGATCATTCAATCGTATTACCATCAAAACCAAGAATCGTCTCTGAAGATCAGTTCAGTGGTTCTTTTGAAATTGACGGTTTGTATCCAGGTTATGGACACACTCTCGGAAATTCTTTGAGAAGAATTATTCTTTCATCGCTTCCAGGAGCAGCTATTACCGCTGTTAAAATCGCTGGCGTAAATCATGAGTTTTCTGTTATATCGGGAGTAAAAGAGGATGTTATAACAATAATGCTCAATCTAAAAAAGGTGAGGATTAAAATGAACACTCAAGAGCCTCAAGTTTTGACTTTGAAAGCCAAAGGAGAAGGAGTTATAACGGCAAAAGATATAAAGACCACAGGACAAATTGAAATATTAAACCCTGAGCAAGTAATAGCTACTTTGACTGACAAGGGTGCTGAATTGGACGCAGAAATGACAGTTGAAAAGGGTATGGGTTATGTCTCAAGAGAGGTTTTGCAGAAAAACAGAGTAGATATTGGAATAATTGCATTAGACGCAACATTCACTCCAATCAGAAGAGCGAGTTATGAAGTTGAAAATATGCGCGTTGGAGACAGAACGGATTTCAATAGACTCAAAGTGTCTATAGAAACAGACGGGACCATTTCTCCCAAAGAAGCTCTCGAGACTTCTATAGAAATTATGATAAATCAACTGAGGTCTATCGTGGGTTTCAAAGAAGAAGAGGTCCTAACATCTTCTTCGGAACCAAAAAATACCGGACAAGAGGAAAAACAAGAAGTTGATTCAGAATTTCTTAAAACTAGAATTGAATCCGTTGGTCTTTCTGCAAGAACTTTAAATGCTTTGTCTAACGGAAATATCAGAACAGTTGGAGGTCTTGCTAGAAAAAAAGAGAAAGATCTTTTGGAAATTGACGGTTTGGGAGCTAAAGGAGTTTCTGAAATAAAAGAAAAGCTAGCTGAATACGGAATAAGTTTAAAATAATTTTATGAGACATCATAAAGCACACGCCAAATTAGGTAGAAAAAGAAACCAGAGAAGAGCCCTCTTAAAGTCTTTGGCTGTGTCTTTGATAATGAAAGAAAAAATAGAAACAACAGAAACAAAAGCTAAGGAGCTGAGGCCTTTTGCTGAAAAACTCGTTTCTCACGGGAAGAAAGAAACGGTTGCTTCAAAGAGATTGATTTCTTCAACAGTGGGAAATAGAGCAACAAAAAAGTTGATTTCTGAAATAGTACCTAAGTATAAAAACAGAAATGGTGGTTATATAAGAATCACCAAATCAAGGACAAGACTAAGCGACGGAAGCCCAAGATCGGTGGTTGAATTTGTATAAAAATATGAAATCTCACACAATAGACGCAACAAATAAAAGGTTGGGAAGAATCGCTAGTGAAGCGGCTTCTAAACTTATTGGGAAAGACAGCTCTGATTTCGCGAGGAATAAAGCTCCAAATGTAGAGGTACATATAATAAATGCTTCAAAAATAAAAATTGGAGAAAAGAAAAGAAACCAGAAAGAATACGCTCAATACTCAGGTTATCCCGGTGGTCTAAGATATGAAAAGATGGAAGATGTTATAGAAAAAAAGGGGTTTAGAGAGATCTTAAAAAGAGCTGTGGACGGTATGTTACCTAAAAATAAACTTCGTGCAAAAATGATTAAAAGACTAAAAATAAGCGAGTAAGATGGAGGAGAAAAATAAAAAATACATAGAAACAATAGGCAGAAGAAAAACTTCTCAAGCGAGAATTCGCATGACCGAATCTTCAAAAAATTCTGTAACTATAAACGACAAGGAGTTGGATGTTTATTTTCCTATTTCAGAATTGCAAACTGTCGTCAAAAAGCCCCTGACAGAATCTGGGATTGAACAAAAATTTAAAATAACAGTCGTAGTAAAGGGTGGTGGACAAAGCTCACAAGCTCACGCAGTAAGTCACGGGATTTCAAGAGCCATAGTAAAATATGACGAAGAGCTTAGAAAAAAGATAAAAAAACTCGGATTACTAAAAAGAGATCCTAGAATGAAGGAAAGAAGAAAATTCGGTCTCAAGAAAGCAAGAAAGGCTCCTCAGTGGAGCAAGCGATAGGTTTTAGCTTATAACTTTTAGTTATTAATTATCAGGTTTTGGTAAAAAGAAAACCGCCCTCGAAACTCGAAGACGGCTTTCGTCTTGTGCTTCGGGGCGGGGGTCGGTGTTACGGGCTGACTTCTTGTCCGACCGCCTCGTTCCCACGGATGTAGCGTCCCTGATCGTTGTAGACATAGTACACGTCGTCCATCGATCCATGGCGCTTGGTGTTGTGCCCATCCGCGACCTTGAATGCTTCCTCGGGCGTGTCATAGTCGCCGACGAGGTAGTCGTAGTGATCGAAGAGGTCAACACCGACGACACGCGTCTTTCCTGTCGGGGCCTTCAGTTCGGTAGCCACTACCTTTCTCCTTTGTTTGGGGTTCTACATACAACATTGTCATATAAATATAGTTTGTCAAGCATTTGAAAATGAAGTGAAAATAAAATAAACTACTTCAGAACAACTGCTATGAAAACAAACAAAGACAAGAATAATTTACCAGAAGAAGATGTGGTTTTTGAAAGTGAGGATGAAAATGAAAATCCTGCCGTTCTGTTAAAAAAACTTCGCGAAAAAATAAAAAAACTTGAATCTGAAAAGCAGGAATATTTGAACGGTTGGCAAAAAGACAAAGCAGAGTTTATAAATCTGAGAAAGAAAGACGAGGAGTCTAAAATTGAATTTATAAAATTTGCCAACCAAAACCTAATCTCACAAATCCTCCCAATACTTGATAGTTTTGAAAATGCTTTTGCATTAGAAAACAACGGAGAAAATGTGCCAGAAAAATGGAAGGACGGTATTAAATCAATTCATAATCAACTTTTATCAGTTCTTACAAACAATGGAGTAAAAAAATTTAGTCCAGATGGAGGCATCTTTGACCCGACATTTCATGAAGCGGTAAGTATGGAAAAAACCACAAACAAGGATGATGATGGGAAAGTAATGAAGGTTTTGCAAACCGGATATGAAATGGGAGGAAAAGTTTTAAGGCCTGCAAAAGTGGTGGTGGGAGAATATATTGAAAAATAAGGATTTTTTGGAATTTAAAAAGTTGACAGTATGATAAAAAGAGTTTTATAATACTTTGGCTTAATTAAAAGATTTTTAACAAAAACAAAACAGATATGTCAAAAATCATCGGTATAGATTTAGGAACAACAAATTCTGCTGTTGCCATAGTGGAAGCAGGAAATCCAAAAATTGTTGAGAATGCGGAAGGGGGAAGAACCACTCCGTCTGTTGTCGCTTTGTCTAAAACCGGAGAGCGTTTGGTTGGTCTTCTTGCAAAAAGGCAAGCAGTGACAAACCCCAAAAATACAATCTTTGGCATAAAAAGATTCATAGGGCACACCTTTGACGATCCTGCTGTACAGAAGGATAAGAGCAATGTCTCTTATGAAGTTTTGAAATCTGAAAACGGTGGCGTGGAGGTCAAAATGGGAGACAAAAATTACAGACCGGAAGAAATTTCTGCAATGATTCTCCAAAAAATTAAAAGTGATGTTGAAGCAAAAACAGGAGAGAAAATAACCGAAGCAATAATCACTGTACCCGCATATTTTAACGATGCACAAAGGCAAGCCACTAAAGATGCCGGAAAAATTGCCGGTCTTGATGTAAAAAGAATCATAAATGAACCGACTGCGGCAGCTTTGGCTTATGGGTTTAATAAGAAAAAGAACGAACAAATAGCAGTTTTTGATTTTGGTGGCGGAACTTTTGATATTTCCATCCTTGAAGTAGGGGATGATGTCGTAGAAGTTAAATCTACGGACGGAGATAGCCACTTGGGAGGTCGTGATATAGACCAAAAAATAATAAATTGGCTTGCAGAAGAATTTAAAAAAGAATCCGGAATAGATGTAAGGGGAGATGCTTTAGCCTTGCAAAGACTAGATGAAGGGGCTGAAAAAGCAAAAATAGAACTTTCAACAGCTCTTGAGACAGAGGTAAATATTCCGTTCATTACATCAGATTCTAGCGGACCGAGACACCTCCTTATAAAAATGACCCGAGCAAAACTAGAAGAACTTTCAAAAGAGTTTATTGATAGGGCAATTGAAATTACAAAAAGAGCCGTAGAAGCTTCTCCTTTTAAAGTGTCTGAAATTGAAGAAGTTATTCTGGTGGGAGGACAAACCAGAATGCCAGCTATTGTTGAAGCAGTAAAAAACTTTTTTGGAAAAGAGCCCAACAAATCTATAAACCCAGATGAAGTGGTTGCTTTGGGGGCCGCTGTTCAAGGTGGAATAATAGCGGGTGATGTAAAAGACATTCTTCTTTTGGATGTCATTCCTCTTTCTTTGGGGATTGAAACCTTGGGAGGTGTTGCAACAAAACTGATTGAAAAAAACACCACAATTCCGGCATCAAAATCACAAATTTTTTCTACTGCAGCAGATAATCAAACTTCTGTTCAAATACATATAGTGCAGGGAGAGCGCCCAATGGCAAGCGACAACAAAAGCTTGGGTCAATTTATACTTGATGGCATTCCTCCGGCTCCAAGAGGAATGCCCCAAGTTGAAGTCGTCTTTGATATAGACGCTAACGGAATTCTAAATGTAAAAGCTAAAGACAAAACTAGTGGTAAAGAACAATCTATAAAAATAGAAGCTAGCTCTGGTCTTTCTCAAGAAGAAATAGAAAGAATGAAAAAAGAAGCTGAACTTCACGGAGAAGAAGATAAGAAAAAAGCAGAACTAGTAGAAGCTAAAAATTTGGCAGAACAGCTTATATATACAGCTGAAAAATCTTTAAAAGACGCTCAAGATAAAGTGCCAGCAGATTTAAAACAAAATATAGAAAGTAAGATTGAAACTCTTAAAAAAGAAAAAGAGGGAAATGATCTCCAACAAATTAAAAAGACGACGGAAGAATTATCTTCAGAAGTCTCAAAAATTGGACAATTTATGAATCAAGCCCAATCTCAGGGCGAACAAAAATCGGAAGGATCTTCTTCTCAAGAAAATGTTAAGGACGCAGAGTTTGAAGAGAAAAAACCAAACGAAGAACCTCCAAAAGAAAATCAGTAATTTAATGATATAGTGTAAAACATCATAAGATGTCTAAAGATTATTACAAAATATTAGGTGTAGAGAAAAATGCTTCAAAAGATGAGATAAAAAAAGCCTTCAGAAAACTGGCTCACCAGTACCATCCTGATAAAAAAGAAGGAAACGCAGACAGATTTAAGGAAGTAAACGAAGCTTATAGCGTTCTTTCTGACGAAACAAAAAGAGCTCAGTACGACGCTTATGGCCAGACTTTTTCAGGAGCAACTGGAAGTGGTTTTGAAGGATTTCAAGGTTTTGATTTTTCTAATTTCAAAGATGGGGGAGTAGAGTTTGATTTGGGAGACATATTTGGCGATATATTTGGCGGAGGGGCGAGAGCTCGAAATAAAAGAGGGCGAGACATCTCTATGGATATCGAACTCTCTTTTGAAGAATCTGTCTTCGGGGTGGAGAGAGCGATTCTTTTGAACAAAGTTTCTAAATGTCTTTCTTGTGAGGGAAGCGGGGCAAAAAAAGGTTCCAAAATGGAAACTTGTTCAACCTGCAATGGAAAAGGACAAATAAGAGAAGTACGCAGATCAATAATCGGATCATTTGCATCAGTTAGAACTTGCGAAATTTGTCATGGAAAAGGAGAAATACCGAAAGATAAGTGTCCTGATTGCAAGGGCTCTGGAGTCTTGAAAAGAGAGCAAGAGATAAAAGTAACAATACCTCCCGGAGTAGAAGATGGAGAAATGGTCCGTCTTTCTGGTATGGGAGAAGCTTTATCTCACGGAGTTGCCGGTGATCTGTATATAAAAATTCATGTTAGAGATCACTCTACTTTTAAAAAAGAAGGAAACAATTTAACAATGACGCTTCCTGTTAAACTTTCTGAGGCGCTTTTGGGCGGAGAACAAACAATAAAAACACTGGATGGGGAAATTACAATCAAAATTCCAGAAGGCGTCGGGTTTGGCGAAATTTTGCGTGTAAAAGGCAAGGGTGTGCCACATGATAAAGGAAAGCGCGGAGATTTGCTGGTTAAAATTCAAATAGAGCTTCCTAAAAAACTTTCAAAAGAAATGAAAGAGGTTGTAGAAAAATTAAAAAAAGGTGGGATATAAATCAAAAAAATGAAAACGGAAAATTTTGGAGAACATTTTATGATATAATCACAACAAATGTTTTTGAAAAATAAATTTAAAATTTTTGTTTTCCTAACTATATTGATAATAATTTCAATTTGTATAACCTTCTATAAAAGCGTAGTTAAGAAAGACTTTGAAATTTTCTTGCCGCCCAAAGGAGAATATCCAGAAAATGTATAAAGTTTATCCAAAAAAAACAAAAAGAACTGGAATAGGAATATTTGCTAAAAAGAATCTAAAAAGAGGGGAAGTTATTTTTATAGTGAAAGGAAACCTGGTTCATTTTATAGTAAGAAATAAGAAAGGGGCTCTATATGGAGATCGTTGGCTCAGCATTAAAAAAAACACTTGGATTAATCCAAGAGAAGACAGCCCTTGGTATTTTATAAATCATTCCTGTAAACCCAATGCTGGAATAAAAGGCAAAATATCAATAGTGGCATTAAAAAATATAAAAAAGGGAGAAGAAATTACAATAGACTACTCAATAACAGAAGCGGAAAAACTCTGGAGCATGAAATGTAACTGTGGTTATAAAAATTGCAGAAAAGAAATAAAATCGATTCAGTTTCTCCCTGAAAAAATATATAGAAAATATTTACCTTATATACCAAAGTATATACAAAAGGTAAAAAAACAAATTCAAAAAAAATAAAATGGAATCTCTTTTCAACATAATAATTAAAAAATTATTTAAAAAAGAGACTGCAAAAAAGGGACTAAATATAAGTAGCTATCTACTTCTAGATTATTTTTTTGATTTTGTCTTATATTACATAATGATAAGACAGTTTGGTCCCGTAGTAGGTGGTGGTTCTGTTATGTTGCTCGGTCTTATAATTGATTTGGTAATATTGCATCTATATGACAAAAGCGGAAAAGACCATTTTGGCTTGGAAGATTTAAAAAATCTTAGAGATTATGACGGAAACAATCGTTGGAGAATCTGGATTTCAAAAACTTTAAAAAAGGGGGATCTCGTAGCTATGGTTATTCTGGCTTTTTATTCCAATCCCTGCCTGACGACCATATACATGAGACCTAAAGATGAGAAGCGCAGAAAAATGAACTGGAAGGATAGTCTGATTTTCTCTTTCAGTGTTTTTATTGAAATATCTTGGATAATAATAGTGTATGGATTTGTATTATTAGAAGGTTTGATAAGAAGACTATTTGATTATATAAATATGATATTATTCTCTTAATAATTTTTATGGACATTTCGGAACTACAGGCTAGTTGTGAGTGGAGTACTTCTAAATTTCTTATTTTGTCTGAGAATGTTTTTTCCCCTTTAATATATTATTCTCACCTTCTTCCAATTTTAGTATCTCTTTTGCTCGGGATGTTTCTGTTAATAAAAAATAGAGAATTGCTTGCTAGCAAAATACTAAGCCTTACACTTATAATTTTTTCGATTTGGACGTTTTTTGATTTGATTTTGTGGGCAAATGAAAAAGAAGATTTGATTGTTTTCTTTTGGTCAATGCTAATTTTATTTGAGCCAATTATTTATGCTGGCTTGCTATATTTTTTGATTGTATTCGTAACTGGAAAAGATCTTGAATCAAAATCAAAGATAATAATAAGCATTCTTCTGTTGCCGACTATAATCTTCGTTCCAACAAAACTAGCCATTCTTGGTTTTGATCTAACGAACTGCAATAGGGAGGTTTTGGAAGGTCCCTTGGTTTACTACGGCTATTTGATTGAAGTGATATTCTCATTATGGGCAGCATTATTTATTTTTAGAAATTATTTCTCCGTACCCAAACAATTTAGAAGCCAATTATTATTGTCGGGAATTGGAGTTCTTCTCTTTATGCTTGCTTTCGCTTGGGGAAATATTTCCGGAAGTCTGTCCGAAGATTGGGCAATAGGTCAATATGGTTTACTAGGAATGCCAGTGTTAGTAGCTTTTTTGTTCTACTTGATAACTAAATTTAACACTTTCAACATTAAACTCCTGGGGTCCCAGGCACTGGTTATAACTTTGTGGGCTTTAGTAGGAAGTCTTTTATTCCTACAAACCATAGAAAATGTAAGAATTATAACTTCCATAACATTAATAATACTTTTTGTTTTAGGAATCCAGCTGATCAGAGGTGTCAAAAGAGAAATTGAACAGAGAGAAAAGATAGAACGATTGGCATTGGACTTAGAGAAAGCAAATGCAAGACTCCGAGAACTGGATCAGCTTAAGTCTGAATTCTTGTCTTTTGCTAGCCACCAAATAAGGTCTCCACTAACAGCCATAAATGGATACTCATCTATGATACTTCAGGGAGACTTTGGAGAAATTCCGGAAAAGATAAAGGGGGCCATTCAAACTATGGATGAATCTTCTCGAGGGCTAGTAAAAATAGTAAATGACTTCCTAGACATATCCAGAATTGAACAAGGGAGGATGAAATATGATATGACTGACTTTGATGCAAAAGAGCTTGCAAAAGAAGTTGTTGCTGAGCTCAAACCCAATGTTGAAAATAAAGGGCTGAAAATAGATTTTTCATATGAGGGGGAAAACTTTCTTGTTAATGGAGACAAGGGAAAAATAAAACAAGTTATCGGAAACATAATAGACAATTCAATAAAATACACACCTGAAGGAATGATTCATGTTGATGTTTTAAGAAAAGCAAAAACAATAACGATTTCAGTTTCAGACACTGGAATCGGGATACCAGAAGAAGAAATACCGAAACTGTTTTCAAAATTTAGTCGTGCCAAAGAAGCCCACAAGACAAATGTCTCTGGAACAGGCCTCGGTCTTTATGTTGCAAAACAAATGATTGAAGCACACAAGGGTAAAATCTGGGTTGAATCACAAGGAAAAGGTAGGGGCTCTACATTTTTCATAGAAATTCCAGCGAAATAACCTTCTTTCAAAAAAGCCCTTGTTTTGCTATGATTTTCAGCGTATGAATGATGCGAAAACACTGCTGTCTGGAGTAAAACCGACAGGAAGACCTCACATAGGAAACTATCTTGGAGCAATGAAACAGTTTGTTGAACTGCAGAGCGACTACAGAAGCTTTGTGTTTATTGCTGATCTACACGCACTTACAACTCTCCAAGACCCCAAAGAGCTTAAGCAAAACATAATTGATGTTGCCTTAGATTACTTGGCGATAGGACTTGATCCCAAAAAAGTCGTTCTTTACAAACAATCAGATGTCCCACAGGTAGCGGAGCTGTCCTGGATATTCAGCTGTATCACGACGATGCCATATCTTATGAGAGCGCACGCTTTTAAAGATGCTGAAGCAAAAAAGAAAGAGATAAGTGTTGGTACATTTAACTATCCAATGCTAATGACAGCGGACATATTGATTCAAGAGCCAGACATAGTGCCTGTTGGACTGGATCAAAAACAACATTTAGAAATAGCCAGAGACACAGCTTCAAAATTTAACAGATTGTTTGGTGACACTTTTAAAGTTCCAGAACCGATGATATTAGAAAATGTGCAAACAGTACCTGGAACAGATGGACAAAAGATGAGCAAAAGCTACAAAAATACGATTGGATTATTTTCGTCTGATTCGGAAATAAAAGAAGCTGTTATGAGTATAAAGACAGATTCAAAAGAAGTAGAGGAGCCAAAAGACACGGAAACTTGCAATGTTTTTGCATTGCACAAATACTTTACGGAAGGGCCTGAATTTGAAGATCTTAGAGACAGATATGAAGCTGGGGGAGTGGGATATAAAGAGTCCAAAGAAATTCTCATTAAAAATATAATAAAGTTCATGGCTCCACTAAGAGAGAAAAGGTTGGAATTGGAAAAAGACACTGACAGTGTTTTAGAAATCATAGAAAATGGAGGAAAAACAGCGCGCAGAGAAGCTGAGGAAAAAATGGAAGAAGTGAGAGAAAAAATAGGAATAAATATATATAAAAAATGACAAACTGCACACACTCTTCGGAAATCAAAAACTTCATTGGAAAAGAAATCTGCGTCCAGGGATTTGTTCAAGCTTTAAGAGTTCAAAGTAAAATAATATTCCTTGTTTTAAGAGACATAAAAGGAACCGTCCAGGCGGTGATACTTAATAATTCTCCAGAATTTGAAAAAGTTAAAAATATTACAACCGAATCGGTCGTAAGAATATATGGAAAGGTAAAAGAGGAAAAAAACGCACCAGGCGGAGCCGAAATTGAACCTGAAAAAATAGAAATCTTATCTTTGGCAGAACCAGAACTTCCAATACCTGTAGTAACAATAAAGGGAGGAGAAGAAACGGAGGCGCCACTCAGACTTGATTACCGATGGATAGATTTGAGAAAACCCGAGAAAGCCCATGTATTTAAAATCTGGACCGAGTTTGAAAAAGGTTGGAGAAAGTTTTGGGATGAAAACAATTTTATACAAATATACACCCCTTCTTTTATGAGTACGCCAAGCGAATCTGGTGCGGATGTTTTTTCAGTAGATTATTTTGATAGAAAGGCATATCTGGCTCAGTCTCCACAGTTTTACAAACAAATGGCAATAGCTTCAGGTCTCGAAAGGGTATTTATGACTGGACCAGTATTTAGGGCGGAACTTTCTTTTACAACCAGACACTTAACAGAATTTACCGGATGGGATTTTGAAATCGGTTTTATAGATTCTCACCACGACATCATGGATATGGAGGAAGGTATGATTGTCTCCGGCTTTGAACAAATTCTAAAAACATTTCCGGACACAAATATAGAGATACCGAAACAGCCATTTCCAAGAATACCTATGGTTGAGGTGAAAGAAATTCTAAAAAAATTGGAAATACCATCTCCAGAAGAACACGACCTTTCTCCCGAAGAAGAGAGGGCCATTTCTGACTATGTAAAAAAAGAAATGAATCATGATTTTGTTTTTATAACTGATTATCACAAATCTAAAAGCGCCTTTTATCATATGAGGCATCCAGAAGATAATGATAGGTCCAGGCGAGCAGATTTGTTGTACAGAGGCGTAGAGGTCACTACATTGGCGCAAAGAGAACACAGGCCGGACATACTTGAAAAACAGGCAAAAGAGAAAGGGATGGATTTAGAATCCATAAAAGATTATATAAATTTCTTTAGATATGGATGCCCGCCACATGGAGGAGGGGGAGTTGGGCCTGGAAGGTTTGTAATGAAAATTTTAGATTTACCAAATGTCCGCGAGGCAACCTTTTTGCCTAGAGACGTAAAGAGACTTAATCCCTAATGTCCTTATCTCAATTTACAGTCAAAACTTCTTCATTTGAAGGTCCGTTAGATTTACTGCTTTCTCTTATAGAGAAAAGAAAGCTTTTTATAAATGATATTTCACTTTCTAAAGTTGCTGATGATTATATTGAACATGTAAACAAGATGGGTGATCTACCAATGGGAATGACCGCTCATTTTATACTCATTGCTTCAACTTTGATTTTAATTAAATCTCGCTCTCTACTACCATCCCTAGAACTATCTCAAGAAGAAGAAAAAAGTATTGAAGATTTGGAAGAAAGGTTGAGACTTTATAAAAAATTTAAAGAGCTCTCGCTTCATGTCCAAAAAAGATTTGGCAAAAAAATAATTTTTTCTAAATCTACCGGTCCCAACATACCAATAATATTTTCTCCTGATAAAGAAATATCCACACAAGCAATTTTGCAGGCAGTCCAAAACACAATATCCAACTTGCCGAAAAAAGAATCGCTACCAAAGACTATCGTGGAAAAAATTATAAGCCTTGAAGAAATGATAGAGCGCCTAACAGAGAGGGTGTCTGATGAGTTGAAAATGAATTTTAGTGATTTTACAAAAAATCATGGTACTGCTAAAGGTTCTCGACACAAAGCAATCTCCAGAGAAGAAAAGAAAAATATTATAGTAAGTTTTCTGGCGCTTTTAGAGCTAGTAAAACAAGGAATTCTTGAGGCAACACAAGAAAAAATGGAGGAAGATATAAATATAGAAACCCCAAAACTATCCCTGCCTAATTATATTTAAATGAAAATTGACCTAAAATCACAAATTGAAGCTGTGCTTTTTTTCAAAGGAGAACCTGTCTCTTTTTCTAAACTTTCTCAGCTTTTAAAAGTATCGAAAGATGAAATAGAAAAAGCCCTACATCAATTGGAAGAAAAGTTGAAAGACGGTGGTTTGGTTTTGATAATTAGCAACGAAACAGTGATGCTTGGAACATCGCCGGAAGCCGGAAAAATAATCGAAGAAATCACAAAAGAGGAACTGCATAAAGATCTGGGAAGAGCAGGAATGGAAACCTTGGCAATAATTCTTTACAAACACCCGATATCAAAAAAAGAAATTGATTACATAAGAGGAGTAAACTCTTCTTTCATAATAAGAAATCTTTTAATAAGAGGGATGATCCAAAGAAAAGATGTAGAGGGGGAGAGGGGATATTCATACGAACCAACATTAGAACTTTTTGCCTTTATGGGAATTTCAAAAAAAGAAGATTTGCCAGAATATTCGGAAGTCTTGAAAGAATTTGAAAATTTTAGTAAAAATGAGAGTCAAAAAGAGGCAGAGGAAAATATTTAAATGGTAGAAAATAAAGGAAATTACTTTGAGATAGAAAACAAACGTCTGATTAGTTTGGGATTTTTGTTGTTGATATTTCTCTCAATAATATTTCTTGTCTCACTGTATACATCCAGAGGAATAAGAACTTACGAAGAAAAAAAACTGGCCGAAATAGAAAAAATTAATCCCTTCGAAAACTTGGCAATAGAAGCGCGTTCAGCGATTGTCTGGGATGTAGTAAACTCTCAATCAATTTTTGAAAAAAATCCCGATGAAAAATTGCCATTGGCTTCAATAACCAAACTGATGATGGCTGTAACGGCTTTGGATTTGGTTCCGAAGTATACCGTAGTAACTATTGATAAAAAATTCTTGGAGGAAGAAGGAGACAGCGGTCTTTTTGCAGATGAAAAATGGGAACTTAAAGATCTGATAGATCTTTCAATGGTTGTATCTTCAAATGACGCAGCATCAGCAATTGCCGCTATTTCAGGAGGAGTCTCAGCGGGTTCTGAAGTTTTTGAAATAGGAAGACAGGAATTTATAAACAAGATGAATGAAAAAGCGCTCTCTATTGGAATGGAAAAAACTATTTTCTATAAAGAAAATGGACTGGACAGAGACAAAGAAAATAGTGGTGCCTACGGTTCTGCAAGAGACATAGCTAAACTTTTTGAATATGCTCTCAAAAACCACCCGGATATTTTAGAGGCCACAAAATATGAAAACATCAAATTAAAATCTCTAAGTCAAATATCTCATGAAGTAAAAAATACCAACCAAATAGTCGGGGAAATACCTGGTCTTATAGGCTCAAAAACGGGCTATACAGAGCTTTCGGGGGGAAATTTGGGGGTAATCATAGATCCGGGAATAGGAAGGCCTATAATAATAATCGTGCTGGGATCTGGCTATGAAAAGAGATTTGAGGATGTGGCTCTTCTTTCAAGGAAAACTCTAGACTATTTGGGGTCAAACTAATCCCTTTTACAATCATGGGCTAATGTATAATAAAGCCCATGATTATTGCTGATATCGTAAAAGTTTTTCTTCCTGCAGTTCTGGCTTTTTGTATTGGAGTTTTAATAACTCCCATAATCACAAACTATCTCTATAAAAATGAGATGTGGAAGAAAAAAGCTGGCAAAATGACGCTCGATGGAAAAGAAACTCCAGTCTTTAACAGTTTGCATAAAGAAAAAGAAGTAGGTACTCCTAGAATGGGCGGGCTCGTCATTTGGTCTTCTTCTGTAATTACGATTCTTGGGATTTGGATAATCTCACTCACACTTCCATCTGACTTAAGTTCCAAACTTGATTTTCTAAGCAGGAATCAAACTTGGCTTCCTCTTTTTACTTTAATCTTGGGATCTCTAATTGGTTTACTTGATGATTATTTGGAAGTAAGCGGTGGAGGAGGACATGTTGCGGGGGGACTTTCCCTTAAAAAAAGACTTTTGGCCGTTGGAGCTATTGGTATTGTTTCTGGATTTTGGTTTTTTTCAAAACTTGATGTATCGGGAATAGGACTGCCAAACGATGGATTTATAAATTTAGGTTGGTTCTTTATTCCTTTCTTTGCGTTAGTAATGATAGCCATATATTCAGGAGGAGTGATAGACGGAATAGACGGATTGGCGGGAGGAGTTTTTGCGACAATGTTTAGTGCATATGCAGGCATAGCTTTCTATCAACAACAAATAAATCTCGCTGCTTTTTGTCTAACGCTTGTTGGAGGAATCCTCGCTTTTCTTTGGTTCAACATTCCGCCAGCAAGGTTTTATATGTCAGAAACAGGGACAATGGGGCTAACTATAACATTGACTGTGGTGGCATTTATGACCGACTCCTTGGGTGGTGGATACGGAATTTTAGTTCTTCCAATAATTGCAATGCCTTTGGTAATAACAACCCTGTCCAACATCATCCAAGTAATTTCAAAAAAAATGAGAGCGGGTAAAAAGGTTTTCCTTGTTGCCCCAGTTCACCACCATTTTGAAGCAATTGGATGGCCCGGATACAAGGTTACAATGAGATATTGGATATTTGGTGTTGTTTTTGCAATTCTCGGAGTCATTTTGGCCATAACGGCCTAAGAAAAAATTTGAAATGCGTAAACTGACCTATGACAAACCATTCATAGTTTCCATAATTATTCTAGTGGTTTTTGGTTTTGTAATATTTAATTCGGCGTCTTTGGGACTTTTAGCAAAAGGTGGAGAAAAATACTCAAATGTGGCTTTTTCTCAAACTTTTTTTGGGCTTTTCCTCGGAACTGTTGCTCTATTGATAACTTCAAAAATAAACTATAAAAATTGGAAAAAATACTCATTTTATCTTCTTTGCTTTTCAATATTTCTAACTCTATTAGTTTTTACCGGCTTAGGTTTTGAGCATGCTGGAGCAAAAAGATGGATCCTAATAGGCAATTTTTCATTTCAACCTTCAGAATTGTTAAAGATAGCGTTTGTTATATACATTGCAGCTTGGCTGTCTGGTGTGAGAGAGAAGGTTAAGACTTTTAAATTTGGGATGTTGCCACTTGTTATTATTCTGGCAATTTGTGGGGCAATTTTATTGAATCAGCCAGATACTGACACATTCGTAGTAATGTTTACGGCAGGACTCGCTGTTTATTTGTCGGCTGGAGGAAGTTGGAAATCAATACTAACAATGGTAATAATAGCTGTCTTGGGAATACTTTTGATCGCCAACTTTAGACCTTATGTAAAACAGAGACTGATGACTTATATAAAACCGACCGAAAACAGCTTGAGCTCTGGTTATCAACTCCAACAATCTTTAATAGCCATAGGATCTGGTGGCATAACCGGTAGGGGCTTTGGACAGAGCATACAAAAATTCAATTTTCTACCGGAACCGATAGGAGATTCGATCTTTGCGGTAGCGGCGGAAGAATTTGGTTTTGTTGGAGGAGTTTTTCTAATTTTTATGTTTATATTTTTTGCTTTCAGAGGACTAAAAATAGCCACCCGTACAGAAGATTCCTTTGGTAGACTCCTAGTTGTTGGGATTGTTATAATGATAGTCTCACAGGCATTTATAAACATAGGAGCAATGCTTGGAGTTCTGCCACTTACCGGAATACCTTTGCCATTTGTAAGCCACGGAGGAACCGCGCTTCTTATAACACTGGCTTCTGTGGGAATTGTTTTAAATATTTCAAAGAACCAAAGAAATCAATCTGCTAATTAAACTATGAAAATACTATTTACGGGCGGAGGAACTGGAGGTCACTTTTATCCAATAATCGCCATTGCTCAAGAGATAAATGCAATCGCAAAACAAAATAAATTAGCTCAAGTCGAGCTTTTTTACATGTCTCCGACTCCATACAATGCCGGCATTCTTTTTGATAATAAAATTACATACAAAAAAAATTCGGCCGGAAAAATAAGAAGGTATTTTTCTATAATGAATTTCTTTGATTTGTTTAAAACTATATGGGGAACCATAAAATCTATTTGGGAAATATTTCTGATTTATCCTGATGTTATTTTTGGAAAAGGTGGTTATGCAAGCTTTCCAGCAATCTTGGCTGGAAGAATTTTAAGAATTCCAATAATAATTCACGAATCTGATTCTGTCCCTGGGCGAACAAATGCATGGGCGGGAAAATTTGCTGAAAAAATAGCTGTTTCCTACCAAGAAGCCTCGAAGTATTTTAAAAAAAATGAGCGAGTTGCTTATACCGGGCAACCTGTAAGAAAAGATATACAACTTGCTCTTTCTACAAATGCCCACGAATTCTTGAATTTAGATAAAAACATACCAACAATTTTTGTTCTCGGTGGATCTTTGGGGGCTAAAAAAATCAATGACATAATTCTAGAATCTATACCTCAACTGGTGAATAAATACCAAGTTATTCACCAAACAGGGAAGGCAAATTTTGAAGAAGTGAGACAAACAGCCGAGGTTGTCTTGCAAAAAAATCCAAACAAAGAGAGATACAGGTTGTATGACTATATGGACGATCTGACACTTAGATCAGCGGCTGGAGCAGCCAATTTGATAATATCTCGAGCGGGCTCAACAATATTTGAAATAGCGCACTGGGGAATTCCTAGCATTATAATCCCAATAACAGACTCAAACCAAAACCATCAATCCAAAAATGCGTTTGCTTATGCGAGAACTGGATCTGCTGTAGTCATAGAAGAAGAAAACCTGACTGACAACATTTTAATCGCGGAAATTGGTAGAATCTTAGAAAATCCAGAAATATACAATAAGATGGAGGAATCTACGAAAGAATTTGTAAGACCAGAAGCTTCAAAACTTATTGCTGAAGAGTTATTAAAGATTGCCTTAAAGCACGAAAAATGAAACCTGTAGTAAGAATAGCTCCATCACCAACTGGAAATCTCCACATAGGAACAGCTCGAACTGCTCTTTTTAATTTTCTTTTTGCCAAAAAATATGGAGGAAAATTCATAGTCAGGATTGAAGATACTGACACCCAAAGAAGCACAAAAGAATTTGAAAAAAACATAATGGAAGGTTTTGAATGGCTTCGCTTAAAAGAAGATGAGTTTTTTAGACAATCCGAAAGAACAGAAATATATAAAAAATATTTATCAGAAATGATAAAAAACGGAACTGTTTATTTTTCAAAAGAAGATGGTGGGGAAGGGAAGAGGGCGGAGGTAATACGATTTAAAAATCCAAATAAAAAAATAAAATTTAATGATTTGGTAAGAGGAGAAGTAGAGTTTGACACAACAGAGTTAAAAGATTTTGTCGTTGCGAAAAGTGAAACGGAACCTCTTTATCATTTGGCTGTGGTCATAGATGATCATGAAATGAAAATCACTCATGTCATAAGAGGTGAAGATCATATATCAAACACACCGAGGCAAATTCTCATACAAGAGGCGATAGGAGCAAAGAGGCCGGAATATGCCCACATACCGCTCATACTAGCCAAAGACAGATCAAAACTTTCAAAGAGACATGGGGCAACATCTATAAGTGAATACAAAGAAAGAGGATATTTGCCGGACGCAATAAATAATTATCTGGCTCTCTTAGGTTGGAATCCTGGGGACGATAGAGAAATATTTTCTATGGAAGAACTCATAAACAGTTTTGAGATAGAAAGAGTGCAAAAAGGTGGCGCAATATTTGATGAAGAAAAATTGAAATGGATAAACAAAGAACATATTAAAAGAATTGATCCCGAGGAACTCAAAAATAAAGTTTTGGAGCAATTTAAATCATCCTTTTTAAAAAATAAAAAACTAAACAACATAGATGAAGAAATGCTCAACAAAATACTTCCTCTCATACTTGAAAGATCGAACACCTGGAAAGATATAGATATTTTAATAGAAAACAGTGAGTTTGATTATTTTTTCAACAAACCAGAAATAGGGGACACGAAAAAAATATTATGGAAAGATGAGAAAGATTTTGACAAGACCGCTCGTCTAATAGATGAGGTTGTGGAGATATTGAGCAACATAGAAGAGAATAATTTTACCCACAACACAATAAAAGAAAGTGTTTGGCAACTTGCTGAAAAAGAGGGGAGAGGGACCGTGCTTTGGCCAATGAGATTTTCTCTCTCTGGAAGAGAAAAATCACCAGATCCTTTTGTTTTAGCCGAAATACTAGGGAAGACAGAAACTTTGGAGCGACTAAAGTCTTCGTCCGTAAAATTAAAAAATAAATGAGATATATTTCATTTTTTATTACACTTTTAATATCCACCTCTTTTTTCCTAAATGTTGGAGTGGTTTATTCGCAAACAATAGAAGAACTCCGAGCTCAAATAGAGGCAAAGAGAATAGAAAAAGAAAAACTGGAAGAAGAAAATAAGAGACTTGAAGCGCAAATACAGACGACGCAAAGAGAAGCAAAAACTCTACAAAGTGCAGTGTCTTCGCTTGACGCTACTCAGAAAAAACTCCAGAACGATCTTCAGGTGACTCAAAACAAAATAGGAAGTACTGAATTGTCCATAAAACAACTTTCAATTGAAATAGAAAATAAAGAAAAACAAATAGTCTTGAACAAGGAAGCGGTAGCAGAGAGTCTGAGGAGTTTATATCAAAAAGAAAATACTTCAATTATAGAAACAATGCTTCAACACAAAACAATTGCGGAACTTTGGGACAGCGTTGAGACACTAAAAAGATTTCAAAACACGGTTGAAAGACGAATTGTAGATCTTCAGGATTTAAAAAATCAGCTAGAAGACAAAAAAAGTGAAAGTGAGGGGCAAAAAAGAAACCTCGAAGGTTTAAAAGTTGAGCTTGCTGATAGAAAAGAAGTTGTTGAGGATAACAAAAAAGCAAAAACTGTACTTTTAAATCAAACTAAAAATCAAGAAGCTGAATACAAGAAACTTTTAGAAAAAAATCTAGAGCTCGGCAGAAAATTTGAACAAGAACTTTTTGAATTTGAATCTCAACTTCAAATTAAAATTGATCCTTCGAAAATTCCAGGTGCAAAATCTGGAGTTCTTCAGTGGCCTTTAGATAATATATTTATAACTCAAAGATTTGGCAGAACGGTTGATTCTAAAAGACTATATGTATCAGG
The DNA here is from genome assembly GCA_964509605.1 of uncultured Candidatus Saccharibacteria bacterium. Classification (GTDB taxonomy): domain Bacteria; phylum Patescibacteriota; class Minisyncoccia; order Phycocordibacterales; family Zambryskibacteraceae; genus CAZDXF01. The sequence continues at coordinate 94,830 of CAZDXF010000001.1, forward strand.
AACTCACAACGGAGTTGACTTTAGAGCATCAATGGGAACTCCAGTAAAAAGTGTTTTAGCGGGTGTTGTTCAGGGTGTAGGAAATACCGATGACCAACCGGGTTGTTTTTCCTATGGCAGATGGGTTCTTATAAAGCATAACAACGGGCTATCCAGTCTTTACTCGCATCTATCGAGCTCAAAAGTGAGTTCTGGACAAACTGTTGGAACTGGGGAAGTCATAGGATTTTCCGGAGGCCAACCAGGAACACCAGGGGCGGGATATTCTACGGGCCCACACCTTCACTTGGGTCTATATGCTTCTGAGGGTGTTGAAATAAAAAAATACACCAATAGCAATTTCTGCAAACAAGTTTCAATACCAATATCAAGCTCTAGCGCTTATCTTGATCCGCTTTCATACTTGCCACCAATATAAATGTAATACAATAAGAAATATGAAAAAGAATGGGCAAAGAGGTTTTATAGGTTTAATCATAACTTTAGTAGTTGCTTTGGCGCTTTTAAAATACTTTTTTGATTTCAATATAATAGATTTTATAAAATCCCCAAAAGTTGCCGAGGTTTTTGATTATATAAAAAGAGCAGTCTTGCTTGTTTGGAATAAGTTTCTTTTGTATCCTGTTGTCTGGTTTTGGGACACAATAATCATCGGCTTGGTCTGGGAAGGACTTAAAATGGGTTACGGAATCCTTACTGGGTGGGTAGACGGTCAATAAGTTAAAAATGAAGATAGTAAAGACAACAACATTTTATCTTTTAGCTGTGGTTTATATTCCACTCTATATTTTTATGCACCTAACATACAGTTGGTGGGAAGGGCTTTTGGATTAATAAATTAATAAACCGTACACAAAGAATAGCAAGGTGGCCCCTGAAGCCAAAGCCCCTCTAGATATATAGTACCGCAAAGATATATTGTGCGACATACTTATATTCTAAGGGAGTGTGCTCCCCCACAGCAATAAGCGGTAATACCTGAACAAATAAAGTAAACAAAAAACCCGGGAACTCCCGGGGTTTTTGTTTACTGGCATGAATCGCAAATGTTTCTTTCTGCTGGATCTTCAATTTCAGGAAAATCGTCAGATCTCAAAGAAACCGGTTCATGACTATAATTTTCTTCTGGCATAGCTTTTATATTATCTACCAATCTTTAAATCTTAAAAATGTGGATATTGCTCTTCAAAACAATTTCCCTACCCTGTCCATACTAAAACTTCCTTATAACGGCCTTTACAATAGCTGCAACCTGAAAACTTTCCTGAGGATACATTGGCTTGTAATTTTTATTGGCTGGTTCAAGCCAGACTTTTTCTCCTTTTTTTCTAAAGTATTTCATAGTCCAACCACCATCAATTTCAGCAATGACAATGTCTCCATCGCGCGGATCCCCCTTTCTCTCCACTAAAACATAATCACCCTCATCTATGTGAGCTTCTATCATTGAATCTCCTTTAACTTCCAAAATATAGGTTTTATCTTTTTCTTCAACGAGAAAATCTTCCAGACTTATTGTGTCCAAATTTTGCTCTTCGGTTTCTGTTGGAAGACCGGCCTCAACCAAACCCAAAATGGGTATTTCATCAAAAACTTTTGCCGGAACAATGCGTCCTTGTGGGTCTTTTGAGACAATTCCCTCCTCGACTAGCCAAGAAATTAGTTTATGAACCGAATTTTTGGATTTAAAACCCAAAAGAGCCATTACCTCTTTATATCCTGGCATTCGCCGATTTTTTCTGTAAAAATCCAGAATTCTCTCTTTTTGTTCTTGTTTTTTGTTCATTTTTATAAAAGAAAAGACATAAAACTAAAGGACGACCTGGTTGATGAGCTTCTTGAAACATCGTTCAGCATTGAAAGGAGCATCTTATGTCTTCTGGCTTCCCTTCTGTAAGGAAAACCTTTTATGATTTTGAAATCAATTTCTTCATTTATTTTTTCTATTTCTGAAGAAATTTCTTGAATGAGTTTTTGTTGGCTCATAATTTTTAAAATGATTTCTTAATATGTATATATTATAAGTGAACTCTGGTTCACCTTTCAATAGATAATTGTGGATAACTTTAATCTTTGCTAAAATAAGCCTTTAAACGCTTAAAATAAAACAAAAATGAGCTTTATAAAGAGAAACATTTGGGTTGTAGGGTTTGCGGTGCTTTTAGTGGGAGCAATATTTGCAATGTGGGCCTCAGGCAGAAACTCTGCTATTCCACCCACCGCTCCAATAGTTCAAGAAAACGCGGATATTTCTGTAAATGAAAATGATCATATAAAAGGTAGCCCAAACGGAGTTATTACATTGGTTGAATTTAGCGATTTTCAATGTCCAGCTTGCAAAGCTTATGCTCCCATACTTTCCGAACTTTCCCGTCAGTTTCCTGATGATTTGAGAATTGTTTATAAACACTTCCCACTAAGATCTATTCACCCTGGGGCAGAACCAGCGGCCAGAGCATCTGAAGCCGCTGCTTTACAAGGAAGATTTTGGGATATGCACGATATTCTTTTTGAAAACCAAGATGCGTGGGGCCGTGCACCAAGTAGAAACCTTTTTGAAAAATATGCTGGAGATATTGGATTAGACACCGAGCAATTCAAAAGAGATTATGATTCTTCTATTGTCAGAGACAAAGTGACTGCAGACTCAGCCCTTTCAGCCGAGCTTGGTTTGAATTCAACACCAAGTTTTTATCTTAACGGTAGAAAAATTAACAACCCTCTTTCAGTTGAAGAATTTGCGGATCTCATAAGAGCGGAGCTTGCCGTCACTCAAGGTCCAGGCCCTCAGTAACAAAATGTCTAAGAAAATATTACTAGGATTGTTTCTTCTAATAGCTCTTATAGGCTTTACGGACGCCTTCTATCTAACAATAAATGCCTTTTCAAACACAATTCCACCCTGCTTTATAGCGCAAGGTTGCGATGTTGTGACCACGAGCTCATATTCAAGATTATTTGGTATCCCAATTGCACTTTTAGGAAGTCTCTACTATTTAACCCTGTTTATTCTTGGTCTTTATTACCTGGATAAGAAGAGTCTTGTCATCGCTTCCGCACTGCCGTTAATAACCGCTGTTGGTTTTGTATTTTCTCTCTACCTTGTTTATCTTCAAATATTTGTAATAGGAGCTCTTTGTAGCTATTGTCTATTCTCAGCAGGGTCTTCAACTGCTTTATTTATCTTATCGCTCTTCCTGAAAAAAGATTCTAAAAAAATAGAAACTAACGCTGTAATTGAATAAAAAACAAAACAAAAGCCCTCCCGATTATCGGGAGGGCTTTTGTTTTATCTCTTAGCTATTTCAGTGTATTTAGCCCAACAGTTTGAAGATGCAAGCCAAGGTCTAGCTCCTTCTCTTTCGTAGAGATATCTGGCATAAGCCATATTCCCTTCAAGAGAGTGGATGTCATACCCGAGCTTTTTGGACTTCTCAAGGTGAAAATACTCGTTTATCTGCATTACTCCTACGTCATATCGATTCTCAATCCCCCTAAGAACGCTTCCGTTCTTGTTGAATTGTCTGAAACTAGACTCGCAGTATGCGATATCGATCATTATTGGAATATCCGAAAAATATTTCGTAACCAATTGTTCAGTTGTGAGAGGTGCTTCTTCTTTCTGTTCTTCGACTACCGCTTCCACTTTCTGTAAAGAAAGAGTGGAAGAATCGGCTGGAAGAGAAAGTGTGCTAAACCCGGAAACGACTGCTAAGATTCCTACGGTTGCAAGATTAAATATAAATTTAAAGGTTAGGAATAATTCTGGTTTTCGCTTCTAAAAAAGAAGCCGGAAGTCAGAAAAATTTCTGTTCTTTTCCATATCACGACTATATTGAGTTTGGAAAAGCAAAAATCCAGCTCTTCACTGGACTAACACAATTGTAGCAGGTTTCATTAAAAAAGTCAATGACTTTTATGTATTTTATAGTATAATAATCCTTATTTTAAGCCATATTTTTATTATTTTAAATTAGACAATTTTTATCATTTTTTGTCCAAAATCAATTTTTTCTGATTTTTAAAAATTTTCTTCAAAAAACCACCCATTCCGACTGTATCGGCGGGCGGTTTTATCACCTACGGAGTCATTTTAACCGTAGGAACTGGCAGAGGACCCGCTTTCAAAGAGTCTTTCGACATTGAAAGCAAGTTCTGCAAGGTATCAAAGATCGCGAGGAGGGTGTTTTCAAGCCCCGCGAATATTCTCGGAACCAAAAACTTGAGCATGACTATGGCGAGCCCAAACGCCACAACTTGTAGTATTTTCATACTAATTTCGTTGAGAGGTGCTTGGTTGCGGTCCGACAGAACCGCACTTGCCCTAATCAGGCGCCCCCCTCTTGTCAGTGGACTAGTTTTTAGCTTCTAGGTGTTAGCTTTAGAGCGAATCCAGAGACAAGAAGGGGGGTTTTCGGTAATTTCAAATATCTTCAGTATTTATATAACACACTTTAACCAAAAATGCAAGTAAATGACTTAAACAACTACTCCCTCCACCTTTTCTTTGCATTTTTCTCCACAAAAAACACCTTTTTCTGTCTCACAAGATTCACAAACTAGAAAATGAGCGTTGCATTCTTTATTTTTACAATTCACATATTTCTCCGTTGGAGATTCACAAATGTCACACTTCCCTACTACCGTATGATTGTCTGGGCTATCAAAGTCCACCGCAATTCTTTTATCAAAAACATAAAGTTTCCCTTTGAAAGCTTGGTTTGGAAACTTTTTCATATAGCTCACTATGCCATTTTCAAGCTGATAAACATCTTTAAATCCTTTTTTAATTAAATATCCAGAAGCTTTTTCGCATCTCACACCGCCAGTACAAACAGAGAGAACCGATTTCTCTTTTACTTCCTCAAGATTAGAAACTACTTTGGATAAATCTCTAAAATTATCCATTTTAGGATTTATGGAATTTTCAAAGTGCCCAATCTTGTATTCATAATCATTGCGCATATCCACGATTACAAAGTCTTTCCCCGACTCTATCCAATTTTGTAGTTCATCTGCCGAAAGGTGCTTGCCTGTAGACTCCCAAGGTTTTACATCTTCACTCCCTAGATGCGCAGACACTATTTCTTTTCTTAGCTTTACAGAAAGTTTTGGAAAGGATTCACCTTTACTTTCATCTATCTTAAAGTTCATATCAGCAAATCTTTCATCAGAAGAAAGAATTCTCATATACTCCTCTGTTGCCTCTTTCGTGCCCTCTACAGTGCCATTTATACCCTCACCGGCCACAATAATCCTGCCCTTAAGATCCAAGCGCTCACAAATATCTCTCTGTGATTTCATCAGAGATTCTGGATCTTCTATAGGCACATATTTGTAATATAGAAGTATTTGGTGCATTCTTTGTTACTTTTCAAACCTCACAATGTCCCCTTCCCCAAGTCCCTCTAAAATTTCCAAATAACCCTGAGAGCCGACAAGTCCTACAGACACTTCAGTTTCTATTATATTTCCATTTTCAACTTTCTGAACAAATTTTTTTCCATCTCTTTCAAATACTGCAAATTGCGGAACAGTCAGTACCCCCTCCTTCTTTTCACTTTCTATTTTTATATCAGCTGTAAGACCGCTTTTTATTTCAGCCGGTGATCCATCAAGTTTTATTTTTACTTTATAATTCACCACTCCATCTACCAAGGTTTCAGCCGGATCTATAAAAAATATTTCGCCACCAAAATCCCTTTCAGGAAAAGCGTCAAAAACAATTGTCGTTTTATTGCCAATGGCAATTTTTCCAATATTTACTTCTGAAACATTTGCCTCTATTTCCATTTCTCCAGCTGAAATTACCGAAACTAAATTCACATTTGGAGAAATAATTTCTCCCAGTTTTGCGTCTTGTTTTGAAACTACCCCTGAAATCGGAGATCTCAATACCAGTTTTTCCATCTGAGCCTCTATAGCTTCAACCTGAGCTCTCAACTGTGCAACTCTTGCTTCTTGCGCCAATACCGCTTCAAACCCTCCGTTTTCAATTTCTCTTGGTGCAGAATTATATTTTTCCAACGCCAGATTGAAATTTGAAATTGCTGTACTGACAGAAGTTCTGGCCAATGCAACTGAAGCTTTATATCCGTTAATAGTAGTCTCGTATTGGAATTCTGGTGCGGTTAGCAAATTTGCCGCTTTAGAAACATCGTCTAGAAAAGAACGAGCTTGATTTAAGACAACCTTAGCTTCCTCTATAAATGGAGATAGATCTTCAGCATTATAAATATTAAGCAAATTAGAATTCCATTTTTGGAGTGCAATTTCTAGTGAATATCTTTTGTTAGAAATATCTGCTTTTATGTCAGCCGAAAGTGGAAAAGTATAAACGGTGTTTCCGTCAATGAAAGAAAAATCAATATATGTGGTTGAAGTTCTGGGATTTTTGAAAAACTGGTCTACATTGTTTCTAATAGCGTCGTCTGTTTTAACATAGGAATCTTGAATCCTGTCTACAAGAGCCAAACGAGCATCTGAAAAAGATCCTGAGCTAGTCCTTTTTATTTCTTGAAGTCTAACAAGCCCTTCATTTAGATTTGCATTTGCTCTTGAAAGCTCGGCAGAAACTTCTGTTTGATCCAGTCGAGCTAGTACCTCTCCTTTTGATACCTCTTCTCCAACTTGAGCTCCGACAAAAGCGACTCTTCCTGCTTTCTCAAAAGCCAAATCGGCGCTCATTACAGACTTAGCCTGCCCAGTAGCCAAAACCTCTCGCACAACATTTCCTTTTACAACAGCGATGTCCTCAAAACCATTCTTATTGCCATTTCCAGACACTACAAAAATAATTATTAATACAACTGCCAGCAAAAACAGAAGTTTCTTTCTTTCTCTCAAAATCTTTAATATTTTTTCTTTCATATTTTTTTATTCTTAATATCAGACACAATTTCACCATCAGACAGCGTTATGACTCTGTGAGAAAGTCTCGCATATTCCGGCTCGTGTGTCACCATTATAATTGTTTGCCCTTCCTTGTTAAGATCCAAAAAATTCTTCAAAACAATTTCTGAAGTTTCGCTGTCCAAGTTGGCTGTCGGTTCGTCCGCAAAAATTATTTTTGGATTATGCGCCACAGCTCTGGCAATAGAAACTCTTTGCTGTTCACCGCCAGAAAGTCTAGAAGGTGTGTGATCCATTCTATGTCCCAAACCAATTCTCTTCAAAGCTTCTTCGGCTTTTCTTGAAGCTTCATCCTTTGAAAGCCCTTGCATTAAGAGCGGGGCCATTACATTTTCAACGGCATTCAATTCTGGCACCAAAGCATAGTCTTGAAAAATATAACCAAGCTCGTTTAGTCTTATGTCTGTCCTTTCTTCATTTGAAAGACTTGTCGCCTCTCTTCCATCAATAAAAACTTTTCCAGAATTTGGATAGTCTAATAAACCAAGCTGGTACATAAGTGTACTCTTGCCCGATCCAGACCTTCCAGTAATGGAGACGAATTCTCCAGTAGACACCTCAAAAGAAACGCCTTTAAGAACCGTGAGCTCTGTGTCCCCGCTTTTGAAAGACCTGACAATGTTTTCTGCTTTTATCATTTACCCGCTTTAATTTTTAATGAATTACGAAGCATTTTTTTCAAGTGATTTCGTCCCCAACCAGTTTTCAACCATTTCTCTCTTATAAACGCATCGTCCCTGCTCAAAAATGCTTCGTAGTGTAGTAATGATAAGGGGGTTCTGGTAGAAGTCGAAGATACTTTCTTTTGATTATGAAGTTTCAGCCTCTGCTTCAAATCAACAGCACAACCAGTGTACATTTTTCCGTCCTTTTTACTTTTTAAAATATATACATAATACATATTATTCATTAAAAATTATGGCGGGTGCTATTTTCTTCCTAAAATTGAATCCAGAATATTTTTCTTTACGACTATTCTAGCTGGAATGTAGCCAGCAATAAGCGTTGCAATAACCAGAATAAGAGCCCTTCTTGCTGTGTTGGGCACTTCAGCAACTAAAATTCCATCGCTAAACGGAAATTTAATCGGATGTGCATCTATAAACGGAACAAGAAAACCGTACAATATCAAAAGCCCGATTGCTATTCCAATGACGGCATAAAAAATGGACTGCAATACATACGAAAATTCTATGGCAATTGAGTCTATTCCGATGCCCTTTAAAATTCCTATATATTTTCTTCTGGTAATTGCATTAATAAAAATAACAATAAAAATTGTAATAGAAGACGCGACAAGACCTATAGAACCAACCACATTTCCGAGAAGGCCAAAAGTGTTTTGAATATCCAAAAGAAACTTAGGCAAAGACTCTTCCCAAGTCTGAACTCTGGCAAACTTGTCGGCTCCGGATGAAATAAGAGCAGATTTTGCCAGTTCACTGTCGGCTCCGTTTTTCAAGACAACAGTTATCTCATCAACATTAAAATCTCCTCTACCAATAAGCGGTCGCATTGTAGAATCCAACATAAACACTCTGAAATCCACCTGATCCACTTTGCTTTGAAGAATTCCCAAAACCGTAAATTCTTTTCTATTCTCGCCAAAACTAATTCTCACTTTATCCCCCACCTCAACATCTTCCAGCAAAGAAATTCCCGGAGCTTCAATATCCAAAAATCTTCTCAAAAGATTTGCTCCTATCAAAATACCTTCGGAATCATCTTTGGTAAGGTACCTACCTTCGATTACGGTCGAGGAAAGATTAGTCGCTTCGTTTTCAAGAATTGGATCAATTCCTACAATAGACGCACCGGCCGAATTTGGATTGTCTGTGAGTCTTGTTCTGGTCTTGTAATTTGCTTCAACAGTACCTCCTTCAACATATCTATAAGTAATCTTATCCGTCCAAGGAAGATTTCTTGCAGTTTCTATTACAGTGGAACTATTTTCTATAAAATTTTTCTGCGGGAGATTCGTAATTATTATGTCGCCAGCATATCCAGATTTATATACATTTGTCGAACCTTGCAAAAGCCCAACCAAAATACCTCTGATAACCACCAGATTTAGAAAAGTCAGCACCATTATAAAAATAATGAGAGCGGTGGTCGCCTTGCTTGATCTCCTAAGTTGCCTTAACGCCAAGAAAAAACCCACAGAAAGAGAGACAGCTATTTTGGAGAGCTTTTTTTGGGTTTTTTGCATCATTGAGGGCTTATTCTAGCTCTTTTTAGCCCTTTATTCAATGGAAATCCAAGGTATGGAGAAAGTTTGAAATTTATCTAAAAGCGATTTGTCGTATATAAGCCGACTAAAAGCTTCCGCCTCCCAAATGGCTCCATTTATCCCAATGTGGGGTTTTGGTTCTGTCGGAATTCCAACATATTCCATTACTTTATCCGAATCTAAATCTGATTTGCGATTTTTCATCGGAATCTCAATTCCTCTTTTGAGCATATGAGCAAGGCAGACGGAGTGTAAATCAATAATTCTTTTTGAAAGAGGGGCGAGCAATCCAGCACGAGACGCTCCAGCTTTTACAAAACTTACATCAAAATCAACATTGTGTCCAAAAATGAGCATGTCCTCTCGACTATCGGCCCATTTCAAAAAATTAAAAACCAAATCACCTTCGCTTTGTTTTCCAGAATCTTTGATTGATTCTTCGCTCATCCCATTTACCTCTAAAGCTACAGGATCAATGTGGGCGCCATCCCAGATTTTACATTCCTCATAAAATCTTTCGTCCGGATTTTTAAAATCCAATGCGCCAATTGACACTAGCGAGTGCTTTTGCGGATCTGTACCTGTGGTCTCTACATCTAATACAATCATTTTAAAAAATATTTTCTAAATTATATCATTTTCACAACTTTTTATTTCGTTCGATATATCGAACGAAATTTACGATGGATATTGACTTTTTTTATATATTTAGTATAAAAAAGATAGACATGTTCTAATCAAACTCAATACTCAACGGGGAGGAAAAATGAGAAGGCTCCAGAATTGGTTCAGGAAAATAGGTTCGAAAAAAGTTCTGATTGCCGTGATTGGCGTCGTTTTCGGTACCTTCCTTGGTTCCTTTTTTACTTTCATGTTTGGTCCAGTCATGGGTCTCGTGCCGGGTCTCGTTATCGGTATCATCGGAGGTCTCTTCCTAGGTCTCTTCTGGGGTTTTGGATCCACCCTCGGCGTTCTTTTAGCTGTTGCTGTGTGGTTATATCCCGGTCCAATGATTTACACTTGGTTGATGGTAACTTTGTCGCTCGTCATTAAGAGCTGGTTCTTGGTAAGGGGAGAAATGAGGTGGAAAAAGATAATCTGTACAGAGAATGCTCAACACTACCCTTCCCTTTCCGACCTGAGGCAAAGCTCTCTTCGGCTGATTGAAGTAGAGGGATTCTCCGTTTTTAAGAAAAAGGCGGAGGAGGTGTACCTAGATCTACCGAAGATCGCCCGAGAGCTCTTAGATCTGCATTCCGCCTACAACAAAAGCACTTCCCAAATCAAGACAGAGATGTACAGAGGTGAAATACTTAAGACTGTCGAGAGACTTCTGGAGATGAACGAGATATTCTCCCAAGAACTCGTCCGTCTTGAGCGTGAACAACCGAGTAGAGAAGCTGACGAATCAAAGATTGTAGTTTCCAAGCTCGCCACAATAGGCGGTCTTGAAGACACTCTTGATGAACTTCGTCGCCTCAGAGATGGAATGGTTGAAGCGGAAGATGAAACACCTCAAGGCACAGCTCTTGAAAGAGAGATTGATGGCTTGAAGCAAGCTTCCCCATTGCCGTTTCCTCGCGTGAAAGGCAACTACTAGAACCCCCACGATAACCCCCGCAGGTTGTCGTGGGGGTTATCTTTTTTATTTATTAAAATTAATTACAAAGTTTTCCATTTCGTTCAATATATCGAACGAAATGGACTTCTAAATTTATTTCTTTGTGATAGTCTTCTCGAAAGAAATTTGCTCTAAACCAAATCCCCCCATGGAGGCTATATGCCGATGAAGAAGAAGCCCGGCAAGAAGCTCACGCGAAAGCCGAGAAAACCCAAGAATCCACCAAAAGGTGATTTTGGCAAGGGGTTCGATGACGGTCTCGCCGGGAAATCTCCCATGCTAACAAGTGATAAGTATATCGAGGGATATCGTCTCGGACGAGCAAGGAGACGGGCAGATATGATTTACCACAACCACGGAGTTCTTAACCCTCGATATCCAGAATACTTGGATGAGGAATTTAAGTAACCAAAACCACACCCCGCACGGTCGTAGCGCTACGACCGTGCGGTTTCTGTTTTTTCTCTTCTGTCTACTTATTACTGTTTACTAATTACTATCTATTAACTCCTGCCTACTATTTTAGTCCCTTACAATTAGAAGCTGGTACATAACCAGCTTTTCTCGCCTCTTCTATTGAAGCGAAAGTTATTTTATTTTCTTCTGCAATTCTTTTTGCGCCCGAACACCATGGATAATGATACTTATCACTATTTTTGGAACCAACAACAATTCCATTTTCCTGACTTTCAATTTCATTTTTTATAGTTTTTTGAATTTCTGAAGAATTGAGCTCGTCTAAAGATAGAACTGCGGAAGCCGAACTATTATCAAAAAACAGCACTTCCGGAGCCGTCTTCTGATCTTTATAAAAAGACAATCTTCCCAAACCAAAAGAGCCCAGAGCGACCAAAATAATCAAAACTCCTAAAAATAAGTGTTTTTTGACATCATCCCCCCTATCTTTTGGCTCCAAATCAAAAACCTCCTCTTCATAATTAGCCTTGTTTTGAGGGTCATCTAGGGGGTTGATTTTATTTGACTCTTCTTTTATACTCATCCCGTTAGAAGCAGGTCGCGGTCAAGCGATCTGAGGATTGAAAATAGGTTGTTAATTATCTAATATTTATACTTCTTAATGGTCTGTTTCCTGTTATAACCACGACTGTGGCTTCTAACGGGACTCATATCCTGTATTAATCAGCTTATAGGCAAAAACCTAAAGCATCAAGTAAAGCAATGGCATCGAAAAAAGCAGCTGGATCAACAAAAAACGGAAGAGATTCCAATCCGAAATATCTCGGAATCAAAGTAAGCCCAGGAGCACTAGCTTCTGTTGGTTCTATTTTGGTACGACAAAGAGGAACCGATGTACTCCCTGGTAAAAATGTTGGTATGGGAAGAGACCACACCCTATTTGCTCTCAAGAATGGAAAGGTGGAAATGAGTCACAAAAGAAAGACTCACTTTGACGGCAAAATAATCAGAAAGAAAATAATAAGCGTAAACTAGAAAAACCCTCCAATAAATTGGAGGGTTTTTTGAATTTGACTTTTTTGAATGAGATTGTTATAAAAGCTCGAGCTGTTCTGCAGGAAACCTTCTGCCCCCAAAAGGAGCTGGACTATGCATCTAGCAACCGCAGGTGAAGCGAAGGCACAGTTTATGACAATCCTCATGAGTGAAGCGGTATCAACAGATGCTATCCTGTCTCTCATCGAGGATATCGAAGCCGGACAAGTGGTGGGTCGAGATTGCGAGAGATGTCCAATCGCTCTTCTCGCCTACTACTCTGAGAAGACCTACGAGTCTTTTCGAAGGAGGTTCGGATTTTCTCCCAACTGGAGAGAGAATCCGTTTGAGGTTTTCGTACAGGGAATCTTCTCCGGACACACTCCGGCGAAAAACTCTGATCTGGCCCATGTCCTCGTGTGGTGCGACGAAGCGCTTATCATGAGGGCCGAGCGAAGTGTGCTGGAAACCTCAGAGGTCCTCGCTTCCTGAATCAATTCAAAAGGCCGTCCCGATGTACCGGGACGGCCTTTCAACTTTATTATTTAGCTTTTACTGAGAGTTTAAATTTAACTGAAGCGTCTTGAACACTCACTTCTATTTCGTGCTCGCCCACTTCTTTTATGGGCTTCTCCAAAATAATGTGTTCTGGCAGAATTTCTAATCTTGTCTGTCTTTCAAGCTCGACTACAATCTCTTCTTTGTGAATTCCGGCAAAAAGATGCCCCTGTTCATTTGCAGTTTCTTCCATTTCAAGCACCACACCCTCAAGTGAGTGAAGATTCTTTGAAAGCAAGTCTTCCTGAATTTTTCGATTCTCTTCCTCTTTGGTCTTCAAATCTTCCAACTTCTTAATAGCTCCACCCAAAGCCGGCTCTGCAATACCTTTAGGAATTAAAAAATTCAAAGCGTATCCGTCAGAAACTTCCTTTACATCATATTTTTTGCCAAGTTTGGCAACATTTTTAAGCAAAATAACCTGCATAATTTTTATTGTTTAAGGCCTATCATTCTACTCATTTTTACCAATTGAGCAAGACTTCAATAGCTTTCTCTTTAGCTGGATCCAACCCCTTTTCAAAATCTTCCCTAGATGGTTTTACTAGAAAATCCGGCTCTACCCCATTTTCAGAAAGAGAGACACCGTCTGGAGTAAGCCATCTGGCAATAGTAACCTTGAGAGATGTCTCTGGAGTTATTTTCACCAATTCTTGAACAGAGCCCTTACCAAAAGTTTTATCTCCGACAATTTTTGCTCTTCCGTGCTCTTTCAAAGCGCCCGCCAAAATTTCTGAAGCCGAGGCAGACCCTCCGTCAACCAAAATTACAAATCTCAAATTTTCAGAAAAAATATCGTATCCCCTACTCCTATATACAACCTCATCTCTCTTGCCACCAAAATCTTCCCTAACAATCACCTTGCCGGGTGGAAGAAACCAACTCGCCATATCTATCGCAGCTTCCAGATACCCTCCCGGATTTCCTCTTAGATCAAGAAGGATTTTATCAGCACCTGATTGATAAAATTCTCTAAGAGCGCTTCTAAACAAATCTGGAGAAGTGGCAGAAAAACTGTAAAGTTCAATCAAGAAAATTCCGTTTTGCAACACCTCGGTGTTTATTGTCGGTATGTCTATAATGTCTCTAACAACAGAAATATCTTCTGGATCTTTTTCTCCATTTCTAATTATTGAAAATGTTACCGAAGTCCCCCTCTTTCCTCTTATTAAAGTAACAGCTTCTTCGGTTGTCATATTGAGAGTGCTTTTCCCTTCAATACTTATTATCCTATCTCCAGGTTTAATACCTGCCCTATATGCAGGAGTCCCTTTAAGAGGAGCTATTACAGTGAGCACTCCGTCACGCAAGCCGATTTCCATTCCCACACCTTCAAAATTTCCCCGCACATCAGCTTCAAATATTTCATTTTGAACTGGTGGTAAAAAAATAGTATAAGGATCGCCAAGAGACGCTGCCAACCCTTCAATGGCTCCCCACACTTTTTCCTGATCAGTCGCCATCTCTCCAGAGGAACCTTCTGTCGGAACATACTTTTCATTTAAAACATTCCACGCTTTCCAAAAAGGAGAAAAATCTACAGAGGAAGGTTTATTTGCTTCTTTGTTTTCTAGAGTCGTCGCTTTCTCAACTGGACTTTCCTTTATTTCTCCAAAACGGACTCCGGCAAAAAAAACGACCAGAAGCACTAGGGCTCCTGCCAAAATTGTTGAGAGATTTTTTTGATAGCCATCCATAAAAACAAAATATTACAAAAAGTATACCAGACCTCGGTCTTTTTTGCAGTTAAAATACCTCCCCTTGATAAGATTTGACCGACCAAAGTTTGCACAAGCCGAGACCTGTCGTGTGATATAATTTCAAAAATATGATAAACAGATACCAATACAAAGACACTGTTTGGGTGGATTTAATAGAACCGACACCCGAAGAAGCAAAAGAGGTAATGGACGAATTTGGAATCGACCCTTTTGTGGCAAATGAGCTGACTTCACCTTCGTTTAAATCTAGAGCTGAATTACGCCGTGATTTTATATACCTCATCCTCCACTTTCCGGCTTTTAAGCACAGCCACAAACAAGAAGAGCTGGCTCAAGAAATAGATTTTGTTATAGGAAAAGATTTTCTAATTACCGCTAGATACGACACTATAGACGCAGTAGACAAATTTGCAAAGACAATAGAGGTAAACACTATTCTTGATAAAACGACGGAAAAAAATTGCACTGGCTTTATTTTCTTCGGAATAGTTCAGGAAATTTACCGATCTCTTGGAAATGAGTTGGACTACATTAGAGACTGGTTGGGGAAAATTGAAAAAGAAATTTTTGCCGGAAAAGAAAAAGAAATGGTTGTTTCCCTATCACACGCCAGCAGAACTCTTTTAAATTTCAAAAAAACTACAGACTTTCACAAAGAGGTCTTGGAATCGCTGGACGAAATCGGAAAGAAAATTTTTGACGAACATTTCTCTTATCATGTCCACCGACTTTTAGATGAATACCACAAACTTAAATATGTCATAAGAAATAGTATGGATTCTGTGATGGAGCTCCGAGAAACAAACAATTCTCTGGTATCAACAAAACAAAATGAAATTATGAAAGTTCTAACAATCCTTGCTTTCATAGGATTGCCACTTTCAATAGTCGTCTCTCTTTTACAAATTGATACCCAGACAAGACCTATCGTTGGAATAGAGAATGATTTTTGGATACTTCTTTCAGTACTTGCCGGAATAGGAATAATTATCTTCTTGTTTTTCAAATACAAAAAGTGGCTTTAAAAGTGGAGAATTGTGAATAAGGAATTAGGAATAATGAAACTCGTAAATACGCTAACTGGGAAAAAAGAAAAATTTGAACCAATCCACGAAAAAGAGGTGGGGATGTACAACTGCGGTCCAACGGTCTACAACTACGCCCATATTGGCAATCTGCGCGCTTATGTTTTTGCCGACACTTTGAGAAGAGCTTTGGAATACAGCGGATTTAAGGTAAACCAAGTCATAAATATCACCGACATTGGCCACCTTTCAGGAGACGGAGATGAGGGAGAGGACAAAATGACAAAAGCTCTCAAGCGTGAAGGAAAACCTTTTACACTTGAGGCGATGCGAGAGTTGGCAAATTTTTATTTCAAAGCTTTCAAAGAAGATTTGAATAAACTCAACATAAAAGAGCCTGACCACTTCCCTTTCGCAAGCGATCATATAAAAGAAGATGTCAGTTTAATTGAAAAGTTGACTGAAAAAGATTTTGCTTATAAAACAAGTGATGGAATTTATTTTGATATATCAAAAGACAAAAACTACGGCAGACTTGGTCGCCAAAACTTTTCCCAAGAAAATTTAGGCGACCAATATAGCGTATCTAGAATAGGAACGAATCCAGAAAAAAGAAATCCGAGAGACTTCGCGCTTTGGAAATTTAATTCCGAGCTTGGTTTTGAAGCACCTTTTGGAAAAGGATTTCCCGGCTGGCACATAGAGTGCTCTGCAATGTCTATGAAATACCTGGGGGAAACTTTTGATATTCATACCGGAGGGACAGACCATATTCCTGTTCACCATAATAATGAAATAGCGCAATCAGAAAATGCTACCGGAAAAGAATTTGCTCGTTTTTGGCTCCACTCTGCATTTGTAAATATGGGCGAAGAAAAAATGGCGAAGTCCGAAGGAAATACCCTCACTTTAAAAGATCTTGAAGAAAAAGGAATCCACCCTCTTGCCTATCGCTTTTGGCTACTTCAAGCAAAATACAGCTCACCAATAAATTTTTCTTGGGAGGCGGTAAAGTCAGCACAAATAAGCTATTTAAAAATACTTAGACATTGGGGACTACTACAAATTACAATAACACCAACAACCCTTGATGCTGATTTTGAAGGTTACCAAAAGAGGTTTAGACAGACGATTGAAGATGATCTAAACACCCCACAAGCCATAGCCTTAATTTGGGAAATACTCGAAAACGATAATTTGAACAATTTCTACAAAAAACAACTTATTGCAGATTTTGATAAAGTCCTTGGTTTAAAAATAGAGTCTATGGAGGCATATGTTGATCTAAAAAAAATCCCTGAAGAAGTTAGAAAGATGATAGAAGAAAGAGAAAGCGCTAGAAAAGAGAAAGATTGGGAAAAATCGGACAAAATAAGAGAGGAGTTAAAATCAAAAGGTTATGAAATAGAAGATACTCCAGAAGGGGTGAGAGTTTCAAAAATCTAGCCCTCATTTCGTTCGATATATCTAATTACCCTTCCCCTTACTATCGATATATCGATAGTAAGGGGAAAGTACTTCTATTTCTCCATCCTTTATTCGCCATTCCTCATTCTTTATTTTTTTCCCCATTCCTCCTAAAAGCTAACAACTAGTAGCTAAAAGCTGTCGCTCCCTCTCCCCACTCTCCCCACAACTTTTTCCCTTATAAATATTTTCCTTTTCCTGCCACCCTTGTGTTAAAATGCTCGCATGCCGGACAACCTCATCAAAGAAAAAGTTCGCATCCCCCCTCAAAACATAGAAGCCGAAATGGCTCTTTTGGGTTCAATAATGCTTCGCCCAGAAGCGATTTATGAAGTTATAGACATAGTCAGCCCAAAATCTTTTTATGCCGAAAAGCACTCTCTCATATTCGGCACAATGCTTGAACTTTTCAACAAGAGAGAACCCATAGATCTACTATCTCTATCTTCTCGTCTAAAAGAACGAAAGCTTTTAGACCAAATAGGTGGCGCGAGCTATCTAACAGAGCTTGTAAACACAGTACCCTCGTCTGCAAACCTAAAACACTATGCAGAAATAGTTCAGAAAAAGTTTATGATGCGCCGACTGATAGAAGTGTCTGAACACATATCTGGTCTCGGCTTTGAAGAGGCGCACGACCTGGAAGAAATTTTAGACAAAGCAGAAAAAGCAATTTACGAAATCACTGGAGCCGGAGCCACAAGAACTTTTACAGAAATCAGAGATGAGCTTTCTGAAGCTTGGGAAAGATTGGACAAACTTCACAATGCAAAAGGAGAGCTTCGCGGAGTACCTACTGGTTTTGCAGAGCTTGATCACAAACTGGCAGGATTCCAAAAATCAGACCTCGTCATCATTGCTGCTCGCCCATCAATGGGAAAAACTTCTTTGGCTTTGGACATTGCGCGCCAGACCGCAGTAAACCACCAAGTACCTGTCGGAATATTTTCTCTTGAAATGAGTGCTCAACAACTTGTGGATAGAATGCTCGCCGCTCAATCAAATGTGGATGCTTGGAAACTTCGCACAGGAAAACTCTCGCGCGAAGAAGATTTTGCATCAATCCGCCAATCTCTAGACAAGCTCTCTCAAGCTCCAATTTATATAGACGACCAGCCGGCAAACAATATTATGAAAATGCGCTCTGTTGCCAGGCGCCTTAAAAGTGAGAAAAATCTTGGCCTCGTAATAGTGGACTATCTTCAGCTTATGGTCCCCACCCAATCTCGTTCAAGCGACAATATGGTCCAGCAAGTCACGGAAATATCCAGATCTCTTAAAAACCTCGCCAGAGAGCTAAATATCCCTGTTATAGCCCTTTCCCAGCTTTCTCGTGCCGCCGCCCAGACAGGAGAAAAGCCCAAGCTCCACCATCTAAGAGACTCTGGATCCATTGAGCAGGATGCCGATGTTGTGATGTTTATTCACAGAGAAGACAAGTTTAAAGAAGAATCTGAAAAGACAAATATTGCCGAAATTCTCATTGAAAAACACAGAAATGGAGAAACTGGTAAAATAGAACTTTATTTCAACGAAAAGAAAGCTACTTTCCAAAGTATAGAAAATTCAAAATTTGGAGGAACAGAAAAAGAGTTTGAGAATTTCTAAAAAATGAGCGCTGTTCAAAAACTTACAGAATTGTTTAAAGATTTTCCAGGGATTGGTCCGAGACAAGCCAAGCGGTTTGTATATTTTCTTCTAACAAGAAACAAAGATTATTTAAAAGACCTCACTGACGCTATTGAAGAGCTGAAAGCTGAAACGGCTTCTTGCTCATCTTGCTTCAGATTTTTTACAAAAGAAAAAAACGGATCTTTGGTCTGCCCTATCTGCTCTTCTGCAAACAGAGACAGTGCTTCTTTAATGATTGTCTCAAGAGATGTTGATTTGGAAAATATAGAAAAGACAGATACCTACAACGGTATGTATTTTGTATTGGGAGGGACCGTGCCAATACTTGAAAAAGAACCCGAAAAAAGAATCCGTATTAGAAATCTGATTAGAAAAATAGAGGACGGTAAAAAAGATATAAAAGAAATAATTTTTGCCTTGAGTCTTAACCCTGAGGGCGAAAATACAGAAGATTATGTCAGAGAAAAAATTAAAGATGTTTGTGAAAAAAATTCAATAAAAATTTCTGTTCTTGGCAGAGGTCTCTCCACAGGACTTGAGCTTGAATACTCCGACTCCGAAACCTTAAGAAATGCTTTGAAAAATAGAACATAAAAAAACACCCCGTTTCGCGATTCGCGAAACGGGGTGTTTTTTTCTACTGTCTACTAACTACTTCCCACTATTTACTGTCTACTGTTTACTAACTACTGTCTACTATTTTATTTTATTCCCACAATTTCTACTTCAAAATATGGTTGTCTGTGTCCGTATTTTTTAAAGTATCTGCTCTTCTGTTTGTATTTTATTGTCGTCACTTTTGCATTCCTTCCAATTTTCACCAAAGTCCCCTCTATCTTTGAACCACCTATAACCGGAGTGCCGATTGTGGTTGTTCCTTTTCCATCATCAAAAAGCAACACTTCATCAAAAACAATTTTGTCTCCAGCTTTATAATCCCCCTTTATTTTTTCAACTTTAATTTTATCTCCACTGGAAACCTTGTACTGCTTTCCGCCTGTTGCAAAGACTGCAAACCACCCCTCTTTTGGCAGAGAAGTTTTACTCTTTGCTGGAGCTTTTTTCGCCTTTTTTTCGGTCTTTTTTACTTGAGTTTCTTTAGACATAACGGGCTCTATTCTATATAAAATCAGGAAAATGGCAAGGCCCTCGAATCGCTCGAGGGCCCGTGCACCACCCCTTGCTGGGAGTGACCTAAAACTTAAGATTTCACCAACAAGGAGAGACAGTTGGTCACCCCCTCTCAAAGGTTGAGGTTTTGACCTCTAGCCGATGAGAGAGAGCTTACGGACGACTGTAGCCCATGGTGCATCTCCAAAGCTGGGGTAGGAGGAGAACTGCGGAAGGGTGTTGCGGTTGTCTAAACCTTTTTCGGAATAAGACCCCCTTTGGTTCAGTCTTTCTTTATTATAACCCCGACTTCACTTAAAACTGGGGATTATTGATCATCAGCGATATCAGGCTTTTCAAGTACGAGAGATTCCACTCCTACAGCTGTGCCCGTAATTCTTAAAACATCTTTATCTATTTTCCCTAGCTCTTTCCTAGAAGAATTAAAATGATTTACCACAGTACCAAGAGATGTGCCGAGTTTATCGTGATATTCTTCGTAACTTTTTATATGCTTCCCTAGTTCACTCACGCGCTTTATAATATCTTGCGCCGTTTCCTCTATTTGCAGGGCCTTTAGACCCTGAAGTACTGTTTGGAGATACGCCAAAAAAGAAGTTGGAGAAACGATAATTACCCTCTTTTCTTTAAATGCATATTCAATCAGATCTCTTGTATTGACCTTCACTGCACCCACTTGAGATATTAGCAAGTCATAATATATTGCCTCATGAGGAATGAACATAAAAGCAAAGTCCATAGTCCCCTCCATCGGTTTAACATATTTTGAAGTCTCATCTATCCGGTTTTTTAGGTCCGTTCTAAAAGCTTTTTCCAAGCGCTCTTTTTCTGCGGAGTCTTTTTCTTCCACCAGACGGTTATAGTTTTCAAGAGAAAACTTAGAATCAACTGGTATTATTTTATCTTTTACAAAAACTACCGCATCAACAATCGTTCCATCAGAAAAAGGATACTGCATTTGGAAACTCTTTGGCGGTAAAACATTTTTAAGGAGAGTTTCCAAATAATATTCTCCCAGTATCCCTCTTTGCTTTGGATTCTTTAAAATATCCTGGAGAGATTGCAGTTGGTCGGCAAAAGACACCACCTGCTTATTTGTTTCATCGAGTCGTGTAAGACGCTCTGTAATATCGCGAATAATTTTTACAGATTCGCTAGACTGGTGTCGCATCGTTTCGTGTAGCTCTCTGGCATTTTCTGCCATCTTTGAATCAAGTGTTTTTGTAAGATCATTTAAATTGCGAGCCATTTCATTAAACTGATTTTGGATAAGCATAAGCCCTCCTTCCGGTTCACTTTCTTTTTTGCGACCTGAAAAAATGCGCCACAAAAAAACCGTGTTCAACACGAGAATAACCAAAAGAAAAACAAAAAAATAAGCGCTGTTTATCATCTTTTTATTATACCAAGAACATCCTGACAGCTAGTGGCTAAAAGCTAAAAGCTGTATAATGTCTCATTATGTTGCATAAAGAGATACAAAAAGAAATCGCCGAGGCAATGAAGGCCAAAAACACCGTAAAGCTTAATACCGTTAGAGGGCTGTTGTCCTCATTTACAAATGAGCTTGTCGCAAAAGGCAGAAAACCCACAGAAGAGCTCACGGACGAGGAAGTGCTTGAGGTAATAAGACGATCTGTAAAACAAAGAAAAGATTCTATAGAGCAGTTTAAAAAAGGAGGAAGAAATGATTTGGCAGAAAGCGAGGAAGCAGAGCTAAAAATTTTGGAAGTATATCTACCACAGATGATGAGTCAAGATGAAATCCGGCCAATCGTTGAATCAAAAATAAAAGAGCTTGGAGCTGACAAAAGCAAGATTGGTCAACTTATAGGAGCGATAATGAAAGAACTAAAAGGAAAAGCGGACGGGGCTGATGTCAAAGCGGTAGTGGAATCTATTTTATAAAAATTTCCACTTGATTTTCGTTAGATGAGTATATACTAGAATACAGAACCCTTTCATGGAGGAATTGTGCTGACACTTTCCGCATGTTCCTTTGACATCCAAGTGAGCTCGATGAGTTTGAGTAGGGTCATAACCGCTGGAGATTACGATGTCCTGCACCCTCACATCGGGAAAATAGACCTTTCTGTCTGTGACGTGCCCCTCAGTACCAAGGACAGTGGTGTCCGCGTCATAAGCTTTGCAACGGTGCGATCCTTAAACGGCAAAGCCGAAGAAGCATACAGGTGTTTCAAAAAGTTCAAAAAGAAACGATTGGCATTGCTTCGCGAATTTCTTCACATCGGAGTTTGCAAGCCGGAAATTCAAAGGTTCTATCAGATCTTTTGTCTTACGGCGATGTTTCCAGTAAGAAGGTTGAATGGCAAGTGGACCTCAGTCGTCCTGTTTCTTGATACGGACAAACTCGGAAGAAGGTGTATCGGTCTGCACGATATAGAGAACCCTCTGCCAATGAGTGCTGTGGTTGCCTATGTGCAATACCCAGAAGTAAGCTGACCATCACCAGCGTATCCAGACAGCCCTGGCCCGTTTTAAACGGACCAGGGCTTGCTCTTTTTCATTATCCACAGTTTCTTGACTTTTTCTTTAAAATATGATAGTATTAAGATCGGAAAGCTCCACTACACTCTAACCGAGGGAAGGAGGGGGGGTATGATTCCCCAGGTTTCGTTCCAAGACCTCGTAAAAGAGGTCAAGGAGCGCCACATTTCGACCGGTGCTCCTCTCACCCTGCTGGTGGGAGAGGCACTCGCAAGATGTGGTACTGCTGATCCAGAAGCGAAGTGCAAGCTTCTGTCGGCGGTCGTAGGCGAAGTCCCCTCTTGGAAGCAGGTTCGGAGGGGACTCGTGGAAGAACGGCGGGGCCGTAGTGGCGTGGTATATCGCGCCGAAAACGGCTTCCAGCCAGAGCGGGACGACTAGTACAGTCGTCCCGTATTTTTTATTTTAAAAATTAAAAAGCGCGCCGTTGACTAACTAAATATTTTATACTATTGTTTGCGCTAGCAGTTCCTAAACAAACAAAAACTACTTTGGAGGTATATATGTCCACCGAAGGACAGACCAACGACTCAGCCAACGAGCTGATTCGAAGTTTTCCGAAGGACAGAAGGCTCTTTTTGGGCGACACGGTGGATGCAAAAGAGTCTCGCAGACTCATTTCAAGCATCGTATCGCTCTCTGCAACTGAAGACCCAATTCTTCTTACCATCAATTCTGGTGGAGGAGGTTTTTGGGAAGGACACTATCTCTATGATGCAATCAGGGTGTGTCCAGTATCTGTCACAGGTCTTGTGATTGGTACGGCCTCGTCTGTGGCTTGCGTTATCCTGCAGGCCTGCAATCGAAGATTGATCACCAAACACTCCAGAATTCTGGTTCACCCTCCGTCTTTCAGAGGAGATGTGGAGTTTGACATTCACTCTGACAACGAGAGGACTCTCCGAGAAATGCGACACTGGTACAAGGAATTCAGGCGCAATGTGAGGAGAACTGAAGAACTCCTTCTCAATCATTGCAACCTGAACAGGAACCAGCTTCGCAGTCTTATGGAAAAGGAACTGTATCTCGAGTCTGACGAAGCGCTAAAAATGGGCTTCGTGGATGAAGTGGTTTAGGTTTGGAAAGTGCCCGCGACGCCTTGGCGTCGCGGGCCTTTCTCTTTTTCTTATTTTCTGTCCACTGTCTACTAACTATTGTCTACTATCTTAAATACCCCTCTTCAATAAGCTTTTTTCTCTTTGCAAAATTTCCGCCATTGTACCCTCCAATTTTTCCATCGCTTTTGACAACTCTATGACACGGAATTTTTGAATCGTGATTTTTATTTAAAATATTCCCTACTGCTCTGTATGCTTTTGGTTTCCCCGAAAGCTGTGCAACCTCTTTGTAAGTCAAAACTTTTCCGCGAGGGATCTTCTTTACCACTGAATATACTTTTTCTTGAAATGTCATAAATTAATAATAACAAACCCCCGCCGAGACAAAATCTCGGCGGGGGGCCAGTAATTCGTTCGGGCTCAAGCCCTCTGCGAAGCCGAGGCTCCGCTTCGCTTCCTCTGCCTTCTCACCCTCGGATGAAAACGCCACTTGCGAATGGCCCCACCCCCACGCTGGACAAAAACTCCGAAGCGCAGAGACCTCTCCCCTTCAAGCATCTGAACAATCTTGTGGGGCATCTCCCAGAGATTTCTCCTCTCCCCGTCACCGCAGAGCTTGTCCATATGGAGATTCTCTTCGCAGACGATCTGGGCGATGACTTGGTTGGTGTGACTGTCCATCGGCTCCACGAACCAGCGATACTCCCGCCTCTTCTTCTCCAACAAATATCTCGTCGGCATTTCTCCTCCAAGGTGGAAGTGTGGTGTTCAACTCTATTTACAATACGATTTTTATATAAAAAATCAAATAAATAAAAACACTGCGCAATTTGAATTGCGCAGTGTTTTTATCACCAACCCGTGTCGACCTGGCAGGTCGACACGCTTTTCTATTTAAACCATTCTCTAAAACTTTTTGGCCAACCCACAAGCAAAAGAAGAGCAAGTGGGGCTCCCCAGTTTGACCACCTTTCAACAAAGTCCCAAATCGGATCAGGTCCGACTGGCCAGCGAATCATTGCTGTCCACAAGCCCCAGATAGCCATCCAAAGCAATGCAATCCTAATTGGCTTTATCAATACCAAAATAGCAAGCGCTATATCCAAAATACCAACAATAAGCAAAAGTGTTGTAATTGTCTCTGGATTATTTATACCTACTGAATAAAAATACTTAAACCAACCCTCTTTCCCCTGCAGAGCGAACATGCCGTGTCCAAAAAATGAACCGGCCGTAGCAATCCGCAAAACCCACATAGCAGATTTTGTATTCATATTTTTAAATTACTAATAATTAATACCTCTTGTATAAATTGTACCCCCGATTGTATTGAGCCCTGTGAATACAGAAAAATAACTTAGTGTAGAATTAGATTATGGAAAATACAAAAGAAGAGAAAGAGTTGATAGATAAAACAACAGAAAAAGTATTAGATGTCTTGGGTAAAAGCCGACCGGTAAAGCACATCCGCAGGAGCCAAATAATGTCCGCGCTTGCTGGTGCCATCGGCTTTGCATTGTTTATAGACGGAGTAAGTAAAATGTTTGAGGATTTTTCCGCTATTTCTACCCTTTCAATCGGCTTAGTTTTGATGCTTGCAACAGGACTTCTCTTAAAAAATTTGTATAGATAGAGATCTCATCACCAGACACGACCCTACCGGGAATCGGTCACAAGTCCAATTCATTCTGAATTGGCTCGCGACCCCGACTCGGCAACCCCGCCCTCTAATTAGAGGGCGGGGGCTTCGCGCCTCTGTCTTTCGATTCCCAGTATGGAACCCTGTGGGTACTAAAAATCCGATGCTCTCGCATCGGATCTTAAGTACCCATGACCCTACCGGGAATCGAACCCGGCTTTGGAGCTTGAGAAGCTCCCGTCCTAACCGATAGACGATAGGGCCGTTAAACAGAAGTTAAGAATAAAGAAATAAGAATGAAGAATCAAGAAGTGCTAAAAATCTTTCACCATTCGCCTTTCGATATTCATTATTCTCCCGCTTCAGCGCGCCTTCCATTCCTCCTCCTGCCTGCAAAGCAAAATTTCCTTTTTTTCGGGATGAGCCATCACCTCTTCTACCGCTTTTTCCATTCTCACCCCCTGCGAACCCTTTATCAAAACAACATCTCCGGACCCCACAATAAGCCCTACTTGTTTTCCTGCTGAAACAGAGTCTTCAAATTGAAATATCTTTTCTCCCGACATACCAGCATTTATAGCGCCTTCGGCAAAAAACCTTGCACGCACTCCCGCCGTTATTAAGACATCGCAAATTTCGGCACACCTCTCCCCCGCTTTTTTGTGTTCTTCAGTAGAGTGAACTCCAAGCTCAAGCATATCTCCAAGCACAGCAATCTTCTTGCCGTTAACTTTTATTTCACTCAAAGTATTTAACGCTTCTTCAAGAGCAACAGGAGAAGAGTTGTAAGAATCATCTATAATCACAGATTCTTTAACCCCAGAAATAAGTCTCATCCTTCCAGGAGGCAAAGAAAAATCTTCAAACGCTTTGGCCATCTTTTTTAGAGGAAAGTCCAAAGCGTGCCCCACCGACAATCCGGCCAGAGCTATGTACATTTGTTGCAAGCCAAGCGCGCCTTTAATAAAAACATCGGCAGTCTCATCCAAATGTACCGCTCTAAAAGAAACTCCCACAGGCCTCCCTTCTTCATTATAAGTAATATGAAAATTCTCCCCTCTTATTGTTGCTAAATCATTTTTACCAAAAAATATTTTTTTGTTTTCAGTCAGCCCCTGAAAAGAGTAAACGTCTTCGTCATCTGAATTTAAAATAGCAATACCCCCTTTGCTCATATTTCTAATCAGGAAACTTTTTTCCTGAAGCACTTCCCCCACCGATCTAAAATATTCAACATGCACGGGAATCTTTGAAAGCTTAGTAACAACAGAAATATCGGGCTTCAGCCACTCTGTCACAACCTGAATATCTCTGGGCCTATCTGCGCCAACTTCCAAAACAAGCCAGTCCGGATAGTGATTTGGCAATAAAATTAGAGCAAAACCGTCCAAAATGTTTTTAAGCCACCCCAGGGGATTATTCCAAGCATTCGGACAATTTAAAATAGTGAGAGGAACTCCAATTTCGCTGTTAAAACTTTTATTGCTTTTTCTAACATAAACAAATTTATTCAAAACAGCATCAATGGCATCTTTGGTACCAGTTTTCCCAACACTTCCTGTAACCGCAACAATTTTGGGCTTATATTTTCTAAGTACTGCCTTGGCCTGCCAAGTTATTATTGCAACTATTATTGATTTAAAAACCGATTTCATTCTTATTTTCTATATTTATACTTCTTTCATCTTTCTATTTTCAGCTTTCCTCATTCCTCCCCCCTTATCTATCCGGCGGAATTTCGTAATAATTTATAAGAAACTTGGTTATATCCATAAAAGAATGGGTCAATGTCTCAGAGGCATACCTTACACCCTTTGGATAGACGGTGTAAAGGAAAACTATAAACTTTGGATCATAAGCTGGAAAGTATCCGAAAAAAGAGTGTAGATACCTATCATCATAATATCCAGACTGATTTTCCCTCGCAATCTGAGCTGTTCCTGTTTTTGCTGCGACAGAATAGTTTGGCAATTTGGCGGTTCCTCCCAAAAGAGCGGTGTCCACAGTGTTTACAAGCATTCTTGTAATTTCTTCTGAAGTTTCTTCTTTCAAAACTCTTTTAGGCGGATTTGGAGTAATTTTTTTTGATCCGCCAATTTTATAATTTATCCTTTTTACTATATGAGGACTTACAAGCAAACCTCCGTTGCCTAAAGTAGCTAATGCTCTCACTGTAGCAATCGGAGTAAGAGCAATACCTTGTCCAAACGAAGCGGTGGCGTATTCAATATCACGAGGGCTACTTAAGTTGGAAACCAGTCCGTGTGTCTCGCTCGGAAGATCAATCCCCGTTTCTTTTCCTATGCCAAAATCGAGCATATATCTGGCAAAATTTTCTTTGCCCATTTGCTTGACTGCAAATGCGACTCCCGTGTTTAGAGACTGATTCAAAACTTCTTGCATATTCACAGTCCCTCTGGCTTTTCCGTCAAAATTGGAAAATGTCCTGTTGTTTAAAGTTATAGCACCAGAGTCGTAATATGTCGTATTTGCTGAAATGGCTCCTGTATCAATACCCGCAGCGATAGTAAGTGGCTTTATAATAGATCCCATTTCATAGACATTTTCCACCATCGGATTTGAAAAAACTCTTGGATCCTTTTGCTCTTGAAAATTGTTTAGGTCAAAAGAAGGCGCCATTGACATGGCATATATAGAACCCGTCTTTGGATCCATAATTATTCCGCCAGAATAATCGGAATTCCATTTTTCATTTATTTTTTTAAGCTCTTGTTCAAAAAAAGCTTCAACAGTCGGCTCTATGCTCGTAACTAAATCGCCTTCCAAAGATTTGTCTTTTGAAAAAGAATCCTGGATGTTTGAAAAAATTTCAGCAAAAAAGTTTACAAAAACGCTATCGTTTTCTCTATTTAAAACCTCCTCATAATATCTCTCCAAACCATACCTTCCCGCCAATTCGTGCTCTTTATAAGCCAAAAAACCCAAAACATGAGCCCCCATAGAGCCTCCGGGATAAAATCTCCATCTCTCTCTATAAAGCCGAACTCCGGGCAATTCCATTTTTTCTATTACATCGGCCTTGTCCAAAGGAACGCGCCTTGCTATCTCAACATAGCTTTTTGTCTTATCTCTAGCTTTCGCCAAAAAATCTTCTCTGTCTAAGACAACAGCTTCCGAAAGTTTTTCAAAAACCGCCTCTTCATTTTCAACAAAAGACGGTGCTAAGGCCAAAATAAAACCCGTCTTTAAAGTGGCAGCTGGAATTTGATCCCCTCCTTTTGATTCAAAAAAAATACTGCCTCGGTTGAAATAGTCGTAGCTAGATCTCAAGTATTGCCTGTCAGCCCTTTCACTAAACTCTTCTCCAGAAACAATTTGCACGGCATAAAGCTTCCCAATAAGAATTAGTGCGAAAACAAGTATAAAAATAGAAAGCACTCTTATTCGGGTTACTGAAACCGATTTCATCTTTATTATTCTAACCTAATGATCTAAAACTGACTCGGAAAATTCTATTGTCGTGAAGATCCCTGAGAAGCCAAAGCCACCGAAGATTTTCTGGAAACATATTTTATATCTTGGCTTGTCTCAAAACCGATAGAGTGAGCCAAGGAAAGATCTATGCCATTTTTAATGGAAATATATTTAAATTCGTATTCTCCTATCTGTGCAGAAAGGTTTGAAAATTCTGTTTGCAAAGACTGCCTTTTGGCCACATTTCTAACAGTCTTGTTTATCGCGTATATGTAAAAACAAAGCGAGAAAACAATAGCAAAAACAAGCAACCAGACTAAAGGCTTTATATTTTGTAAAACTAATGTTCTTGCTTTGTAAACTTTTGTCATTTATTTTTTCTCAATAATTCTTAGTTTGGCACTTCTTGAACGGGGGTTTGAAGAAATTTCTTCTTCTCCTGGAGTAATGGGTTTTTTGTTTATGAGAATTGCCTTTTCATCTTTTGCAAGTTCTCTAAAGAAGTTTTTGACTATACGGTCCTCTAAGCTATGAAAAGAAATCACTGCCATCCTTCCCTCTTTTGAGAGCTTTTGGAAGCCCTGTTTCAGCCCTTCTGCCAGAGCACCGAGTTCGTCGTTTACTGCAATGCGTAGAGCTTGAAATGTTCGGGTGGCCGGATGTATTCGTCCGTGGTGATATGCTTTTGGGGTAGCAGACAAAATTATTTCTACGAGATCGTTTGTGGTTTCAATCTTTTTCTCTTTCCTTCTCTCTTCTATCTTGTTTGCAATCCTCAAAGCAAACCTTTCTTCTCCGTAATTTTTTATGACATCTGCAATTTCTTTGGGGCTCCAGTAATTTACGATTTCGTATGCAGTGAGCTCTCCTTCTCTACTCGGTTTGAACATTGTCATCATAAGGGGTTCATTTCTTTTAAAAGAGAAACCTCTTCCCGACTCTTCTATTTGATTTGAAGAAACTCCAATATCAAGAAGAATTTTGTCTACTGATTTTATTTCCAAACCGTCCAAGATACTTCCAAGATTTCTAAAAGAGTCTTCCACGAACTCTATGTTTGCAAGAGTGTCTTTCAAGTTTTCTTTACTGCGATCTATTGCATCTCTGTCTACATCGATGCCGATAATTCGCACACTTGAACCAAACAACTCTGCGACATACTTTGAGTGGCCTCCACCTCCCAAAGTACAATCTACAAAAATATCTCCTGGATCTATATCAAGTCCCGCTATCGCTTCTTTTAAAAGAACACTTTTGTGCATGCTAGTTACTAGATACTGATCACTAGCTACTAGTTAGAACACTCCTATCTCGCCGAGCTTTTCTGCAGCAGAGTCGGCTTGTTTTTCAATACGCCTGCTGTAGTCGCTCCACTCTTTGTCGTTCCATATTTCAACTCTGTTATAGACTCCCGCCAAGACCACTTTGCTTTTCAAATTTGCATAGTCTCGCAAAAAGTCAGGAATCAAAATACGACCGACAGAATCAACTTCGACCTCACTCGCTCCGGCAAGCATGAAGCGTGCAATGTCTCGCTGATCTCTTGAACCCATGAGAAGACTGCCAAGTTTTTTTGCCATTTCATTCCAAACATTTGAAGTAAACACAAAAAGACAGGCATCGAAGCCTCTTGTTACGATAATTTTTTTTCCAAGATCTCGGCGAAACTTGGAGGGGAGAGATATTCTCTTTTTATCGTCGACGACATGTGTGTATTCTCCAATAAATGTCATAGCAAATTCCACTTTTCCCACTTCTTCCCACTTAACTACAAGTGTAAAACACTTACTCCCACTCAGTGAAACTTTTTATCCACATTTTTGGTGAACTTCCGTTCACTAATAAAAAGAAAACCCACACGACACCTGGAATGGTGTCGTGTGGGAATTTAGGAACAACTTTGTATCAAACGCCAACGGTGAGACGACGCTTCTTTGTCGCCACCTTTTTGGACTGAGACTTGCCATCGGAAGACTTCTGATCCTTAACGTTGCTGTCAAGAATCTTCTTGCCACGACGTCCTCCAAACTGACGCCCGGCGATGGTATCGCCGTGAATCAGCATGAAAACGTACGGGGCATAGGTCTCCTCCAACACAAGTTCTGCGAACGGCGCCCAATCGCTCGGGGCGGCCCGGAGAGCCAGCGCCTGTAGCATGACATACTCCTGGAAACGCATCAGAGTTCTGTCACTGTGCTCTTCGCACTGTTGCCACAGAGGGTGCAGAACATTAATCCTCAGGGTGCCGGTTTCCTCTTCCAATACCCAGAGTCGGTCGCTTCCCTGAATAGCATCATGCACCAACTGAAGTCCGAGACTGTTGCTACGGACAATCGTTCGGCGTGTGCCTTTTGGACCAACGACCGTCATGGGACGGTGTTCTGGACGTTCCTTCTCGGGTTCAAAGTTCTCATTACCCTCACCCTCACCATTTGAGGGCTTCTCGGGACGAAGGTTATTGACGGCCAGAGACGTTTCCGGAGAAGGACTTCCCTTCTTTTCGAAATGCCCAGGTCCAATCGAACCCTTCTTGAAAGACTCAATGGCCTTGAGAAGCCCAGCAAACTGCGGCCTCTTCAACATCTCTTCGATGACTTTCATCGAACGAATGCCGAGTTGCTGGTAGCGCTCCTCTTGCCGCTGATCATTAGCGTCCTGATAATGCTCGGCGCCGTGTTCAGCGAACCACTTTTCGAGGATCACACAGAAACCAACCAGCGACTCGTCGGCCTCAAACGACCGGCGACTGGCGTGGAGTGTGATTGCACTGTTGAGGACCTCACCCTCGAAAAGACCAGAACCCAGAGCAGACACAAGCTCATCCGAGAGCTTACACGCCTCCGGCAAGGACCGATTGAATGTCGAGAAGTTCAGACGAAAATCGTTGTCCTTCTCGCCAACCAAGACCTTACCATTGCGCTTACCCTTCTTATCCTTCTGGGCCAAGAAGAGTCGGAAGTGGGTCTGCCCCGACTCCCTGTCTCGATAATCGACCTCTTCCAGCTTCCTGCCAGTGAAGTCCTTGGCCCTGATTTCACAACTCTGCCGTTCACCGTCTTCATCGACGACAGTCAACTCAATCACCGACTGGTTCTTACGCATGGTGGAAGCGAAACGCTCCAACACACCATCACGAAGGGAATCCATAGTCACGATGTTGATCTGTCGATCGGTCGTGAACCCTTCGATTCTCACCTCAGTACGCCAGCGAACAGAGGACACTCCACGAACCACTCGCGTCTCTGCCCGAGAAAACTGCAGATCGAGGCGCTCCCTCATGGGGATGCCTTCGATCTTCTGCTGTTTCAGGAGATCGTCGGTAACGAAGCTCCACTCCAAGAAACCCTTGGGGTTCCGCTTGGTAGTGGAGGTAAAGATGAATCGAGCACACTTGCCCAATGGCGAGATAAGCCCAAGACCAAAGCGTCCCAATTTATCCTTCTTCTTGATGGAAGAGGAAACGCTGGTCAGGGCCTTTTCAAACTCTTGCTGACTCACTCCATCTCCATCATCGCGGACAGCGATCTGACGCTGCTTCTGATTCACAACGATGGTGATAACCTGAGCTCCCTTGTCGAGACAGTTTTGCACGCTCTCGAGCAAGACATCCAGGATCCTAGGGTAGTACCCCGCAAGTTTGAGCAGGGCCGCTCCCTCATGAAAACTAAAAGGGCTCTGTTTCACTGCAGTCTCCTTTTTGCTTATTGCTGGTGGTTGTTGACAAGCTCGCGAGCCTTCTCACTACAGAGTCGACTCGACGCTTTCGACAGGCGAAACATACCATCAGATCCAGTCCGCTTACGCAGCTCGTTACGTTGTTCTCGACTGGTTTCAGAAACCGCCCTTTCAAGAAGAGGGGTGATAGCCAAAACCAGATGAGCCAAGACCTCAATTGAAATTGGGTCTTGTTTCTCAAGATCGAGTGCGCCTTTTGCTACTTGAGTAACTGGTGTACTGGGGGGGTCCGTCTCAACATAAATCTTGATTGACGGAACCCGCATCAAAACGCTAAGCAGGGTGGCCTTTTTCTTTGCCAACTCTTCCCCTGCTTCCCCATAGAGCCTTTCTACCTTCTGCGTTCTGGCAGTGTTGGTATCAGAATCCGCACGAGCCAAGCGAAATACGCTGTGCGTATCACCGAAACCAAGATGTTCACGGGCTTCTTCTGGCGTCAAAATATCGTACGCCAAAAGCTCGGCTAGCTTGTGACTGACATGATCAGTACCATGCACATATTCCACAAGCTCGTACCCAACCGCTTCGAGAAATAGACGAAGCTTGATCAGTGGCTCTCCCAACGGAACATTTCGACCATAAATCCAGGCCGATACCGTGTCAGGATGAACGCGCACAAACTCAACCAGTGGCAATTTCGCCTTGCCAGCTTCCTTGCTACCTTTCGGTGGTAGAGAATGTTCGGCAAAATGTGCCAAACACTCAATTGTGGTGCCTCGAAACAGTTTACTCATCACTTTCTCCTTGTCGCTTATTGCTGGTTTATTTCTGCGAGTGAAAAAGGTCTGGCCTCAAATGCGCGCCAACCCTTGGCAAACTTCTGGAGATTACCCAGAAGAACTACTTGACCCTTTCGGACATCTGCCGAACCTTTCCAATATTCGATCGAAAAGGTTACAGCAGTGCCCTTAGGTAAAACACCGTCGATTTTTGTGAAGGTTACTGCGTAGCGTCCATTACTGGACGAACGAATTTCTCCTACAGTTGCCTCCAGAAGAGAATCTCTCTCTTCTCTCTTAACATTTGACACTTTTTTGCTCCTTTCAAAGAACTGTTTAAAAACTGGCAAAACAATATCAGTAAAATTAATTTTGTCAAGATTAGGGACTTTTATCAAAGAAGATCAGAAAACAAAAAAATACTGAGTAAATATCCTCAGTATTTTTTTGTTTTTTATTCACTTTTCTTTACTCTTTCCTCGGTTTAAGAGTTGGAAACAGGATAACTTCTTTAATATTTTTTGTATCAGTCAGAAGCATTACAAGACGATCTATTCCTATACCAATTCCTCCATTTGGTGGCATACCATATTCCATTGCTTCCAAATATTCCTGATCGGACGGAGAAATTTCTGATTCTCCAGATTCTCCTTTTTTGTCTTGCTCCAAATATCTTTCTTTCTGATCAATCGGATTATTCAATTCCGAAAATGCATTCACCAACTCCACTCCCCCAACAACAAGTTGAAATCTGTCTATCAAATCAGGGTTGCCATCTTTTCTCTTTGCGAAAGGATTCATTGCAACAGGATAATCAATTATGAAAGTTGGCTGAATGAGCTTGCCTCGAGCGGTTTTCTTATAAATATTGTCCAATATTTTTTCTAAAGCATCATCTGAATCAACTTTGACTCCAAGTTGCTGAGCGCGAATAGATGCATCTTCTCTTGTTATTGATTCTGGATTTGGTATGAGAGCCGTTCTCTTCAAAAGATCGTAGAAACTAACAACTGCAAATTTTTTTCCAAAATCAATCGTGTTTCCATCATAAGAAATTTTGCTTTTACCAAACATTTTTTTGACAATGTGTTTGAAGAGGCGTTCTATAAAATCTCTCTGGCTTTTTGCGTCAGCATAAGCTTCGTTTGACTCAAGCATTGTAAACTCCGGATTGTGAGTGGTATCAATGCCCTCGTTTCTAAATCTCCTTCCCATTTCATAGACTTTTGTAAAACCGCCAACCAAAAGTTCTTTGAGATAAAGTTCTTGAGCTATTGGCAAATAAAAGTCGGTATCCAGAGCATTGTGGTGAACTGTAAAAGGTCGTGCTGTTGCACCACCGGCAAGTGGTTGAAGATGAGGCAATTCCACTTCCAAATAACCCTCTTCGTTATAAAACTTCCTAACCTCATCCATGAGACGAATCCTGAAAAGAAATCTCTCTTTGGTTTCTGGATTCATAAGAGTATCCAGATATCTTCTTCTAAACCTCTCTTCAATATCCTGCAAACCGTGCCATTTCTCTGGCAAAGGGCGAAGAGATTTTGAAAGCATTCTCCAAGAGTGGACTTGAATAGTTTTTTCTTTTCTTTTTGTTAAAAACAAATTTCCTCGAACTTCAACAAAGTCTCCAATATCAACCGTCTCTTGAAAAAGAGAAAATTCCTCGTCTTTTATTTTTTCACCCTTTTTAATTAAAGCTTGAAATTTTTCAGTCCCATCTGAAAAATGAAAGAAAATTATTGCGCCTTGAGGTCGTAGGGAAAGAATTCTACCAACAAGATTTATCGGCTTTTTTTGTTTTGAAAGTTTAGAAAAATTTTTTACTACTTCAGAAAGCTCATAATCCTGATTTGAAGAGGTTGGATACGGATCTATCCCTCTGTCTTGCAAAATTTTTAGCTTTTCCAGTCTTGTATTTCTTATGTCGTCTAGAGAACTCACGGTTGAAATAGTTAGTGTTGGTAATCAAAATGACAACCAGAAAATATCCTTATTTCTATTACTGAATGCTGATTATCTTATAAGTCATTGTACCAGAGGGGGTCTTGAAAGAAAATGTCTCTCCTTTCTTCTTTCCAATCACAGCTGAACCAAAAGGAGATTTTGCAGAAATCTTTCCGCTACTAGAGTCGGCTTCTTCAGAGCCAACCATTGTAAAGGTCTTCTTATCTTTTTCCCCATCTTTCTGCACCGTAATAACAGAACCGACAGAAACAATGTTGGTGCTGTGTGAAGAAACAATAGTTGCAGACTTTAAAATCATCTCCAGCTTTCTGATTCTATCTTCAATATTTGCCTGCATATCGCGAGCTTCGTGATATTCGGCATTTTCAGAAAGATCGCCAAGAGCTTTGGCATACTCCAAATTTTCAGCCACTTCTTTGCGCTTTACAGTCTTTAGTTCCGTGAGCTCGTTTTTGAACTCATCGTACTTTTCCTGTGTTAAATATTCGTGTTCGTCTGCCATATTTGTGGGGCTAAATGCTACAGGAAAATACCTAAAAGTCAATCAAAATAAAGCGAATGATAAAGACTAGACTAAAAACCACTTGACTAAAATATTATATTTGATATAATAGGATGAGATTGAAGTAATGGTCTGCCCGACCTACGGGGTACAGTCGGGAACAAAACAGGCCGAATGGTATCGGTGGAGACTTCCCCGCCATTGATCCGGCACAAGCAGAAAGGCTCGGTACGCCCTATCCAAAAGGATAAACAACGGCCGACACCTCCTGCTCGGAACTCTGGTAAAGCAAGCTCCTGCGATGCCCCGGCGTGTTTTAGCTAATCTTATATGATTGGCCGCGCCGGAACCGAACAAAATGGGCGCCCAGCGTCCTGAAATAATAAGGTCCCGACGCGCGTGTCGGGACCTGTTTTTTTATAAAAATCTACCTCACATACTCTAGTGTATTTATATACATCCATTCCAAAAGCTGTCGCATCACAAAAGTCGCCCCAATAGTGTTTGCTCTCGGCCCCCTTTCCATTATTACCGCAAATGAATATTTTGGATTTTCATAAGGAAAAAAGCCAACGACCCAAGAGTTTACAAATTCTTTCAAAGCACCGAGCTCTGCTGTTCCCGTCTTTCCCGCCACCGCAATACCAGGCATAGAAAGTCCTGAAGCCGTGCCTTCCTGAACAGACATTCTCATCCCCTCTCTCGCTATTTTTAAATTCTCCTCTTTGAAAGACAGTTTCTCCGCTTTATTTCTTTTATTAGGTTCAAGTTTTCTAATCGTTGGATTCAACAAATATCCGCCGTTGGCAAGAGATGAAATAGCTCTAACAGCCTGAATTGGTGTAACTTGAAATCCATATTGACCAATTGAAGTGTTGTAAGTATCTCCCACCCTCCAAACATCTTCACCAAAAGTTTCAAGCTTCCACTGCGGGCTAGGGACATTGCCAAACTGCTCAAGACCAATATCAACTCCAGTAGGTTTTCCAAAACCAAATCGCTCCATATAATCTTTTATTTTTGTAATTCCCAAGCCAGGCTGATCACCATATCCTCCGCCTATTGAAAAAAAATATACATTTGAAGACACAGCAATAGCTCTCCTCATATCAGTCAAACCGTGAGCTTTCCAGTCTCTAAAAATAGTTGTCTGCGATGGGTTGTAAGGATTTGGAATGGTTATTGAACCAGTGCTCAAAATTTCTTTGTTTGGAGAAATAATATTTTCTTCAAGTGCGGCAACAGAAAGAAATGGTTTGATTATAGAACCTGGAATATAGAGTCCAGAAATTGCTCTGTTTAAAAAAGGATTGCTTTTGTTATTCAAAAAATTATTAATCTGCTGGGAATCTTTTCCTTGAGTCATTGTGTCGGAGTCGTATTCGGGAAAACTCGTCATTGCCAAAATTTCTCCAGTGTGAATATCCATCAATATTCCAGCTCCGCCCTGAAAACCATAGTCCGAAGATGTTTTTTCGATAATTTCATAGAGCTTGTCAGAAACTCTTGCATCTATTGAAAGAGACAAATTTTCTCCATCTTTTGGAAGTCTAAGGGTATTTTCCGACTGAACTTCACCAAAGGCATCTGTTTCTGTAATTTTCAAACCATTTCTTCCAGCAAGAATATCTTCGTAGTATATTTCCACACCATCCCTTCCGCTAAATTTATCATCATAATAAATTCCAAATTTATCTTTTGAAGGATATTTCAAATAACCAACAATGTGAGAAATACCTGAAAAATCTGCATATTCACGCAGAGAAAAATCACCATCCGGATTCAAACCGTTCCAAACCAAATGCTCTCCATTTCTATCGAGAATTAGGCCTCTGTTGGCAAAAATCGTAGTATGTCGCAAGTGATTGTTCTGACTTCTGGTTTCAAAAGCTTCCCCTTGAACAACTTGCAAAAACCAAAGCTTCCCTACAAAAATAAGACCTATTAGGACAAAACTTGCCCCAAGAAAAAATACCGCTCTCCTATCAACAGGTTTCTCTATTCTTCCTTCAAACTGATGGACATCAAACTCTGGCAGATTTTTTGAATCAAGAAAAATCTCATCAGGATCTATTTCCTTATTGCGATATGAACCGCGGTTGAACATTCCGCGTAAAAATTTTTTCCAAAAGTGAATCATTATTTATGAAAAGAGAAATTTTCTTTTAGAACATAGGACACCAGAAACAAAAAAGAAAGACCTAAGGTTGTGGCGTAATCTGTCAAAAATTTTCCGCTTATCCCACCATAAAGTGTATCCATAAAGACCCCCACAATCAACGCCTCATAAAAAGACCTGAAAACAAATATTCCGAAAGCAGATAGAGCAACTGTAATCCACCAAGGAAAAATAAAAATGGAAATAAATAAAATTACAGAAAAAATAATTCTTTTTGAAAAATATTTTTGCATCACCTTCTTTCTACCTCAACCCATTGCAGACTGAAAATGTTTACGGGAGAAGATAGGAAAAGTTTTTTAAATGAATCGGTCTCTCTTTGTTCAATCGACTCTACTTTTGCCAATATCTGACTTGGAGAAGAGGGTAAAACGAAAATGTCTCCTACCACAACATCTGTCCCTGCGGGTACAGAAACTTCAAAGTTTCCACCCCCTCTACCCTTGAGAGTAAATGAGAGTCCGTTTCTTAAAACTTCAGCGACTGTCTCTCTATTTGCGCTTGAAAAGAGTTCTGCTTTTGAAGTACCGCGACCGACTTCCGAAACCCAACCAACAAGAATTCCTTTGTCCCAAATGTGAGCACCAGAAAAAACCCCTTCATCGCTTCCAGATTCAATAACCAAAATATCAAAGGGAGACTGAGGGGGTTTGGCCAAAACGCGAGAGATCAAAGAATTTTCCTGAGCTTTTTTGCTCAAAATTTCATTAAGAAAAAGCTCTTCCCTGTTTAAAGAACGGAGAGACAAAATCTCTGCCTCAAGTTCAGAAACCCTCCTCTCAAGATTATCCTTTTCTTCCACAAGTTTTTTCTTAGAAGAAATCAAACCTATTGGATGAGAAATTATGTTTGAAAAAAAATCTCTAGTTTTCCAAAAAAAACTTCCGACAGGATAAAACGCCCCGAAAAGAAAATTTGGAAAAAACAAATGAAATACAAATAAAAATACAATAAGAGCAGAAGTTATCTTGAAAGCTCTTTTGCCTGGAGAAGAATTTTTCCTTTTACTTGGTTGGAGGTAATTCATCTTCATTAGATATGAGAACCTCTTTAAAATTATTTATGTCTTCCAAAATTATTCCTGTCCCTCTAGCAACAGTTGAAAGCGGGTCGGGAGCAACATAAACAGGAATTTTTATTTCTTCTTGAAGAAGCTCGGCTAGACCTTGAATAAGAGCGCCTCCTCCAGCCAAATGCATTCCCCTATGCATAATATCCGACAGAACTTCTGGTGGAGTCGTCTCCAGCACTTCTCTGGTCGCTTCAACCAGACTCGCTATTGATTGAGATATTGCTTCCCTGACATCTGCATCAGTAATGACAACTTCTCTAGGAAGACCTGTAACCAAATCTCTCCCTTTTACAGACGCTTCAAGCGGAGCATCCCCCGGCAAAACTGAGCCAATTGCTATTTTTATATTCTCGGCGGTTTTTTCTCCTATCAAAATTTTAAATTCACTTCTTATATATGAAATTATGTCGTTGTTAATCTTGTCTCCAGCGATTCGCAAATTTTTTGAACGCACCACTCCGCCCAGAGAAATTACCGCAATATCTGTTGTACCACCTCCCATATCAAGCACCATACTACCCACTGGATCGTTCACGGGAAGTCTCATTCCAATAGCTGCCGCCATCGGTTCTTCTACTATATGAACCTCGCCAGCTCCAGCGTTTCTCGTAGCATCACGCACTGCCCTTATTTCTACATTTGTAATACCAGAAGGCACTCCCACCACCACTCTTGGACCCAAAAGTTTTTTACCGGTTTTTTGAGCTTTATTTAAAAGATAAGTAATCATTTCTTCCGTAACTTCAAAATCTGAAATGACTCCATCAACAAGAGGTTTTACAGCTGTAATATGAGAAGGTGTTCTGCCAAGCATCTGTTTTGCCTCACTTCCAACAGCAACTACTCTGCCGGTCTTTTGATTTAAAGCGACTACCGAAGGTTCATTGATGACAATTCCGCTTCCACGCAAATAGACAAGAGTATTTGCAGTTCCCAAATCAATACCGATATCGTTAGACAGAAGTCTTCTGAATTTTTCAAATGAATCTTTTTTCATATTTTAAGAGAAGAAATCGTGGAATTTCCAAAGAAGAAGATGGTTTACCGAAAGATGCTGACTTTTTCCAGATTTTCTTTCTTTTATTTCCACCGTATCATCCGCATTTCCTCTTTCACTAACAATTATTTGATAAGGAATTCCTATTAGATCGGCATCTGCAAATTTTTCACCAGCCCTCGCATCCCTATCGTCATAAAGTATTGCCTTATTTTTTGAAAGCTCTTCGTATATCTTTTCAGCTCTTTTTTTGACATTTGAATCAGAACTAGGAATTTCCAAAATGTGAGCATCAAAAGGGGCGACATCTTCTGGCCAGACAATTCCCTTTTCGTCAGAAAGCACCTCAACGATTGTTCCCATAAGTCTACCTAGCCCAATTCCATAACTTCCCATAATTACCGGCTTTTTATCACCATTTTCATCAGTAAAATAAAGACCGAGAGCTTCCGAAAACTTTGTTCCCAGAGAAAATATATTTCCAACTTCTATTGCTTTTTCTTCCCTCAAACCCTCTCTTCTTGTATTAAATTCACTAAAGTCCACCTCATCAACAATCTCTTTGTTGAAAGCAATTTTATTTTCCTCATCAACAAAAATTGTGTCTTCTCCACTTTGAGTTAAAGTCTGAAACTCGTGAGAATACTTGCTAAAACTTCCACCAGAAGCAAAGGTTATAAAGGTCTTTTCTCCAATTCCCACTCTGTTGAAAACATTGAAATAAGCCTGTTTTGATTTTTCGTAAAAATCATCATGCTCTTCTTTGCTTTTTGAAAACGAATACAAATCTTTCATCAAAAACTCTCTGCCTCTCAAAATTCCGCTCTTCTGTCTAAGCTCATTTCTAAATTTTGTTTGAAATTGATACGCATATTTGGGCAAATCTCTGTAAGAAGAGATGTGTTCAGTCATAATTCTCGTCAAAGGTTCTTCGTGTGTAAGACCCAAACCCACTTCGCTGTTGTTTTTGAGTTTTGTTTTAAACCAAATATCGTCCTCTCCCAAGTCCCATCTTCCACTTTTATTCCAGACTTCTGGATCTTGAAGTGCTGTAAGAGACATTTCCTGACCTCCAAGAAGATTCATCTCTTGCCTTATAATTTCCTCAATCCTCTTTACCACCCTGAGACCCAAAGGTAAAAGAGTATAAACACCCGCCATTTCCTTAAAAATAAAACCGGCCCTTATCAAAAGCTGGGCATTTTTTGCCACCTCATCTTTTGGAGCTTCTCGCCTTGTTTTTGTAAATAATTGAGACTGCTTCATCCCCAAAATACTAGCGTATTTAAAGGGAGTCAGCAAATTTTAAGAACCAGTTTTAAAAGAGTTTTAGTATGTCATTTATGGTAACAGCCACCATAAGAAGAATGAGAAGAATAAAACCCAGGCCATTTAAAGTGTTTGCGATTTGAGGTTTTATTGGGCTACCTTTTATTGCTTCAATGATTACAAATAAAATTCTGCCACCATCAAGCGCAGGAAATGGAAGTAAGTTTATTATTGCCAAGTTTATAGAAATAAAAGCAGTAAAAGAAAGGAGGTAAATTATTCCAAGCTGAGAAACATCTCCAACGAGACCCACAATTCCCACAGGTCCGGTAATTTCCGAGAAACCGCCATTTCCAGTAAAAGCGTCTTTTATGAAATTAAATAAACCGACACTTATTACTCCAATAAGACTGACCGTTGTCTTTCCCGCTTCCCAAAAAGCTTCGTGTGGAGGAAGTCTCAAAGTTCCGATCATATCCATAGAGACTCCGACTACTGATCTGCCAGAGACAATTCCCTCTTCTGGAGTGAGATTAAATGTTAGTTCCTGCTGACCCCTTCTTATTTCAAAAAGTATTTCATCTCTACTGTGAGCTTCAATAAAATTGGAAACACCTTGCGGAGAAACTTCTTCCAAAACCCTGTCTTGAGAAGAGACAGCACTTATCACATCTCCTGGCTTAATACCCGATCTCTCCGCCGGAGAATCTGGTGATATTTGAGTTATGACGAGCTTTGGATCTATGACTCTATCGGGCGCTTCAGAAACCGGAGTTGGTAATCCAAACATGGAACCAAAAGATATAAGGACCCAAGCAAATATAATATTAAAAAATACCCCAGCGCCCAAAACAGCTGTCTGAACCAATTTTGGTTTGTAAGCAAAATTTCTACTTCTCTCTTCTTCCGGAATAGGCTCTTCTGTTGGATCTTCTCCTACAATTTTAACAAAACCACCAAAAGGAACTGCGTTTAGTGAATAGAGCGTTTCTCCAACTTTTTTACTCCAAATTTTTGGAGGAAAACCAATACCAAATTCATCTACTCTAATGCCTGATTTTTTTGCGACCAAAAAATGTCCGAGTTCGTGGACAAAAATCAAAACACCCAAAATTATTATAAAAATAATGATGCTCATTAGTTCATTATTTCGGCTTCTTTCCTTTCTGCCATAGCATCAAGATTTTTATTGGCATCATCAACAATCTTCTGCATTTCATTTTTAAGTCTAAACTTGTCGTCTTCGGCAATTTCTCCAGCTTTTTCTTTTTCCTGTATCTCTTCCCAGACCCTCTCCCTCTCTTTTCTCAAGCTGATTCTGGCCTCTTCGTGTTTTTGATTTGCAACCTTTGTCAAAGAAGTTCTTCTTTCCGAAGTCAATTCTGGAAATGAAATCCGCAATCCTTTTTCATCCGAAGAAACAGACAACCCGAGATCAGAATCTAAAACAGCTTTTTCTATTGATTTGACCTGCGTCATATCCCAAGGAACCACTCTTATGGTCTTGGGATCTTCTACAGCAATGCTGGCCAATTGATTTATGTGCATTCTAGACCCGTAGGAATCAACAGAAATTGCATCCAAGATTGCTGGAGTTGCTCTACCCGTCCGTATTGAAGAAAACTCTTTTTTGAGCCACTCTTCAATGTCAGATATTTTTTGTTTGAACTGATTAAAGTTATACATATTTTCTAAATTGTATCAGAGAAAAGTACGAAATCAA
Source organism: uncultured Candidatus Saccharibacteria bacterium (assembly GCA_964509605.1). GTDB lineage: Bacteria > Patescibacteriota > Minisyncoccia > Phycocordibacterales > Zambryskibacteraceae > CAZDXF01. The sequence goes on from CAZDXF010000001.1 coordinate 137,383, forward strand.
TTTATCTGCAAAGCCATAAAAATAAACAAAGTAGCAATAATCATTTGAATTATTGGCCCAATAACATAACGGCCCCTCATTCTTATGTGAGTGTGGATGAAAAGATGAAATTTCTGGAGAGATGTTAGAGGCTCTTTTCTAATCTTGAAATATAGAAACTGGAGTCCGTCCGGAGCAATTCCACCAAAAGCACCCCACAAAACCGGCCAAAAAAACAGACTTCCAATATCCAAAAGAACAGAGAAGCCTTGGGGATGAAAAAAGAAAAATATAATGAGGAAACCCAGCGCCAAATCTAAAATCATTTTTGAAATATCAATCAAAAAATTTTTTCCGATGACCAAATCACCATCCAAATCATTTTGTCCATCTTTTTTAGAAAGAAGATGATAATCCCAATGAGGTATTGCATCCAAAAGATAGTGGCTAGCCATTCCAGCAACAAATGCGCCAACTGGATTTGCTCCAGAAATTACTGCCAAGGAACCCCCGACAATTGAATGAGTAGAAAAAACCATATTTAAGGCAAGACAGAAGCTATGTGCTCAAGAAGCATTTTAACAGAAGGTGATCTACTGAACATATATTCTCTAGCTTTCACTATTTCCTGCAGAGCAAAATTCAAATCTTCACTTCTATTATCTTTAATAAAAAGTTCTGTTTCTAAAGCAGAAAGAAGGTTGATGGCTTTTGCTTTATCTTTTTCGTCCGATATTTCTTTTATAATTTTTGCTCTTTCTCCCTGATTTGAATTCAAAAAATTCCTAGCCGATTTTTCTTCCTCCAGAGCTTCTCTGCCCAGATCTAATAAAAAAAGACGAGATCGAAGTGTCGGCAAAAATATTTCATGATTCGGAACAATTATAAAAAAATGATTGTCTGGATTTGGTTCTTCAAAAAGTTTAAGTAGCGAATTTTGTGCTTCAAAAGTTATAGAATCAAAAACTAAAACAAAAAATTTCTTATTTCCAAATGGTTTTGTTGAATGAAGATCAGAAATCTTTCTACCATCATCAATTCCAAAAGTCTCATATTCCCCCATCCAAAAATCGGGGTTTCCTCTGATTTTAGTTTTTAGATCTTTTTCTATAAACACAAGCACTTTGGAAAGTGCCGTATTTCTATCTCCGCAAATGCCATAAGCGTGGTGAATAGATTCCGGTTTTATATAAAGAGAAAGATTCATGGTGGTTTAGCTTATAGCTTACGTGCCCGTTGGTTTTTTGCCAAGCAAAAACCTTAGGGTAGCTTATAGTTTATATATAGACCACACAAGCTTCTAATTCGTATTTTGAGCCATTCAAACAAACCGGACCTTAGAAAATATTGCGGAGGCCGACGGACCGAGCATAACAATTCCGTAGCAACGGAATATGTGCATTTTCTAAGGTCCGGTTTCAAAGACTATCGCTTTGCAATAATAGATTTCTTATATGTATCCAAATGCTCAAGAGCAATTCCTGTCCCCCTAGCAACACAATAAATTGGATCTTTTGCTAAAACCGCTTTCACTCCCGTTCTTCTAAAAATAAGCTCCGGAAGATTTCTCAACTGAGAAGTCCCTCCTGTCATTATAATTCCACGATCAATAATATCTGAGGAAAGTTCTGGCGGAGTTTCTTGCAATACATCCTTTATTGCTTTTACAATCTCGCGAAGTTCTTTGCCGATTGATTTTACAATTTCATTTGTTTTTATTTCCACAGACCTAGGCAATCCTAAAACATAGTCCCTGCCTTTTATGGTCATTGAAAGCTCCTCGTCCAAAGGAACAGCTGATCCAACTTTTATTTTTATTTCCTCAGCTGTTCTGTCGCCTATCGCTAAGTTAAAAGTCTTTTTAATATAATCTGCAATCGCTGTATCAATTCTATTTCCTGCACACTTCACCGAAGTTGATGACACTATTCCACCCAAAGAAATTACCGCCACATCTGTAGTCCCTCCCCCAATATCAACAATCATATGCCCCAATGGTTCATGAATTGGAATACCCGCTCCAATGGCCGCTAAAATCGGCTCTTTAACAACATAAGCATTTTTTGCTCCGGCTTTTACTGCCGCTTCTACCACCGCCCTTCTTTCTGTTGAGCTGACACCTGCGGGAACAGAAACCAAAACATCTGGCTTTGAAATATTCCATCTTCCCATGGCTTTATTTATATAATACCTAAGCATGGCTTCAGTCGTTCTGTAATCTGCGATAACGCCATCTTTCATTGGACGATAAGCAATAATATTTTCTGGAGTTTTTCCTATCATTTTCTTTGCATCAATCCCTATTGCCAAAATCTTATTGTCTTCTTCAGAAACGGCCACCACAGAGGGTTCATTTAGTACAATTCCTCGCCCAGGAACAAAGACGAGAACACTAGTCGTTCCTAAATCAATACCGAGTTTTTTGGAGAAAATACCCATATAATTCAAGTTTTAAGATACTATCACGACCGCCATAAGTCCAGAAAGGACCTCTTGCCAAAACCTCTTAAAATCTGGCGATAAATCAAAATCCCAAAAAAACATTGATTTTCAAAAGCTATTTTGCAAGAATTACGACCAAACTAAAAGATGAGGGGCAAAATTTTCAAAAAAGCACTTATAACCATTGGGGTCGTAGCAATATTTGCTTTGGTAATACTAATGCAAAGCGGATGGAGACCTGAAGGTTCTCTTGTTTTGTCGGGGGCAAAAATTTCAATAGAAGTCCCTCTTGAAGGATCTGTTGTATTTTTAGACGGCAAAGAGAAAGCTTATACTTCAAAAGATCGCGAATTAGTATCTCTGCCAAAAGTTTCAAAAGGAGAACACACGATAGTCGTGCATAAAGAAAATTTTTGGCCTTGGGCAAAAACTATTCAATCACAAAAAGGCGATGAATTTTATCTTAAAAGTTTTCATCTGCCACAAAGACTTGATGTTGAAAACTTGGAGCTAGGAAGTGAAGCCAGAGAAAATGCAAGAAGAAGACTTTTGAGCCACACAGCACCGAGCTCAAACAAACCAGTCTCTTCTGCAGACGAAAAAGCTTCCCTTTGGACAGAAAATAATAAAATATTTGTGGAGTGGAAAGGCGGAGACAAACCTCATTATTTCTGTAAAGAAGAAATTTGCGACAGCAGAATAGAGGTATTAAACGCTCTCTCAAATATAATAAGTGCCGATTTTCTCAAAGATAGAAATGATGTCGTTATCTTTTCAAACGAAGAAGGAATATTCGCTATAGAAGTAGATAAAACCGAAACACAAAACTTCCAACCGATATGGAGAGTAAGAAACCCAAAATTTGTCCAAAGCCCAGATGGTCTTTTTGTTGAAGAAGGCGGAGGAATCTATTTTATCGCTTTCTAGATTTGGAGTTTGTAAAAGGTCTCTGAAAACAATAGTATTTAAGTATGAGAGTCTTTGCTGTTATCCCAATTTCTAAAGGGATATCTAAAAACCTACTTTCTTACTTTGGCCCTGATTCAATTCCATTAGGCTCTTTAGTTTCTGTGCCACTCAGAGGAAAAGCTACTCCAGCAATAGTGGTAAAAAAACAAGATGTCTTACACATAAAAAGCGAGTTGCGAAGTGCCAAATTTGAGCTTAAAAAAATAATTGCTGTAAAAGAAAAACATTTCTTGCCCGATAAGTTTTTGGAAAGCGCAGAGCAAACAGCAGAATTTTTTGCTTCTCCGATAGGGTCTTTTCTCGGTTCTGTAGTACCAAAATTTGTATTGGAACATTCAAGTAAAATTGGAACAAAAGAAACCGGCACAGCCCATGGTGCTGGTGAAAAATTTGTAATACAGGCAGATGACGAAGAAAGAATTGTAAATTACAAAAGTTTTATCAGAGAAGAATTCGCAAAAAAACGATCTGTTTTTTTCTGCCTGCCGACAATAGAAGACATTAATAAAATAGAAAAGGTTTTGGATAGAGGTATAGAGCAATACACTGTTTCTTTTCATAGCGGGCTTTCAAAAAAAGAATTTCTAAAAAGATACGAGGTGGTTAAAGATAGATCCCATCCTGTTTTGATTATCGGGACAGTCCCCTTTCTCTCTCTGTTTAGACAAGACATAGGATCAATAATTTTGGACAGAGAAAATTCTAGAGGATACAGAACTCTTTCAAGACCCTTTGTGGATTTAAAAAAATTCGCGGAAATTTTTGCTAAAAACAGAAAAGCTCGCTTTATTTTGGGAGACTCATTTCTCTCTGTAGAAACTCTATGGAGACAAAAAAATGATGAACTCTTGGAATTCTCTCCAGTAAAATTCAGAAATTTAAGCTCTGCTGAGTGCGTGCTTATAGATATGAAAAAGAAAAAAGACTCCGAAGAGAAGGAGTTTAGGGTACTGAGTCCAGAGCTTGAAGAGCTCATCGAATTTAACAAGAAAAAAAATCAAAACCTTTTTATATTTAGTTCTAGAAAGGGTCTCTCTCCAGTGACGGTATGCGGAGATTGCGGAAAAGTGGTCGTATGCAAATCCTGTGGAGCTGTGTTAGTGCTTCACTCTGGAACACAAAACAAAGAAAATTTCTTTTTGTGCCACAAGTGCGGAGAACAAAGAAGCGCTACGGAAAAATGTGAAAATTGCCGAAGCTGGAAACTTAATCCTCTTGGTATTGGAATAGAAAAAGTTGAAATAGAAATAAAGAAAAAATTCCCAGATGTAAAAATCTTTAGAGTAGACAAAGAATCGGCCAAAACTCAGAAAAAAGCTCGAGAAATTGTTTCAAAATTTGTCTCTTCCCCAGGGTCTATCCTTCTGGGCACAGAGATGGCTCTACTTTCTCTTTCGGAGTCGGTCGAAAATACAGCGGTCGCCTCTATGGACTCAATGTTTTCAATTCCAGATTTTAGAATAAACGAAAGAGTTTTTTATATTCTCCAAAAAGTGAGATCTTTGGCAAAAAACATTTTTCTAGTTCAGACCAGAAACAGCGATAACCCACTTTTTGAAAAAGCTATAAATGGTAGTGTTACGGAATTTTTTAGACAAGAGATAGAAGAAAGAGAAAAATTTAATTATCCTCCGTTCAAAATCTTTGTAAAAATTAGTTTGCAAGGGAAAAAAGCTGTTGTTTTGAAAGAAATGGAAGCTATTGAAAAAATGTTTGAAGGCGAAGACTTGAGCGTCTTTACTGGATCTATCTCCGGAACTGGCGAAAAAATATTTTCTGTTCATGCATTAATGCGCTTTTCGCCAAAAGATTGGCCTAAAAAGTCTGTTATTGAAAAGATTCTACTTCTGCCACCACAATTCAAAATCCAAGTAGACCCAGAGAGTTTGCTTTAGTTTGACAAATAATTTATATATGTCATGATTGGTAACAGACAACAACATAGTTCTTCATCAACAAGGAGAAACAGATGCGCAAAACTATATGTGCCCTGATTTTTGGGCTTTCCGTTTTCGCATGCGAAAACGGAGCGTCGGTGGTAGATAGACCAAATAGTAGTACCGGTGCTTCGGAGACATTGTTTAGGTTCGAACTGGCCCCGCAAATGAACGGTCATCTTTTCAGGAGCGGAGACTATTTCTTCTATGTGATGTGTATGGGGCTTAACAGCCGAACTCGTTTTGAGAACGACCCACCGTGGTGGAACGCTCAGGTTAGGTTCGGACTAAGTCTGGAGAAATTGAAAATCGACTCTCTTAGACTGGATATGGTTCAGCCTGGGCACTGGAATACTCACTACGGTAAAGATGAGTGGCGTCAGAATTCACCCAGCGCGACTCCAATCAGAGATATCAAGACAATCACCATCAACAGAACTGAGGGTTCTGCTTGTTGGCTCCTTCGAACAAAAGAATTCTGACCCCACGAAGAACCTCACAGTTCTTCGTGGGGTTCTTTTCTTGAGTTATTTAAATAAAAGCTACCCTGATCTTTTTGCTTGTCAAAAAGCCAACGGGCACGTAAGCTAAAAACCAAAAGCTACAAATATGGCAAAAATAGTTCAAAAAGAAGATAAAATACTTCGCTCTATTGCAAAAGAAGTACCAATAAGCGAAATAAAAAGCAAAAAAGTTCAGAAAATCATATCTGATATGAAAGCTCTTTTGGCAAAAGAGCCGGATGGCGTAGCGATAGCGGCGCCTCAAATCGGAGTTCCCTTTAGAATTTTTGTAGTGTCAGGAAAAGTAAAATCTTTTCTAGAAAAAACTGAAAAAGAGTACCCCGACTCTGTTTATATAAACCCTAAAATAACCAAATTATCAAAAGACAAAAAACTAATGGAAGAAGGATGCCTTTCCGTAAGATATCTTTACGGAAAAGTAAGGAGATCCAACAAAGCAAGCATTGAAGCCTATGATGAAAACGGAAAATTTTTCAAAAGAGGCGCTTCTGGTCTTCTAGCACAAATATTTCAACATGAATGCGATCACCTAGATGGAATTCTTTTTATAGACAAAGCAAAAGACTTGGAAGAAATGCCTATGGAAGTTTGGGAAGAGCAGTTTAGACAAGACAAAACTAAAAAATAAAAATGGATAAATCAGATATTAGGTTTGCCTTTTTTGGCACACCGAAGTTTGGAGAGGCGGTTTTAAATGAATTGGAAAAAGCAGGTTTTTTGCCGTCTTTGGTTATAACAGCCAAAGACAAAGCTCAAGGTAGAAAAATGCAAATCACTCCCCCACCAGTAAAAGTGTGGGCCAAAGCCCGCGGTATCCCCGTCTTACAACCCACAAATCTTTCTGACTCTGATTTTCTCCAACAACTAAAAGCTACAAACTATAAGCTGTTCATCGTTGCTTCTTATGGAAAAATCATTCCAAAAGAAATCTTGGACATACCAGAGTTTGGTTCGCTAAATGTCCACCCATCTCTACTGCCGAAACTGCGCGGAGCTTCTCCCATTGAAAGCGTAATTTTGGAAGAAGAAAATACCGGAGTTTCTATAATGCTAATAGATGAGAAGATGGATCATGGTGATGTAATTGTCCAGAAAAAAATAGAAACGGAAGAATGGCCTCCATACTTTGAAGACCTGGAAAACACGCTTGCAAAAGAAGGTGGAATTCTACTTGCAGAAACTATTCCCCTTTGGCTTTCTGGTAAGGTAAAAGCACAAGAACAAGATCATTCAAAAGCGACTTTTACAAAGAAAATAAAAAAGGAGGACGGGCTTATTGATTTGAGAGATAGTGCTGAAAAGAATTTAAGAAAAATTCGCGCCTTCAGCGAGTGGCCGGGATCATATTTTTTTATTGAACACAAAGGTAAAAAAACTAGAGTAATAGTAAAAAAAGCTCACATTTCAGAAGGTAAACTGGTTATAGATAAAGTTTTACCAGAGGGTAAAAAAGAAATGTCTGCTGAAGAATTCCGTAGAGGGTACGGAAACTATCTAGAATAAGTTTGAGGGCTTTCCACAGGCACAGTGTAATACCACATTGCTTGAGCTTTCTCTGTGGTCTTATTCATAAGATGCAATACTCCAATAAGAAAAAAAGCTCCTAAAATTACTCCTACCGAAACTATTGGATGAACTTTTTTTGTTAAATCCATTTATTTGTTTCCTCCCCAAGGTCCCCAATCCCCAAGACCCTTTATCATATTTTTAAATTTCAAAGCACCTTTTTTCATAAGAGTCTGACTCTTATCTTTTTCGGATGTCATTTGATAAACAATTTCGTCTTTTACCTCATCTATCGCAGCGTAGAGATCTTCTTTTTCAGAAACTGCATAGAAATTTTTTCCAGAAACTCTCAAATTTACTTCGGCTTTGAAAAAATCTCCGGACTTGTGGTGTTTAGTTGTCTTCCCCACTTCCACTTGGCACATTGCACTAGTATCGTCAGATGGGATAAACCTATCAAAAGAAGAGAGTCTTTTGTCCAAATAATCTGAAATGGCGGGGGTAATTTCTATATTTGTAGCTTTGATGTTTTTATTCATTTTGTTTTGGTTATATTTTAATTTTACCAAACCGTTCCACTCTTATCTAGTTTTTATTTTTATACGAATATGACCCCGACATCACAACTGATGTCGGGGTCATTGCCCACCCATACTACTTCGAAAGTGCGGAGAACTGCCCGTTCTCCTCGAGCTCCGGATCGGACACTCGGACGAGCTGATCCGCTCTCTCCTTGAGAGCAGAGACCAGGTCAGTCGGAGTCAGGAATCTGTCCGAAGCGGACGAAGACAGGAAGCGAATGAGCTTGAGTCTTACCCTTGAAACGCTTCGAGCTCGTCCCAGCTCTCGGTCGGTGTCCTTCTCCATCTCCGCGAGATCACCACTGCTCAGATGGTCAAAATGCTCTCCGGGCTTCATATGAGAACCTCTCTTTGAAGTTTGGGTTGTGTACTGCTTTTAAGATATTAACACGCAAAAATTACCACTTGCAATAATGGCTTTTGAATTCTTTTTTATTTTTGCTATTATTCTGGCTGTTCCTTGAAAACAAAAAATATTCCGGAGTACCCGCCCAAGTCGGGCAGGGCTCAGCGGAAAAGTGTTTTTAGATATTTTAAAAACATTCCGGAGTAGCTCAGCGGTAGAGCGATCGCCTGTAAAGTAAATAGCAGCTTCCTAGAGGAATCTAGGATGAAACTCGAGGTGAATTGACTGGAAACCCAAACGTAAAGTCGTGGGCAATCAGCAGCCAAGTCCAACTCCAATTTTGGAAAACGAAATTTCGTTTCTCAAGATTGGAGTTGGAAAGGTTCAGAGACTATCCCTAACGGGAGTAGACTTGCAAAAACAAGACGAAGCGCCTCGCATCCCATCCTCCACAAAAGAAGGATGAAGATATAGTCCATACCCAAAAGAAATTTTGGGATTAGTGTAAGCGATTGGTCACAGGTTCGAATCCTGTCTCCGGAGCCCTAGTGACGAAACCTCACAATTTGTGGGGTTTTGTCTTTTATTGCTTGATACTTTGGAGGTTCTAACCTTCTCAAATTCGTCTTCAACCGCCTGACGACTTTTTATAAGCGTCTTGATGAAAGAATGGTAATTTACAAAGACCTTTTTGCCTTTTAGGGTGAGGTTCGAGCCTAAGCACGCGAGTATCGCTCTCTTGGCCTTATCGTCTCCTTTTTCAAACCAAATGTGGGCGTAGCAGGCAAAGTTAAAGGTTCGCTCGCTTAGTTCTACCCATTCGAGGACCTGTTTGTTTTGAACATTAAGCTGATCCTCAAGAATCAATTTTCTTTTGACCATTCCGGCTTTGAGGTTCTGATATTCATCGTCTGATATCAGTGTTCTTTCCTGATTATTTGGCGAGGTGAAGTTAAGCGTAAGTGATTGTAAATTCTTGGTTACTTCTTCAAGTTCTTTATGTTTTCCTTTGAGGACCATCGAATCGCTGTCGGCCTCATTCTTTCGCATCACATGAAGATGCTTGATAGCCCAATTCTTAAACTTTTCTGAAATAGTTATCTCGCTTATCTTTTCCTTAATATCGAGTGTAAGGTCTTTCAGTTCGATACAACGCTCGGGACAGTTCGTATCGACTTTCTTCTTGGTGCAATTGTAGTAGACGTAGTGATGAACATTGCCGTTTTTACACCGCTTTACTTTGGCTTGAGCAGTGATACTACAACCACACGTGCCGCACTTCATGAGACCGGTAAAAGCAAAGTTTAAATTCTTCTCGAGTCGAGGAGTGGTCTTCCTACCCATAAGCACTTGGACCTTATTGAATTCATCCTCAGTGATCATCGGCTCATGCGCACCTTTGTGCCATTCTCCGCTTTTGTATGGGTACTCAAACCAGCCGTAATAAAATGGATTGCTGAGTGTGGCATACACTGCACTTTTTGAAAGATGTTTGCCACCAATATTTCTGCGCTTGCATGTCTTTAAATTCAACTCCTTACGTGAGATATTCCAAATCTGAGCAATGGTATAAGTGCCAGTAAGCATGAGATCAAAGAGTCTTCGGACCACTGGAAAGCGATCGGGGTCTATGCTGATTGTTTTAAACCCTTTCTCTCGGTCCGGTGTACTCATGTAGCCGATGGGACAACCGCTTGGCATCCAACCTTCTCGGACTTTCTTGGCCAAACCTCTTTTTACATTCACTGACAAGTCTCTGATGTATTGGTTAGCCATACCAAGCTCGACCTGCATCATAAGCACGTTATCAGTTGGATAATACGTTCGGCCGAAGGTTACGATCTGTGCAATGGCACTTTGCTGCAACATCCAACTTATTTGTCCGCCATCTACGGGGTTGCGAGCAAGTCGGTCCAACTTCCAACACACAATTCCATTTGCTTCGCCTTTGTATATTCTTTCAAGCATCTTATTGAATATGGGTCTCCCTGGTTTCTTTGCTGATTGTGATTCTTCAAGAATTTCCACAATTGCTAAACCTTGCTCTTTGGCAATCTTAAGAAGTTCGTCCTTCTGGGCATCGATAGATGCCGCTTGTCTATCTTCCGCTTCGCTCGATTTGCGGGCGTAGAGGAAGTATTTGATTGTGGGTGTTTTATTGTTCATATGCGCTTTTAAAGTTTTGGTCATTGAGGTCATGACCCATGTTATTAGTTGCGTGGTCTACCCATTTTTCACCATTTATAAATGGTGGCTCTGGGTCTTTAGGAGCCGTTTTTTCCCGTTTATAAACGGTCAAATCTTCCTCTATCGTAGTATCACTGGTGTTACTACGATGTTCCCGTAAATTTCCCGCTATTACGGGTAAAGGTTCGTGTTTAGCTGGACCGACCACACTATGCAAAGAAGGGTCTTGAGTAGCAACTTCTTCTCCTGGAATCTGCATTCCCATTTCCTGCATTTTCTTCCTCAAAACATCTTTAATGTTAGTTATATTATTAGAAGAGTTATCCCTTAGGTTAGTTAGAGTATCGTCCCTGTCACTACGATAATCCTGTCTTTTGTTACTACGATGTGACGTGAATTGATACTGCGATTTGTTATTGTACTTATCGAGCTTTTCCTTCCAGCCAGGAATCGGCTTCCAATATCGAACAGCCTGAAAACAGTACACATTGACCATGTTGAATCCTTTAGTTTTGAGGACAGCGATAATGCCATACTCTTGGAGAGTGTCGATGGATTTCATGGCTGTATTGCGATTGGTGCAACCCGACATTTGTTGGATCTTGCTGATACTCGGAAAAGCAACTTGGGTTTCGTTATTGCAATGGACCGAAAGAACAAGATAGATCCTTGTGCACGAGTTAGGAAGCGTGGCCGCATATCCACCATGCACATATTCGTTCTCTACAAAGAATCTGCTCGGTTTCCGCTTGGTCCGAAGCTTTGACTTGTCCATCTGTTCAATCTGCTTTTGTAGATTGAGATTTTTTTGATTCTGGTTGAGAGCTATCCTGAACGGCGACTTTGGTTTTTCGTTTTGCCATATTGGAGTTATCTCTTGTTCGTTGTCCATATTCTTGTAGCCACACCTTCTTAACTGGCCTGTAGACGAAGTTAAAAAGCGTGAGGAGATTAATTGCCTCATCAAGCAACACTTCATCAGAAAAAACCTTGCCGGTTTCCTGGTGATGAATTTCTTTGTATTCGTCTAGTGCGTGTTTGCTAATCATGAGGGTTCTCGACCTTATGTTCAGCTCATCTGTCTGCAACAGAAAGAGCTGAGTCCCAGTTGCAAGTGACTCAGCTCTTTCCGTGCAACTGGAAATATTTTTATTCTAAGGTCCCACAATTCACTATCTGCAGGAATTACTTTGGACCAAAGAACTACCTAATCCTATCGGTGCAAAAGTGCCTAACTGTAGGAATTACTCTCGCCTCGAGGAGGATGTGATAAGTATGTCCTGATAAAAACGTAGAAAATCGTGCGGAATCAATTTCCACTTTCTTGCCGGACCCTCACATTATGTTTGGTAAAAGTATCAAAAAGTCTGCGGAATCAATTAGGGAAAGTGGTGGATTTTGGTGGAAATTGCCCAGCAACGTAAAAAGCCCTGAGTAGGCTTGGAAAAGCGTACACAGGGCTTTTTAGGGCCTAGTTTGAGGTTATATTTTCGTATATAGCTTCAACAGTGTTCTTGTCGAGTTCTTCATTTGAGTAAATGTACTTTACTGCGGTTGGATTTTTAAGGTGTGTAAGTGATGTATTTACTTTGATCCTCTTACCCTGTTTCTTGATTTGGCTATCAAAACGATAACTTTTAATTTTCTCAACATCTCCTGCTTCGTTTATAACAGCCTTGATAACTCTATCAATAAATAATCTATTGGAAATGCTACCGTCACCAATAACATATATATCTTCAAAACCTCGATCCACGATTTCTTTTATTCTTGTTTTGTGTGCTTCAACTTTATTATTTTCTCGTGACTGCCATGATGCAACTATCCGGATAGAACATCTTAAATACTTACCCTGAAAACAATCGGGGGTTGTTACATCTCCAACTTCACGCTCTGAAAAAGTTTCAAGAAAATTAATTAAGGAATCAACCTCTGTCATAATTTGTTGGTCAGGGTTTGACAGGAAAACCTTATTACCTAGATGATTCAGTTCCTGAATCAGTACTGGAAAAAATAATCCTGCGCGATCAAGATTAGTTATTTTTGTTACATACGATTTTAGTTTTCCATGAGTATCCTTTTGTATCTCAGGAATAAAATAGCCACTTGAAAATTGCTCGGCATATGACCCAACTTTCTTTTCAAGAATCTTTTGTGTTGCATATAAATCAAGGCTTGTCTTTTGAGTTTTAGAGAGATGAATTTTAGATTTCTTTAGTAAGACTTCTGAGACAAAGAAATATGCGGCATGAACAATATTTTTACTTTTGTGCTCTCTATCTCTCATTACTAAAATTACTTCACCATCTCCCCATATCAACTCATCGTCACCTCTACCAGTCCACTTTATAGAAATCTTGGGGAACGGGACCGCAATATTATTATTCAACTCTGAAACAAAGCTATTTACTTTCGACTCGATTCCATGTTTGATTGCGAAATATTCTCCATTTTTCCAAACTTTACTAATTACCCATGCAAACATTGATCCCCAGGATTGAATTTTCTCAGGATTCTTAATTAAATAGATCGTAACTGGGACCCAAGCGACCCCAGATACTCCTGTCCAGAATAATGCCCATAAAGCTGTCATATTTGTTCTTTCTTTAGTCTTTTCTCGTCCAGGTACTGCATTAGTTTATTAACGCAATCTGGTGAATCACAAACAAAATTGAAGCTGCCAGATTCAGGCAGAATTGAATGAATATTTTGCAAAGTAATTACAGTTGAACAAAATTTACATTTAATCTCACTGGCATTTACCTTTTCAAGTAAATTCAAACGGACTAAAAGATTTGTAAGATCTTTTTCGTGTACGGCATTTAGTTTTTTCTTTTCTTGGTCCATATACTATTTTTGATCTCTCTTGGCTATACCATTCTTAAGATTTTCTGGAACTAATTCTTCGTAGAGTGAATCAACCTCTTTCGGCTCAGTAATCATGTTGTCAGCAATCACATTTACTAGCCTAAAAAGAGTTTGTGCTGTCTCAGGCTTATCGTTTAGATCAATCTGACCAGGATGTACCGATTCATTACCTATCACACGTACCACATCCAACGCTTTTTGAATTTTTGGATTTAAGCCTTTTGATACAAGGTCACCAATTTTAGTATTAAGATCCTTACCTTTTGCCTCAAGATGATTTACTAATTTTTCTATCGCCAATCTAAGCAGAGCAGCTGCACCACGTGGTGACTGGTTTACTATGTTGGCGGCCTCCAAGTAATCTTCTTTTATATCGTCTGGCAAATCTTGATTCGGTGAAGCAACAGGTATTTCTCCTGGGTATACCATGATTCCTCTAATCCATAAGGAATAGTTGCTGCAATGCGTACAATGTGCGCTTCTTAAACCGGTAATTTGTGATACCCCTCTGTACCCAAGGTAAGTATCATCCCATGTGATGTTTGAAAAAGCACCGCAGTGAGGGCAGTTAAATGATGATCCGTTAAAATGTGGTGGGGTGTGAGGTGCTTCCATCTTAAATAATCACAGTTACTTTCTCATACAACATCGGCCAACTATCCTGACGCATTCGGAATTTTGTTCCATGATTGTGACCAGTTCGAGCATCGAAGTCGACGAGCACTTTTGCTTCTTCAATTGCCTTAAGGAAACCCTCAAAATTAAACTTTTGAAGCATCATGACCTTGCTGTATTTGTAATGCTCTTTTCCACGAATCTTTTTTACTTCCGCCTGCACATAAAAACTATTGAGGAGTTTTGTGCCAGCCTTATGTTCAAGATCGTCAAAACCCCAATACGGCTGTGGGTCCAACTCCCCAAGACTAATCTTTTCTTTTACAGTCTTGAGCCATTCAGCATGACGAATATCTACGCTCTTAGCATCGAAAGAAATAAGCACTTTCTTTTCAGATCTATCAATTTGGACCATAAAACCTCGATCACTTCTAGAAAGACCATGAATTGTCTGTCGGAAGCTCATTTCTCCGGCTGGGTATTTCTTTCCATCTTCTTGATGAGCCCAGCCATATTTGGGTAGCAACACTTGAGGGACAAACTTAATGGCTCGAGGTGATGGTTCAATATGGAAAAGAGTTGTGAGTGATGATGTGTTGATACGTTGAGTCTTTAATTCCCATTCAGCAGCATTTGGAATAGGTAAGTTGTTTTCTTTAATACCGAGTAGGTCTTCTAGTGTATTACCGATACCACCATGATTCTTATGTCGAGCATTGGGAATCCAGCCCATTTCAGAAATTTCCTTAAGTTTCGCAATGAGAGCAGGTTTTGTATAGATTTTTGGTTGATTTGCCATAGAAGTTATATAAGTTTTGACTGAGACTTGTGACCTTTAATTCGATCCTCTGCCATCTCACAATATTCTGGTGAAAGATCGATGCCGATATAGTCACGATCAAAGTTAATTGCTGATATGGCGGTGGTTCCTGAACCCATAAATGGATCCAAAACAATCTTTGCATTTGTTGATCCAACGATACGATCGATAAGGGCTACTGGAAAGGCGGCTGGATGATCGTTCTTCATTTCTTGCGTGAACTCCCACACATCTCCATGACCATTTGATTTAGGTGCGAGTTTGAATTTAGGTTTAGCGATTAGATAGATCACTTCATAAGTTGGCACAAAGTAACCGGCATTAAAATTAAACCCACCTTTTCTTCGCCAAATGATTACCTGTCGGACCGGAAAACCACTCACAATATCCTGCCGGTCCTGGAGTAGCCCATTCTGTACACGCCATTTGTGGTTATAAAAAATAGCCCCATCTTCTGGAATAAGACGCATCATTTCTGTAAGACAGTCGCGCTGCCATTTAACATACTCGTCATGCGGCATACAATCATCGTGATGAGTGTATCCTTTTTGAAGAGCTGCGTTTGCCCACTTACCACCACGACCATCTTTCATTCCATTACCTGTAGAGTTCTTGAGGTTGTACGGGGGTGAAGTAACAATAATATCAACAGATCCATCTGGCATCATTTTCATCACATCAACAGCACTGCCACAAATAATTTTATTTCTGAACGACTTAAGAGACTTAGCAGGTATGCTCTTTATTTCGTCATATTTAGCTGTATTTGCAACTGGGGCCATAAGTGAGACCATTTTACCATTTTTCTAGCTTAAAATAAAGGTTTTTAGAAACCAAAAATTATTTAACACTAGCTCACACTTTGATTTAACATGTCTAACAATATAAGCCCTACAAATAAAGACTTTTTTCTTTTGAGACTTAGACCTGATTTAACATTTTTTAGTGAATGGACCCCTGTTTTTGGCATCCATTCACTAGTTTTTACTTATAACTCATCATCTCCTCAGCTGTCGGCTGCGTAATTCCAAAGAAACCCTGCTTGATATTGGGGATCCAAATGTGGTCTTTGTTGGTCTTCCAAAAGGTTACAACCTCGCGCACTAAGTCGAGCTAGAGAAAGTTGAACCCCGATGCGAAAGCGTTGGGGTTTTACTTTTCTCTTTCTGGAACAGGATTCGAAAGACGGAGGCGCGAAGCCCCCGCCATCTAACGAGGGCGGGGTTGCCGAGTCGGGGTCGAGAAAATCCCGCCTTGGCGGGATTATTCGTGACCGAATCCTGTCTCCGGAGCCATTACTTGACAGCATACTGATTGTATGCTAATATTGAAATAGAGCACAAACCCGATAACCGAGAGGTGGCAAATGTCCGATTTGAGCACGAAGCGTTACGATTACCCGGTGTACGGAACACAGGGCGGTGGACTGGTTCGCAGTGTGGGTCAGACCTACATCTTCGTCGAGAAGCCCGACTGTCCTGGGCTCGACGTGGGTGACGAGATGCCCGAAGAGTGGGGCATCATTCCTGCCAACGAACAGGCTCGTCAGGAGGCATACGATGAGTAACAATGTGTTGACACCCGAACAGGTGGAACGGCTCGTCGAGAAGGCATCACAGAGCCCGATGGCGTGCTGGACCGTTCTCAGGAAGGGTCCTCGACTGTCCGCAGAGCAACAGCAGAGGATGGTCGACGGTGCCTGCAAGAGCACCGTCTTCGCATCTCTGGTGCTGACCGATGTGCCGTGGCTCACGGAACCCCAGAAGTCACAGCTCAAGCTGGTGTCGTGAGCTCCAACACCGTCCGCCGAAGAGAGCGCCTCGCGCTCTCACAGGCGAGGCGGTTTCTTTTTATGCAATTAGTTCTGAAGTAGTTTGATTTTGGAAGAGTGCTAAAATCCCAGAAACATCAATTTCTTTTTGTATTGCAACCCCCGACATCGCCAAGGCCATGACGGGCAAGTAGTTTAGAGTTCCCTCGGTCGTAAACCTATAGGAGAGACTGAACTCGTCCAGAAGTGGGAGCCAAACAAAGACTGCCATTGGGTGGCAGTTTTTGTTTGGAAATAATTTTTATTTTTGCTAATCTCTAACAAGATAAAGAAGTACACAACGGCCACATGACCAGCACCCAAACTGGGAGGTTCTGTGTCAGATGACTTTACCTCAAAGCAAAGTTGGGATGGTGAAGGAAGAGATGACAGCGATTCAGAAACAATGGAGGATTGGCTCAAAAAGAGCCTTCACCCAGAAGTTGTTGATCAGCTCGAGGCAATGAGGGTAAAGTATGAAGTAATCAGTTTTGAAGACTTGGTTCTCACTGCCCTCTTGACTCTCTTGCTAATTGAAGAAAGGGAGTCTATTGGTGAGCGTATGGGGTGGTTCTCTTACGAAGAGAGAGACCTGGATGAAAAACCAAGAGTACTCAAAGAATCTCTTCGTCTGCAAGCAACAATAATCACTTTGGACAGGTTGATGAGAGATGCTTGTGGAGAGTGATATCGGAAACCCGTGGACCAACCGGTCGCCACGGGTTTCTTAATTTTAATATTTGACGCATTTATATAGTCGTGTTAATTTGTTTTGAGTTGTTCTACCGTACCCACACTACCCAAGGAGATTTTGATGATCTTGGAGTTGATGAAAAGACTCAGGAAAGGGCGCACCAACTGTCGTCCTCGCGAGAAGATGGCAAAAAGTCTTCGTTTTGAGCTGAGAAAGAGGGTTCTTTCCGAGCTCAATCGGAGAATGAGGGTCATCGGCGTGACGGCAATCAAGAGCGATGCCTTGAGATGTCGTCGTGTTCCCCACCACAACCATATCGCACACACCATCATGGATGTCGTGCGCGATGTCGGCGAGCAGTACAAGGTGAGGATGCCAAAGGAATTTGTTGTCCTCGCCAACGGAGAGATCGGAGTGTGGATCTCAGTTCTTGGACGAAGTCTGATCCTCGCCAAGGGCAAGTGAGAAGAGTTCAATGCCCCCGCGAGCGCGTGTCGCTCGCGGGGGTTTCCTATTTTTTCCAAACAGTGATCTCCCCCGCTTTTATTTCAACTCTATCGACTCGCCTAAGAATTTTTCTATTTTTAATAATCTTTTTATGAGGAGCTCTTACTAGTTCTTTTTCTACAAACCAAAGATCTTCTTTGCCAGTAATCCAGTTTTTCTTTATTTTTGCCAAATCAAAAACAGCAAAAGATTTCATAGTTTTTGTTCCATCATTTAAAAAATATTCATTGAAATAAGACATTGCTATTTCTCTAGGATTTTTATAAACAGGATCCCTGTATCTCAAAACGGCATGATTTGTTTTACTTATCGCTCCCCAGCCACTACCTTCCTTAAAAAGAGCTACTACATGACTGTCATCTGGTGCCAAAGCTTCCAAGTCCAAAAGCAGAGGTTTCCTTCCGTGAAAATAAAGAATGGCAGAAGCAAGGAGAGCTCCTTCCAAACAATGGGCTTTATTTTCTTTCAAAACTCGCCTCGGCGACATTAAAGTGTCGCCACCTCTTTCAAAATTGAAAGGGATTGAGTCAATAAAATCTTGAATTTTTGTAGGAGAATTTAACTTCTTAAAAATACGAACTTCTTCAGTGGTTAATTCTTTCAAAAATTTCCTCATACCATAATCTTATCTCTTTATTTTAAAATGGGCACATTTTTAAATAAAATGATAGAATCGGCTGATGAAAATGAGGACGGAAAAAACTTTATTTATCATAACTGGAATACTACTTTTGATAGCTATTGGAGCTCTTATTTTCGGCTGGCTTGAATACAACAAACTTAAAGACAATCTCTATTCAACAGAAAAGGAACTTCGAGAAAACATCGCCAATTTAGAAATAGAAAAAAGAGAGGTTGAAGAAGCACTTTTTTCTGAACAACAAAAAAATATGTTCTTCGCCAATCAAATAAATGAGATAGCGGGAACTGTCGGAAATTTAAAAAAGCTGAGTGAGACAGATAAAGAGCTTTTACAAAAATATTCAAAAGTCTATTTTCTAAACGAACACTACATTCCATCCGATTTGTCTGAAGTTCCATCCGAATATCTATACGAAGGAAACAGAGAACAAAAAATCCACTCTAGAGTACTCCCCTATCTTGAAGACTTGCTAACCGAAGCAAAAAAAGACGGGGTGGATTTATTGGTAATATCTTCATATCGCTCATTCGGAGAACAAAGTCTTTTAAAAACAAATTACAAAGTCACCTACGGCACTGGAGCAAACCAATTTTCTGCCGATCAGGGATATTCAGAGCACCAACTTGGTACAACAGCTGACTTTACAACTTCACAAACCGGCTCAAATTTTCTCCAATTCAAAAACACCGATGCTTATAAATGGCTAAAGGAAAATGCTCACAGATTCGGCTTTATACTTTCCTATCCAGACAACAATTCATATTACGAATTTGAACCCTGGCACTGGAGATTTGTCGGGACAGGTCTCGCAAATCGTCTTTTTGAAGAAGGAAAATATTTTTACGACCTAGATCAGCGTGAAATAGATCGATATCTCATCTCAGTTTTCAACTAAAGGGCACTTGATACCAAAGCCCCTTAGGAGTAGAGTTCCATATACATAAAATGACAGACAAGAAGGTCTTGGACGAGCTCTCCCGCGGAGACGAAATATCAATAATAAACCTACTAGACTGCCTTATAGAAAAAGCGCATTTTAGCCGTGCTTCAGACATTCACATAGACCCTTGTTCAGACAAAGTACGCGTGCGACTTAGAATAGACGGGGTTCTTCAAGATTCTTTTGAATTCCCGAAAAACATACATTCTGAAGTGATCTCTAGAATAAAAGTTTTGGCAAGACTCCGAACAGACGAGCATCAAGCAACCCAAGACGGCCGTTTTAGGCATATGTTTTTGCAAGAAAAAGGTTTTGTAGATGTGAGAGTCTCTATAGCTCCTACTTATCACGGAGAAAATGCTGTATTGAGACTTCTATCAGATAAAGCAGAAAGCTATACACTGGAAAACTTGGGCTTCAGCGAAAAAGATCAGAAGAAAATTCTCCACGCCCTCAACAAGCCAACGGGAATGATACTTTCTACCGGCCCAACCGGATCTGGCAAGACCACGACTCTTTATACATTGGTGAAAATGCTCAACTCAAGCGAAGTCTCAATAGTTACAATTGAAGATCCAATTGAATATGCAATAGACGGAATAGAGCAAATACAAGTAAACCCGAAGACAGGTCTAACTTTTGCAAATGGTCTGCGTTCAATATTGCGACAAGATCCAAACATAATAATGGTTGGAGAAATAAGAGATTCTGAAACCGCTGGTATTGCTGTAAACACCGCACTCACAGGCCACCTGCTTCTTTCCACAGTCCACACAAACGATTCAGCTACCACCTTGCCGAGGTTGTTGGATATGGGCATTGAGGCTTACTTGGTAGCTTCCACCGTGAGCGTGGCCATAGGGCAAAGACTTGTCAGAAAAATATGCGAAAAGTGCAAAGAAGAAGTTGAAATCACTCCGGCTATCAGAGAAGCACTATCATCGCTTAAACTTTCCTCGCCTTTTGATATGGATAAAAAGCTTTTTAAGGGAAAGGGTTGTGATAGGTGCAATGACAGTGGATACTCCGGAAGAATTTGTATAAACGAAGTTTTGGTCGCAGACAACGATATAAGAGAGGCTATACTTAGAAAGGCGTCTTCGGCTGAAATAAAAAAAATAGCTATTCAAAACGGAATGACGACAATGATAGAAGACGGTCTTAGAAAAGCTCAGAATGGAGAGACGACAGTAGAAGAAATATTGAGAGTTATAAGAGAATAAAATGGTTTCAAAGAAAAATAAAACGAAGGAATATTTGGAAAAGGTAAAAAAAACTTTTTTACATCTTAAAATTAAAACTAAAGAAAAAATCTCTGTTAAAAAATCCGTCAAGAAAAAATCTCCGAAAATAAGCGCTGTGCGTCTCTCGATGAGAGAACAAACTTTTTTTGCAAAAAGGCTGTCTTTTCTAATAAAAGCTGGGGTGCCTGTGCTAGACAGCCTTCATATGATAAGCGAGCAAACCAAGTCCAAAAGATATGCCAAAATGCTCGAAGCTGTAATACACGATGTCTCAAATGGACAATATCTTTCAAAAGCTTTGGAAAAGTTTAAAAGATCATTTGGCGAGCTGGCAATAAACATAATATATGTCGGTGAGACAACTGGGATACTTAGTGAAAATCTTGAATATTTAGCAGAAGAACTAAAGAAAAAACACGCTCTGCGAAGAAAAGTTATCGGAGCATTTATTTACCCCGCTCTCGTCACTGTCGCCACAATAGTCATAACTTCTTTTTTGGTGGTCTTTCTTTTTCCAAAACTTCTGCCAGTTTTCTCAAGTCTAAATGTGGAGCTTCCGTTTACAACAAGATTCATAATTTCGCTTAGCAATTTTTTGAAAAATTATGGCTTGCTCATTTTGGGAATAATTGGCGGTCTATCAATACTTATCCCGATTCTATTAAGAAAAATAGAGCCCTTTCATTTCTTTTATGACAGAACAGTCTTGAGAATCCCACTTATAGGCAAAATGGCTCAATATTACAATCTGGCGAATATGACAAGAACGCTCGGACTTCTGCTAAAAAGCGGTGTCACCCTTACAGAGTCTCTTCCTATGACGGCAAAAGCGACAAGCAACCTCGTATATAAAAAAGAAATAGAAAAAATGCTCAAAGTTGTAGATAGAGGAGAGAAACTTTCAAGCCACATAAAAAAACATACTTCCCTATTTCCAGAAGTCTTGTCTCAAATAATATCTGTCGGAGAAAAAAGTGGCAGTCTTTCCAGCTCTCTCATCTACCTTTCAGAACTTTATGAAGGAGAGGTGGATGATTTTACAAAAAACATATCGAACCTAATAGAACCAATTTTGATGATTTTTATGGGGCTTATGGTCGGTTTTGTTGCTATTTCAATAATAATTCCAATCTATGGCATTACCCAAAATTTACAGCCTTGATAAGGGTGGGTTTACGCTCATAGAAATGATAATTGCAATAGCAATACTTGTCTTTATCTTCAGTTTTGGAATTTTTATAAGCATAAATTCATATAAGGGATATATATTTCGATCTGAAAAAGCGGTAGTGGTGAGCATATTAGAAAGAGCCAGAAGCAGAGCCCTAAACAATATGTTTGAAACAAGCCATGGGGTTTGCTTTGTTTCTCCAAACTATATAATTTTTAGAGGCAGTTCTTGCGACCCAGCAGATCCATTAAATGAAGTAATACCAGCAAACACTTCCGTCTCTATAACAGGATTGGAAGAAATTTCTCCCGTAGTTTTTGAACAGCTAAGTGGAAAGCTTATTCCGCAACTATCTCCCCAATCACAAGAATATGAGATTGAGCTTGAGCAAGACGGCAGAGCTCCAGAAACTATTTCAATAAACAATGAAGGCAGAATAAATTGGTAAATATGAAAAAATTTTTGATAAAAAAAGAATCCGGAAGCAGTACTTTGGAAATTTTGCTAGCTTTTGCAATTTTAATCTTGAGCATGTCAGCTGTAATAATGGTCGGCTTCGGAAACCAATCAGTAACAATAGATAGCGAAACAAACGCAGAAGCAATAGGTAAAGCCAATGAGTCCATAGAAAAAGCTCGAGCAGATTCGAGAGAAAATTTCTTCTCTGTATTTTCCTCTCCTCCTATAATTGAAAATTCAGGAGCTCTTGAGTATGAAAAAAAGTTGGAAGTTTTAGACATTTCTCCGTGCAAAAAAGAAATTACAAGCTTTGTGTCTTGGAACTCTGGCTCTCCGCGCCCTCAAGAAGTTAAAGTATCAACTATTCTGACAAGCATAGCGGAAACTTTAGCTCTCGGAGGGGACTGTGACACCAGTTCTCCAGCTGTTAGTAATTGGGAATCACCAAAATATTACGAGACAAGTGAGTTTATCCACCCGGGAAGCAAGGCCACCGATGTTGATGTTATAAAAAACAATAAGGGAGTTTTCGCACTAATGACGACAACAAAAACTGGAACGATGGAAACATTTTGGATAGCAGATGTAACAAACCCAAGCAACCCAATTCTCGTAGGAAAATTCGATACAGGGCACACATTAAACGGTATTGATACAAAAATTTTAGGTCAAACCGCTTATGCATTTTTGGCTAGCGCCTCAACAACAGCCCAACTGCAAGTGCTACAGATCGATTTTTCCAACTATCCAATTAACAATCCGAGTATCGAGATGATCATAAAAAAAACATTACCCGGTGTCGGAGGCAGTCAACCTCAAGGTACAGATCTTTTTTACTACAACAGAAGAATATATATTGGGACAAGAGAAACTGCCGGGAATGAATTTCATGTTTTTGAAGAGAATCTTCCTTCATCAGTAGACCATATAGGGAGCGTTGGGCTTAATCACTCTGTTTATGAAATTGTTGTCCAGGGAAATAATGCTTATATTGCAGCTTCTGCTCAAACATCAGCTGGATGTGAATTAATAGTGATAGACATTAGCAATCCCGCTCTTATGGTTAATAATTGTTTTTCGGGGAGCCCTGATGGAAAAATGAACTTCAGAGCACCCGGAAATTTTGATGGTACAGCTATAGAAATAATGGGAAATAAAGCTTACCTTGGAAGAAAAAGGACTGCTGTAAATCACGACTTCTATATACTAAACATATCTGATACTGAAAAAATCTTACCTCTTGGTTCAGTGAATCTGGGGCTCAACCCAAACACAGAGGTTGCTGGAATAAAGGTTCGTGGAGAACTTGCCTTCTTAGCAACAACAGATCAAAATCCGGCTCCAGGCCCAAGCGGAAACGGCGGTCCCTTTATGGTATACAACATTAGTGATCCTGAAAATATTTTTACTGTCTCAACATGCCCTCTCAATTTCTCTGAGAAATCTACAGGGCTCGATTTTTTGGATGATACAGCCTATGTGACGAACGAGGCGAACAATGCTTTGAGAATAATATATCCCTCTCCTTCATGCTCAATTTAAACCAACAAAAAGGTTTTACTTTGATGGAAAGCGTCATATACATAGCGCTTTTTTCAATAATAATAACTGGAACGATAGTATCCGCTTATGAACTTTTGAGAGGGTCGAGTGCTATTGATAAAAAAATAGTAATTCAAAGCGAAGGAAATTTTGTAATTAGAAAAATAGAATCCGCTTTAAACGGCGCACAAAGCATCGTTCTTCCCTCTTCTGGAAGTGGAAGTGTTTTAAGAGTAATAAAGTCTGATGGAGCACAATCAGACATTCAGATAAACGGAAATTTTGTTGAGTTTAGGGACGGCGCCTTGAATTCGTTTTTGCCAATAACAACTCCAAATGTAATCTTGGAGAGTTTAGTTTTTGAAAAATTAGAAGAAAGTGGAGCTTCGCCAGCGGGAATAAAAGCTGTTTTAACTTTAAACGGAACAACCTTTGAGACCACAAGATACATAAGAAATTAAATGATTAGATACACGAACAAATCTGGTTTTATAGCTTTAATTTCCGTAATAATAATTTCGGCCGTGCTTTTAATCGTCGCCACAACGCTATCTTTTAGCGGTTTTTTTGGAAGATTTTCTGTTCTTGAACACGAGTTTAAGAAAAAAAGTTTTTCTCTGGCCGAAGCTTGTGCGGAACAAGCGAGGTTAAAACTTTTTATAGACAATGAATATTCTGGAAATGAGACAGTGAATGTGGGAACAGATTCTTGCCAAATATTCCCGTCTTCAAATCCAACTGGAAACCCCAGAAATTTTGACATAAGAGCAATTTACAGAGATTCCTACACAAACTTAAAAATATCCGTTGAATCAAGCGATGGGTCTATTGTTTCTTGGGCCGAAGTTCCAAATTTTTAGAATTGGAAAAACGAGCAAAATATTGTATATTCATAAAGCTAAAAATTTGTGATTCTAGTCTGCCCATAGCTGTCTTGGTAGATAACAGGCGAAGTAATCACAATATACCGCTTATAGCTCAGTTGGTAGAGCAGTCGCCTCTTAAGCGAACGGTCGTAGGTTCGAATCCTACTAGGCGGACAATAATAGTTTTTAGTTTTTAGCTAATAGCTGTTAGGATAAAAATACGCTGGGGTGGTGAAATGGCAGACACGCTTGCCTTAGGAGCAAGTGCCGTAAGGCGTGGAGGTTCAAGTCCTCTCCCCAGCACAAAGACCAAGCTAGACTCGTCCCGCCTTGGCGGTATGCCGTAAGGCGTGGAGGTTCCCTAGGCCATAGACCGGCACGTTCTGGTGGGTCTCCCCAGCACCACAAATTAAACAAGATTTTTCTCTCCTTACCACTACTATCGATATATCGATAGTAGTGGTAAAATTTAAAATTATTAAACTGATCAAGTCTTCAACCAAAAAATGCCACATGTATCAAAGCAAAAAATCACAAATAAAACGAAAAGTGAACTAGAAAAATACATATCGAAATTACTTTTTGAAAGTGGACATCAGACAAGAAAAGAAGTTTTTGAAGAGATATTGACTTCCACCGAAAAAATAATGCTTTCAAAAAGAATAGCAACTATATTAATGCTCAAAAAAGGTCAGGGATCTTATGAAATAAGCAAAAAACTTGGAATAAGTTACTCAACTGCAGAACGATATAAAGAAAATGTGAGAATAGGTAAATTCAAAGAGACCGAGCAGTGGATAAAAAATTATTCTGGAAATAGGTTTATAGATCTCGCAATTGAATTGATATTACTGCCAATAACCGTGAAGAAAAGAAATCGAAAAAACTAATCTAGCCCTCTTACTATCGATATATCGATAGTAAGAGGGTTACGTTATATAGTAAGGTTATAAGTAAAGCCTCATAATGAACCGCATAATAATGCTAGTAGTGTAGTAATGAAAAATTATTTTAAAAACTGTTTCTAATTTACCAATAAGATGTAATATTAAAGTATGCAAAAAGGTAATAGTGATTCAGCTTTTATTGTTGGAATTGTGGCACTTCTAGTGCTTTCTTGGATTGGTGGTTCAATTTTGCCAGAAAGAGAATCTGGCTCTAGAGGACCGAGCTTTGTCTCTCCATCGTCTTCCTCAAGAAATAACACCGATTCAGCCGAAGAAATAGACCCCATCAAATCCCCTTTTTTTGAACAAGTAAAAATAAGTACAGGAAATGCCAGATCTGCATATCAGCCAAGTCTTGAATACATCACTCTAAAAGTTTCCAATTCTAGAAACCAACAACCGATAAATATTACGGGTTGGACTCTTCAAAATGGTGCTGGCTCAAGGAGGTACCAGCTAGGAAACAGTGTCATATTAGGAAATTCTTCAAGAATCCCAATACCGCAAGGATCAAAACTTTTCATACCAAATGTCGCCAACACGCTAGGACCAGTTATATTAAATAAGGGAGAAAGGGCTCATATTGTAACGGGAAATATGGCACCGAGCACTAGATATCCAATAAATAGCTTTCAAGTAAACAAGTGTAGTGGGTATTTGGAAAAACCAAAAGAAGTTAAATTTTCTCCATCTATTTCACTAAGTTGCCCATCCCCCACTTCTTATCCTCAAGTAGAGTTCTTGGAAAAAAGTTGCTACGACTTTGTCAGAAAAATTCCTAGATGCCACACGCCTGAATTTAAAGATGTGAGAAGGCCCGATGGCGGATACGAAGTGGGTGGAGTAGACGGAGTGTTTGGGCTCACAAATCAATGCAAGGCGTTTATACAAACCACATTCAATTACAATTCGTGCGTGGCAAACCATATAAATGATGAAGATTTCTACAAAGGAGAGTGGAGAATATTCCTTGGCCAACCCTGGGAACTTTGGGCAAAAGAAAGAGAAACAATTACGCTTTACGATAGAGAAGGAAAAATCGTGCATCAAATAAAATATTAGATAAGTAAAAAGTAAACAGTAGACAGTAGTTAGTAAATAAAGAAAAAATATACAAGGTTCCACCTTGTATATTGTCGTGTAAATTACATAGGACTACCCTATGTAGATTTGAAAAAATGTAATTTACATAGGACTACCCTATGTAGGTTTGATTTGACTTTTTATAGTTTTTGTGATAAAGTGCGAGCAGAACCGTTCTAATACAACTTACTTATCACTACGCGCTTTGCGCAAAGGAGGTAGCGTGCTTTCCCTATTCTTCACCATTGCCATTGTGGCTCTGGTGGCGGGTCTGATCCGCTTTCTGGGCGGACTGGGTGTTGTCTGGGGGTTCATCCCCGCCAACACCTTCGCCTTCGTCGTCCCGAGAGAAAACAAGGACACGGAGGCTGAAACAGTATCAGGTGGCATTGTGGATGTTCTTCACAATGTTCCTGGCTGTATGCTGGACAAGACGAACGACGACCCCATGGAATGGGAGTTTGTCCGACGCGGAAGAGAGGATCGTGGACTTCTGTTCCACACCCTCGGAGTGGAATACCTTGGAGGAATTCCATTCACACGGTTTCTCCGTCTCAACAAAATCCATCAAATCCGATATTCTCGGAAAGATGGAGAGACGGAGTTCTCTGCTACCGCCAAGGACTTCCAGACGAAGTTTCCTTACTTCTCGGGTAATCTCACCGTTCAGGTGGAGAAGGCCGAGACGGGTGGAATATTCGCCCTCAACGCGCGGTTCAATCTGAACTATGAGAGGATCCAGCCTCTAAAGTCGGTCTTGCGTCTTCCAGATTTCCAAGCAGTCCTGACACAGATGGTCCGAGAAGCCGTGATCGCCATTACCAGCGCTCACGACCCCGAGGACTTCATCAGCGGGGGCAAAGCCAAGGACCGTCAGCAGGATTTGGTGAGAGCCGTCGAGGGCCTTGGCGATCTCATCAAGCGCGAGCTTGGAATCAGGGTCACTAAGGTCACTCTTGATTCCATTGACCCCGATGAAGAGACTCGAAAGATTCTCGAGCTCAAGGAGAAGACCAAGCGAGAGAATGAGGCGCTGGTGGCAATCGCTGAGGCTAAGGCCAAAGCGCAGATCGCCAAGAACGAGGCGGATGCTCATCGCGTTCGCGAGGTCATTCTGCCTCAGGCGAACGCTCCGGGAGCTGCCGCGATTCGCTTCGCGGAAGCGTACGAAAACAATGACTCTGTCACTGTTTTCGCACCAGGTGGAAACCTTGCTCAGATCATTCCCGATGTGAGCAAGGGATCCGAGAAGAAGAAAGCCGGCTTCAAGACTGAGCCGGAGGAGGGTGATAAGAAGTAGTTGGTTGGGAGCCGTTTGGCGCGCTTTTTGCGCCACACGGC
Source organism: uncultured Candidatus Saccharibacteria bacterium (assembly GCA_964509605.1). Taxonomy (GTDB): domain Bacteria; phylum Patescibacteriota; class Minisyncoccia; order Phycocordibacterales; family Zambryskibacteraceae; genus CAZDXF01. The sequence goes on from CAZDXF010000001.1 coordinate 165,404, forward strand.
TCTTCTTTTTTATATTGACAAAGTGCCTATTTTTATGATATAATTGAAAAAGATACCGTCCTTTTACAACTACCTAAACTACCTAGGAGGCTTCGTGCAACGCATAGCTTTCCTATTTCTCTTCAATCTCCTTTGGGAGATCTTGAAGAGGATGGGAAGAATCGTTCGAAAGAAGGTCACTATCGCCCTCAGAAAGATTGGGGACATCATCAAGAAGATCTGGAAGAAGTTTGTCCAGACCACAACCAAGATTGGAGGAATGATGCGCAGGTTCATAAGGAGAATGAAGAAGAAGTTCGTCGTCGGAACAATCCGTGCGTGGCGATGGGCTTCCTCTCGGATTGAGAGCAGAAAGAAGCTCTCGATTCAGACGGCTGTTGCTCTCCTCGGTTTCCTTCTCCTGTACCTCTGGGTGCGGGGTCTCGAAACCAAGGCGACAGAAGCTCTCAGCAGTCTCCCTTCACCCACCTCTATCTTGAAATGGGTGATCGTGGGGGGCGCTGTCGGTCTTGTCATCTGGTTTGTCTACAAGATGGCAAGAGGAAGTGCGACGGGACCGGCTCTCTTCAGGAGCCGGTACGAAGACGGCATGAAGGCGGTGCTGGGGTATGTTTTCCTCAACATTGCCTTTGGTCTCGTCTGGCCCGAGCTCTATCTCAGAGCCATGGGAGAAACACTCGCCTTCATCGGAGTGAATCTAATCATGGTCGCGATCGTGGCCATGATGGCAAACTCTCCGCGACAAGCGGAGAAGACCCTCTCCTTCATGAAGGGGGTCGGGGGGTTCGCGCTGGTTCTCTTGGTGCTTCGGATTTTCGGGGCACCACTTGACCCATGGAACTGGGACTGGAGCGACGACGAAGAGTCGCCTGCTCCGACTGAGTTCACGAGTGCCGGCAATGCCGTCGCTCGTCTCCCCCGCCCTGCGTGGGAGCACTTCAACGGTCCAGAGAAGGAACGCGTGATGCGCGCCTTCCCTGCCGACACGGTGATGTGGGCGATTGCCGGGTGCGAGTCTCGCTTCCGGCAGTTCCGAGCTGATGGCGAGGTTCTTCGGGGGGAAATTACCCCGAGCGATGTCGGGCTCTACCAGATCAACGAGGAAATCCACAAGGATCTACTCACGAGTCTGGCGGAGGAGGACCCAGTCCTCTACGACATAACAACCGCCGACGGCAACATCGCCGTGGCGAAGGTTCTGCTTCGGCAAGGTGGCTACCAGCCGTGGTCTGCGTCGGCCTGGTGCTGGAGGGATGGTTATGCTTTCCCTCCGGGGAGCGTTATTCCAACCCGGAGCAATATTGCCGGGGTGGCTGGAGAAAGCTCGGACGGTGAGGTGGTGGTGGTCGCACCGGCCGGCAGGTGGAGCGAGCCCATAACCGTCCCCATGGGATGGAGGGCTCGCTGGCAGAAGCTGGACTCCCTTCCATACGCAATAAGGTATGGCGGAGGGAGAGTTCGGGTTGTCAATGTCGGGGAAAGGATCAGAATTTCAGAATCGCTTGAGGCAATAAGCTTCATGTCGGTTCTGCCCGACACCACGGTGAGGATGAGAGTTATTCTCACCGGCTTCTAGACAAGAAGTGCGGGGCGGAGCGAGAACATTTCGCTCCGCCCTTTTTTATATTTAAATATGTATGTAAAAAACAAATTAGACACCTCACGCTCCTTACTATCGATAGTAAGAGAAGTGGGTGGTTACGATAATAACACTAAAGATAGTTGAGAAAAATAATTTTATAATTTTAATTAATAAAAATAAAACTTCTGGCAAACACCAGAAGTTTTATTTTTATATAAACCTTAGAAAGATTACAAACCTGGAACGGTCGGAACGGAATCCAATTCTATATCCGGATCAATCCCCAGAGAGTCTTGAATAAAACCAACAAGCCCCCACACAGAAACCATTACAAAGAGAGCGATGAGTCCCCAAATCATAATTCTTTTACCAGCATCTTTTGCGCTTTCGTCTCCTGCTGAAAAAATAAACTTAACCAGTCCCCAGAAGAATGCTAGGAGACCTAAAGCAACGACTATTGGCAAAAGTGTTGCAACAATACCACCCAAGGAGGTAAACAGTGTCTCCACCCCACCCAAATCTTGAGCAGATGCCAAGGTCGGCAGTAAAACAGCTCCCAAAATAAATCCTAATCTTTTCATAATACTAATGTTAATTTTAATCAAACTATAATAAAATGATAATACTAGAGTAAAAATAATACAAGCAATTCAGGGAGACATGAACTGCTTGTATTATTTTTTAGTTAAACGGATATGCTGGTGAAATGCCTAAAGTTTTAAGTATAAGATTTACAATACCAAACACTGAAAACATTATAAACATCCCCACAAGACCCCAGACCATACTTCTCTTTCCCTGCTCTCTTTCAGATTCATCGTCATTTCTAGCGATAAATTTAAATATTCCCCAAAAGAAGACAACTAGAGCTATTCCGAAAAAAAGAAATATGAGCGGGTTGAGAATAACCTGATTTATCCTTCCAAGAAGGGCTTCTATAGACATTACCCTTTTAAATTAAATACTACGGTAAACCAGGAACAGTTGGAACTTGGTTGAGAGGATCTCCTTGATTTATACCAAGAGCGTCTCCTATGAATGTTACAAGCCCCCATACAGAAACCATTACAAAGAGCGCAATGAGTCCCCAGATCATAATTCTTTTACCTTCTTCTTTCGCATCCTCGTTACCGGCAGAAAAAACAAATTTTGCCAAACCCCAGAAAAATGCCAAAAGAGCAATCGCCACAACTATTGGCAAAAGAACTCCGACAATTCTTCCTATTGAAGTAAAAAATGTCTCAACATTGGTCAACGGTTGCGCTGAAGACACGAATGGTAACGCCAGAGCAGAGACTGTAATAAATCCTATAAATTTCTTCATTTTTTTAAAATAAACTTCTAATACCTTAACTTTTAATACAGAGACAATTATACCAGAAATAAGGCCCTTTTCAATAGTTCTGGGGATAAAATTAGACGCCTTGTATGAAAATAATTTTAGAGAATAATTTGGTTTATATTGTGTCCTTAACCAGTTGGTAGACCCAACGGTAGACCTAAATCACTTTGAAAAACGGCGATTACCCCCCAAATAGAAGTGATGACAAAAAGAGCAATAATGCCCCAAATCATAACCCTCTTACCTTCTTCTACTGCTTTTTCATCTCCAGCTCTAAAAATAAATTTAGCTATTCCCCAAAGGAAAAATAAGAGTGCTAAACCATAAGCCAGGGGTATTAAAACTCCTATAAGACTAATAATTGCTTTGAGTAAATCTTTAACTGTGTTTATTTGCGCGTTGGCAAAAACTGGAAAGAAGAGTACCAAAAATAATAAAGTTTTTTTCATAAATTTAAGGGCTAACATTTTCAGGAAGTGTCGGCACGCCTATAGTGCCTCCACCAAAAAAGTCATTGTAAAAAAGTTGAATTATTCCCCATACAGAAACCATTACAAAAAGAGCAATAACTCCCCAAAACATTAAAGTTTTTCCCTCTGCCACCTTCTTTTCATCTCCAGCTGAAAGAATGAATTTCGCTACCCCCCAAACAAAAACAAGAAGAGATCCTGCGACCAAAATGAGAACTATCAATTCTATATATTCAAGAAAAAAGCAAACTATACCGTTAAAATTTTGATTGCTTGAAACACCTAAATCCGTGCCTCCCGGGACACAAGAAAGAGCCAAAGTCGGAGAAGGAAATACACTCAAAGCGATTGTTAAAAACAAAAATAAAGCCGTTTTTTTTCTAAAACTAATCATATTAAGGGGATATATTTGTGACAGCGCCAATTGTATTTTCAATCACCAGAGCTATTGTCCAAGCACCCAATAAAATTGCAGCACCTATTGCTGTATAAGTAAAAGCTCTTTTAGCTCTCTTTAGTTGTTCTTCATTTCCCTGGGCAGTAACAAAAAGAAAACCAGAGTAAATCACGGCCATTACCACTATCACTCCACCAAGAGGAATAATAATATCTACCACAAGTGCCTTCAAAAAGTCGTAAAGATTGTTCCCTCTAGAAAATGGATTTTCTAATTTTATAAGAGTACTTCCTTCCCCGTCAGCAATAGCTGTGGCAAAAGGGAATACAAAAATTAGAAAAAACAGAGATGTAATAATTAGAACTGAAAAGGTTTTTTTCATAATATTAAAATTATACTACGAAGATGGCTGAAGTAGAGATACCCCCGGCTCTAATAATGCCAAGGAAATAAAGTAAACGATAAGCCAAGCTGATAAAACTATCATAAAACCAATGGCGGTTTTTGAAAAAATCTCTTTTGCTTTGTTTTTTTTATCCTCACTTCCGCCAGAAGAAACTAAAAGAAATCCAGCCCAAGCAAATGAAAGCGAGGCCAAAGGCACTGAAATCAAAATTAGGAAATCTATAACTTTTCTTATGAGAAGAATGAGACTGTCAAATGTGCAGTTTGGACCATTACAAACTATTAAGCCTTGCGCATTTGAAACACTAAAAAATAAAAAGTAAGAAAACAACACTGATAAAAAAGCCACTATGTTAGATAAATATCTTTTTTTAACTGAATTGGTCATTATCTTTTCAAAAGATTATTTAGAGAATTATGTGCATTTATAACCGAAGACTGTATTCTATCCCTTCCACCAGTTATAGATTCTATCATTTCTTGAAAGATAGCCGAGGTCTCTTCATAGTTTGTGTCATACCAAGCTCGTGACCAGATGGCCGAATCGTAAACTATGCCTCCGCGAGAGTCAGTCGGCTTTTTGGAAAGCAAATCTCTTCTTGCGGGAGCTGAAGAAAAAATATCAGCAAACTTTTGAGCTGTCTCAGGGCTTGCCAAAATAAAAGAAGCATTGAACCCTCCTGCTATATTTCTAGAATTTTTTAGCAATGCAAACCCGTAGACTTTGCCGAAGGTTATATTTCTGCTGGCCGACTGCGACTGTGGCATATTTGCGACATCAAAATTTAGATTCGGATTTTTGAGTCTGATAAGAGAATACTCAGAAGCAAAACCAAAGTATGTAGCCAAATTGCCAGCCAAAAAGTAGTCCTGAGAATCCGGAAGAGATCTATTCCAAGAGTGAAATACCTTTGTTGGATTTGAAAATTCAGTAAAAAAAGTAAGCGCCGTCTCTGCCGGAGGTAGAGCCGAATTAAAAGATTCCGGCAAGACACTGACGAAGCCTGAGCCAGAGCTCATGGTTATAGGATTTCCAGCTTGAAAAAAGAGAGTGGAGATAAGCTCTTTGGAGTTTCTGATATTTCTAGACTCCCCAAGAGGAGCGGCACTTCTGGAAATATTTAAAGCTCCGTCTTTTTGTGTGAGTTGCGAAGAGAGGTTGTAAAATTCGGACCACTGTTTTGGTGGGAGAGAAATGCCAGCGGTCGTAAATATATCTCTGTTCCAATACATTATTAATGGATCGATGAAAACTGGAATAGCCAAAATTCCATCACTTCTCAAAAAAATCTCTCCGATCTCAGCGTAAGAATCTTTGAAAATTCTCTCCGACAAAGAAGCGTATGGTATTGGAAACACTCTACTGATGTGGCGCAAAATAGTTTGGTGAGAAGTAAAGATGACATCTGGGCCGATGCCAGATGCAAGCGCTTCTACGAGATCGCGATTGAAATCCGCTTCATTTTTGTAAACATAAGAAACTTTAAGAGTCTTATCGTTAAAAATGGGGCTCTGATTTAATACTTCGGAAAAAGAATCTGCTGGAACAGTCCCCCACATTGTGATACTAACTTGGGGGGTGGATCTGCCCTTGAAAAAGGCGAAAGTTAAAATGCCCAAAATGACTAGCCCTGCAAAAAATCCCGTGATTACTAATTGAAATTTACTCGTATTCATTTAATAAACTTTAACACAATTTTTTGTTTAAATTATGATTTTCTGGCAATAAAACCATAATGATGTTCCCCGACTTTTAATTCTTTTTCTACTATAAAACCGTTTTTTTGAAAAAATTCTTTCGCTGATTCAAGAGGAAAAACATTTTCAGGCCTAGGGCCGAGACCACCGAAAGAGTCCGACCAATCTATGACAGCCGAAAAGCCTCCTTTTTTTAGAATTCTGCCAGCTTCTTTTATAAGCGCTTCTCTATCAGAAACTTGAAACAAAATATTTGAAAGAATCACGCAGTCTAAAGACTCGTCTCTCAATCTAGTTCCGCCCGCCTTTTCTATATCTCCCCAAATAATCTCAACATTGGTTAGGCCCGCCCTATTTGCCTCTTCTTTTACCTTGCTCAGTAAAACCTTTTGTATATCAACAGCAAAAACCTTACCTTCTGGACCGACAGCTTTGGCAGAAGCTAAAGTATAAAAACCAGAGCCTGAACCGAGATCTGCAACAAGCATCCCAGACCTCAAGCCAAACTGATAAACATTTTTGTTCGGGTCGGAAAACATAATAAATAATTCAATGAGTGAATTATATCACTTATTAAAAAACTCTGGTTTAAAAAGTGTTGAAATTAGAGGCAGATAACAGAAGCCACCGAATCACCTTCTCTCATTTTCATAATCCTGACACCCTGAGTCTGTCTTCCTAGAGAAGGGATTTCTGAAAGCCCCGTCCTTATGACCTGGCCTTTTTTAGACATTGCCACAACCTCTTCTTCTTCGTCTGTTACAACAGCAGATGAGATGAGAACTCCGGTCTTTGAAGTAAGTTGAGCTGTTTTTATTCCAGAGCCTCCTCTGTTTTGAATTTTATATTCACCAAGCGAAGTTTTCTTACCGTATCCATTTTGAGTTACAACCAAGATTTCCGCTTTTGAAAGACGATCTTTAGACACTGACTGAGCAGCCACGACGCCGTCCCCTTTCACCAGCTTAATGACTCTCACGCCAGCAGCGCCTCTACCCATTTCACGAACATCAGACTCTTTGAAATGAATTGACTGTCCTTTTGTTGAAGCTATAGCGATAGTATCTCCTTTTTCCACCAGAGAAGCGGAAACGAGCAAATCGTCATCTGTAAGTTTTATTGCAATAATTCCACTTGATCTAACATCTTTGAAGCTTTCTGCCGAAACTTTCTTACCAACCCCGTTTTTAGTAACCAAGAAAAGCGAGAGTTCTTCTTTGCCTTTGACTTCTTTGCTGACAGGAAGGATAGAAGTTATCTTTTCTTCCGAGCCCAAAGAAATAAAGTTCATTACAGATTTTCCACGAGTCGCCTTCTTGCCTTCTGGAATATCATACATTTTTATTTGATAAACCTTGCCTTTGTCGGTAAAGAAAAGAAGCTCGCTGTGAGTTGAAGCGGTCAAAAAATGAGTGACAAAATCTTCTTCTTTGGTATTTAAATCTACAACTCCGACGCCTCCTCTCTTTTGTTTTCTATATTCGTCCGGATTTGTTCTCTTTATGTATCCACCCGCAGTCAAAACTAAAGTGCTTTCTTCATCCGGTATCAAATCTTCCACAGAAAACGACTTAGCTGGATGCTTTACAATTTTTGTCCTTCTGTCGTCTCCGTATTTTTCGGAAAGCTCCGCCATATCCTTCTTTATCATTGAAAGAATCTTCTTTGGATTTGCCAAAATACTTTCAAGATCTTCTATCAATGCCTGAACTTCTTTGAGCTCATCTTCTATTTTCTGCCTTTCCAAACCTGCGAGCTTTGAAAGGCGCATTTCCAAAATCGCTGTGGCTTGAGCATCAGAAAACTTGAACTGGCTTTTGAGTTCTTTGTGAGCTTCTTCTACAGTCTTTGAACCTCTGATGAGTTTTATTATTTTATCTATGTGATCAAGCGCTTTTTTGAGACCGAGCAAAATATGCTCTCTATCTTTGGCTTTCAGTAAATCAAATTCGGTTCTCCTGCGAATGACTGTTGTGCGATGAGAAACAAATTCCTCCAAAATAGTTTTGAGAGAAAGAGTCTGTGGCACTCCGTCAACAAGCGCGACAAGGTTGAAGTGAAAAGAATCTTCAAGCTGTGTGTGTTTATATAGAGAGTTCAAAATCTTCTGAGGTTGGCTTCCAGATTTTAGGTCTATGACGATGCGAATATCTTTTGTGGATTCATCCCGAAGACCTTTTATACCCTCAACTTTCTTTTCTCTCACAAGCTCGGCTATCTTTTCTATAAGATCGGCTTTGTTGACTCTAAAAGGAATTTCACTAATTACAATTTGGAAACTTCCAAGTTTTGTTTCAACAATTTCAGCAACTCCACGCGCCACCACACCTCCTCGTCCGGTTGCATAAGCGTGATGAATGTCTTTTTCATTAAAAATAATTCCGCCCGTTGGAAAATCTGGACCTTTCACAAATTGCAAAAGATCTTCTGTGGTTGCTTTTGGATTATCAACCAAATAAGAAACAGCGTCACAAAGTTCATTTAAGTTGTGCGGAGGTATGTTGGTCGCCATTCCAACAGCAATACCCAAAGTTCCATTCAAAAGAAGGTTGGGAGCAGAAGCTGGAAGAACAACTGGCTCCTTTTTACTTCCGTCATAGTTTGGTCTGAAATCAACGGTGTCTTTTTCTATATCTCTCAAAAGCTCACCTGCGAGACGAGACATCTTTGCTTCTGTGTACCTGTAAGCGGCGGCATTGTCCCCATCTATTGAACCGAAGTTTCCCTGTCCCAACACCAGAGGATATCTAGTGGTGAAATCTTGAGTGAGCTTCACCAGCGCCTCGTAAACAGAAGAATCTCCATGAGGATGAAAACTTCCCAAAACATCTCCAACTACCGTTGCAGATTTTCTAAATTTTGCCGAAGAAGAAAGACCCATCTGATGCATTGAATACAAAATCCTTCGGTGTACTGGTTTAAGTCCGTCCTTCACATCAGGGAGCGCTCTGTCTGTAATGACAGACATTGCATAGTCTATAAAAGACTCTTTCATTTCAGAGACGATGTTTCTAGGCACCACGCTAACGCGCTCTTCGGAGTTATTTTTTTCTTTTTTGTCTTCTTTTTTTGCCATTACAAATTAATCGCTCTTTTTAAAAATTTTTAGAAAAAGAGTTTACGGTCTGACTTCTTGTGGACCAAGTTTTATTTGACCACTATCTACTTGATCTCTAATGCGTTCGTATTCACTTTGAAAATCAATAGACTTTTCACTATCACTTAAAATCCCCTTTATAGCCGAAAATGCTTGAGCTGTGCTTTTTCTTATCGTAGCAATTGGGCTATCTGCTTTTTGCACTTCTCTTTCTGGCTGAGCTCTGGCGACAATTCTAGACTGACCGGCTGGAAACAAGACTGATGCCCAGACGGCAAAAATCACAGCAGTGGCGAAAAAAGCAACAGCTAGAGAAAATCTCTTTCTGTATTTTTCTGGCTTCCCCCTTAGATGTTCTATTAGGTCAAACATAGTATTTAAATTAAATCAGTTCGTTGAAGATAATACAACAATGTCCCCCTCTCTTCCCTCTAAGTCCTTTTTCTTGACCGTAAGCTTGTCTACCGGAGAAATTTTTTCCTCCCCACCTTCTTTCAGAAATTCTTTTAACGCTGTCGTGTTCACCCCCTCTCCAAAATGGATAGGAATGATTATTTTTGGTTCAAGTTTAACAGAAAGCTTGTAAGCATCAGACGCTTCCAAAACCCCATCTCCACCTATTGGAACAAAAAGTATGTCTATACCGTCCAGAGATGCTTTTGTTTCGGCGGTTAGAGACTCTAAAGAACCTAGTGCTCCCAAAAAGCATAAATTCATACCTTCAAGAGTTATACTGTAGATCGTATTCAAAATTTCTGATCCACCGTGCTCAGTTTTTGAAGGAAAACCACGGATCACAATTCCTCCTATTTCATACTCGCCCGGACCATCAACGACAAAGGGTTCTTTATCTCCTCTTGAGGCTTGTTCAACGCCATTGAAATCTGGGTGGTTTGCAGACACCAAAACAATATCTGCCCCAAACTTGCCAGACTTGAATTTTGAGTCTTTAGATACAGGATTTAGAGCGATTACAGTATCGCCAAATTGGACTTTTAGAGCCTCTAATCCGTGATAAGAAATTATCATTACCAGTTAATTCTAGCACATCTGTGTAAAAAATAAAGCTCTAAATAGGCGTTTTTTGGATATTTTTATTATTGTTGCTTTTTGTCTATTTTCGAGTTAGAATCCTGTTCGTGTCTTGGCTATATTGCCAAGGCTAGTTTTTTAAATTATCAGTTTGGCGATAACCTTCGGACAGAGGATTGAAAGACAAAGCGAAGCCGAAAACGCCATAAAAAACAAAATGGAAAAAGATAAAGACGGTGCGATTGTTTTAGAACAAGAAGAACAAGAAAAATCATCTAAAAAAGATTCCCCAATGGGTCGCCTTTTTACGGAAAGCGACACTCCTCCGGGAATAGATGATTTAGTTGAAGGAAAAGTTATAGGAATAGAGCCGGGGGCTCTATATATTGACCTGCCTCCTTTTGGAACAGGAATAATATACGGACGAGAATACCTAAATGCTCGCGACATAATTAAAAAGGTGAGCATTGGCGACTCTGTCGCTGGAAAAGTTGTTTCTTTTGAAAATGAAGACGGCTATATAGAAATTTCTCTCAAAGAAGCTCGCCAAGCTCTAATTTGGAGTGAAGCTGAAGAAGCAATAAGAGATAAGACAATTTTTGAACTGCCGATACAGGAAGCCAACAAAGGTGGGCTTATTCTCGCTTGGCAAGGAATACAGGGCTTTTTGCCAGCTTCACAGCTAAAGCCCGAGCATTATCCTAGGATTGATGATGGAGACAAAGATAAAATTTTGGATGAATTGAGAAAACTTGTCGGAGAAAAAATTGCCGTTTCAATAATTTCTGCAAATCCAAAAGAAGGAAAACTTATCTTCTCAGAAAAAGATCCTGAAGAAAAAGACAAAACTGAAATAGTAGACAAATACGCTCTCGGAGATGAGCTAAGCGGAGAAATAACGGGAATCGTAGATTTTGGAGTGTTTGTTAAAATAGAAGAAGGTTTGGAGGGACTGGTCCACATTTCAGAAGTTGATTGGGGCTTGGTAGAAAATCTTAGAACAATGTTCAAGATTGGAGAAAAGGTAAAAGTAAAAATAATAGAAATAAAGGACGGAAAGATATCTCTCTCAATAAAAGCCCTCAAAGAAAATCCTTGGATAGACGCTTCCAAGAAATACAAAAAAGACGATGTTGTAAAAGCTGTGGTAATCAAATTCAACAAGCACGGTGCACTCGCATCTATTGAAGAAGGTGTTGCTGGTCTTGTTCACATCTCTGAATTTGGAAGTGAAGACAAGTTGAGAGAAAAACTTGAGCTGGGAAAAACATACAGCTTCAAGATTTCCCTCTTTGATCCTCAAGAACAAAAAATGGCTCTCTCTTACATAGAAAGTTAAAACTAAAAACACCCCGACTGAACGGGGTGTTTTTAGTTGTGAATGTTCATTGCCATTTCACGACCCTCACTGACAATGGTTTCAAGTATTTGAGTTATGTTTTTAGAAATCTTTTTCAGCGCCTCTTCTTCGGAAGGCTTCCATTTGCCTAAAATGAATTTCTCCACTTCCCTATCTCCTTTTGGCTTTTTCGTCTTGCCAGATGGAGTTGCGGGACTAATCCCCACTCTAACTCTGACAAAACCCTCTGTCTTTATTTTTTTAACTATTGAAAGCACGCCCCTGTGTCCACCTGTTCCTCGGTTGAAAGAGATTTTTATTTTGCCGATAGGCATATCCAAATCGTCATGAACGACTATCAAATTTTCAGCTTTTTTCTTGCTAGTAATTAGAGAAGCGACACTTGCTCCGGACTTATTCATAAATGTTTCTGGCCACAGGACCAAAACTTTTTCTCTGCCAACTTTCCCTTCGGATGCTAGGGCTTGATACTTACGGCTATACTCCATTTCTGGAAAATCAAAAGTCTTTAGGAATTTCTCCATTACAACCCTGCCGACATTGTGTCTTGTATTTTCGTATTCTGCTCCCGGATTTCCTAGCCCGACGATTATATACATAAGTTAGTAAACAGTTATTAGTAGTTAGTAGACAGTAAAAAGTAATTAGTAAACAATGAAAAATTAAAAAATATAGAGACTTAAATATTTTAACAGAAAAAGGCACACCAATAAATAATAGTGATTTGTGTTTTAAAAACCTTGCGCAGTGCCGTCCGCGATGGCACGAGCAGAAAAATTCGCAACTTAAAGCGAGTGTTGACTAGAAAAAGCCTTGCGCACCACGACGGTGGGAGCAGAGCGATTCCGTAGCAACGGAATACGCGTGCTTTTTCTAGTCAACACGAGCGACCGCTTGTGTCAACCCACCATTATGTAATAAAATCAACCTTAATATGAATCCCGAAGAAACAAAAAGCTCAAATATTCCAGAAAAAGAAACTGGACCCACTCCAACAGAAGAGAAAAAAGAAAGTTTTTTCAAAGAGCTCATTCGCCTCGCCCTTATCGCGGTGCTGGTGGTAATACCTTTTAGAATCTTTATCGCCCAACCATTTATAGTAAACGGAGCTTCTATGGAGCCCACATTTCAAAACGGAGATTATCTTATCGTGGACCAGCTTTCATACAGGTTCAATGAGCCAAAACGAGGTTCAGTCCTAATATTCAAATATCCAAAAGATCCGAGCAAATATTTCATAAAAAGAATAATAGGTCTGCCTGGAGAAAATATTTCTATAAAAGATGGCGAAGTCTATGTAAAAAACAGAGAAGGAGAATTTGCACTTGAAGAGCCGTACATAAAATACGTAAAAAACGAAAGTCTAAACATCACCCTTTCTGAAGAAGAATTTTTTGTGATGGGAGACAATCGTTTGGGTAGCGCAGATTCTAGACTTTGGGGACCTTTGCCTAAAAATTTGATTGTTGGTCGACCGGTAATCCAGCTATTTCCTTTTAACAAAATATCAATCAAGCCCGGAGACAAAGAGGATCTCTTCAAAGAATAAGATGCTCTGATGAAAAATAATAAGAAAGAAGAAAAAACAAAAGAGAAAACAGTGGTTAAAAAAACCCCAGATTATGAGATGTACGAATTTGACCACCCGGCCCAAGTTTCAATGTATTTCGGATTTATACCTATAAAAACACCGAGAATTTCAAAAGACGATTTCTCTGTAAGCAAATCATTCCACGACAATACAGAAAGCAAAGATCCACTCTGCGAAAGCTGTTTGGAAAAATCCGCCATATTAAGAAACTACTCCGAAGGAGGTCTGTCGTCTCTACCCCACCCACTATTAATAGAGTATACAAAACCAGTACACGGGGGCAGTAGTCATAAGAAAAAAAATTTATCTGAAATAGGCCTTGAGATTTTGGGACTCTCTGGATCAATCGCTGAAGCGATCGCTATAAGAACATCCGCTTCTATTTTAGAAGACGAGGGATACGAAAATTTGGAACTGCGACTAAACTGCATTGGAGACAAAGATTCAGTGGCAGATTTTGAAAAGGCACTTCACACTTTTGTAAGAAAAAATATGAATGAGATACCAGCTGATTTGAGAAAGGCGGTAAAGAAAGACATATTTTTACTCTGCACTTCTCAAGAAAAAGCTTGGGAGAAATGGAGAAATGAGGCTCCGAAAGCAATGAATTTCCTGTCGGAGGCCTCAAGACAGCACTTCAAAGAAGTTCTTGAATTTGTGGAATCGCTCGGCTTCCCTTATTCAATATCATATAGTTTAATCGGCAATCCAAAGTTTTGCTCACACACAATATTTGAAATAGTTTCGGAAACAAATTCTGGGCCAATCGCCCTTGCCAAAGGGTTCCGATACGGAAGAATCTCAAAAAAAGTTGGCTTGAAAAGAGAGCTCCAGTCGCTTGGCATATCGCTCGCTTACAAACCAAAAAGCGAAGTTGTTAAAAAAAGCCCCCGCGGTCTTCCAAAGCCAAAATTTTACCTTATGCAAATAGGATATGCTGCAAAACTCAAAGCACTCAATGTAATAGAGTCTCTAAGAAAAGCCAAGATTCCGGTAATACACTCTGTTGCAAAAGACAAACTGACAAGCCAGATGTCTTATGCCGAAAACCAAAACATAACTCATATAATCTTGATCGGGCAAAAAGAGGCCTTGGAAGATTCGGTAATGGTGCGAAATGTCTCCACCAGATCGCAAGAAACCGTACCTATACCAGAATTATCAGCCTACCTCAAAAAACTCTCAAAATAGCCCCTCCCCCAATTTCAAATTTTAAATTTAAAATTTAAAATTCGCCCACTATTGCTACAATGGCTCAATTGTGCTAGGATTTTAGCCCTATGATAAATGTAGAAGTCCAAAAAACAGGCAACGAAAATAGCGTATCGCTTTTGCGCAGATTCACTAAAAAGGTCCAGGGGTCCGGCGTTTTGCCTAGAGTAAGAGGTGATAGATACTCATCTAGAAACATCTCCGAAAGTGTAAAAAAGAAAAAGACTCTCAAAAAACTAAAGAAAAGAGAGGAGATAATGAAGCAAATTAAACTCGGAAAAATCACCGAGAATGCAAAAAGAACTAAAAGAAGATAGTGGCTTGGGGATAAAAAATCTCACCAAATCCCCTATTCCAAAAATTCCATTTGAAGAAATAAAGAACTCTGTGCTCGGCAAAAAATACGAGCTTTCTTTGGTCTTTATAGGAAACAAAAAATCTCAAAATTTAAACAGAATATACAGAGGAAAAAACAAGCCAACAAATGTTCTATCTTTTGGATTGTCAGAAACAAGCGGAGAAATTTTTATCAATACTTACAAAACAAAAAAAGAAGCTCTGACGCTTGGAGAAAACTTTAAAAAAAGAGCTTGTTTTTTATTTATCCACGGCCTTCTTCATTTGAAAGGATTGGAACACGGTAGTAGAATGGAGAGACTGGAAGCTAATTATCTGAATAAATTCGGCTTCTAAGCTGATCTGTTTAAAATTTTATTTTTGCGAAAGGGTCAAAACGACCTTTGAGATTTTTTATGAGCAACATTGCCGTCGGAATAGACATAGGAACATACCAAATAAAAGTCGTTGTGGCTGAACAAGCGCAAGAGGATGATAAAATCATCCCTCGCATTTTGGGTACCGGATTTGCAGAATCCCGCGGGCTACGACACGGCTACATAGTAAATATTCCAGAAGTCAGCAGGAGTCTTAAAATTGCCCTGTCTCAAGCTCAAAAAACTTCTGGCATCTCTATAAAAAAAGCTTATATCTCTGTTGGCGGAATAGGACTTTCCGGAGTCACTTCCACTGGTTCCGTCGTAATATCCAGAGCAGATTCTGAAGTAAGTGAACTTGATATGAATACTGCTCTAGAAATCGCTGAAGAAAATATACCGTCTGCTCTTTCCCAAAATAGAAGAATTATTTACAGCATACCAATTCAATATAAAGTTGATGGAAAGGCAGTCCTTGGAAATAGACCTGCCGGTCTCAAGGGCAATAAACTTGAAGTCAAAGCTCTTTTTATATCTTGTTTGGAACATCACCTGAAAGACTTGGTGGAAGCAGTAGAAGAAGCTGGGGTAGATGTTATAGATGTAGTGGCTTCGCCTATCGCGGGTAGTTTTGTTACTCTCACAAAAGCTCAGAAAATTGCGGGTGTCGTTTTGGCAAATATCGGCTCTGAAACTGTTTCAATAGTAGTGTTTGAAAACAACATCCCTGTATCGCTTGAAGTCTTTCAGATTGGCTCCACAGACATCACAAATGACATTGCTTTGGGTCTTCGCATACCGCTTGAAGAAGCTGAAAGCATTAAACTTGGTGGAATTACCTCTACAAACTATCCCAAGAAAAAGCTTGATGAAATAATTTCAGCAAGACTTTCTGATATGTTTGAGCTAATAGACGCTCATCTCAAAAAAATTGGCAGAGATGGTCTTTTGCCGGCTGGGATTGTAATCACCGGAGGGGGCTCTTCCATAGCAATGGTGGAAGATTTTGCAAAAAGCTCTTTGAAACTTCCTTCAAAAGTCGCCCACATAAATTTCCCTGATAAAGAAAAAGGAAAGATTAGGGAAGCATTTTTTGCGGTAGCTTTAGGGCTTTGCATAATCGGACTAAGTGGAGACGAAGACGGTGGAAAAACAATAAAAAAAGTTTTGGCGGGACAAAGAAACATCATTACTCCTGTAAAAAACTGGATAAAACAGTTTTTGCCTTAAAAAAATAAACTAAGAGGCGCCCCGGTAAACCGGGGCGCCTTTCAATCATCCCTCAAGAACTCAATGGTTCTGCCCTTGAGGTTGATGAGCAACAATTGCCACATCTGAACTGGTGGAATCCCATCCTCGCCAAGAAGTTGAAACCCCGCCAATCGCCGAACCGAAAGAAATTCCTTTACGATCTCAACGATTTGAGGGGCTGGGTCCGTAAAAATCACAGGCCTTTGGCCTTCTTGGCTCGCGGAGTCAATAACACCCCACAAGCTCTTAACACCCGAGAGTTTTCTTATCGGAACAACATCGGACTTATCTTGAAGATGAGAGAACTCAATGAACCAAATCCTGAAAGCTTCCGCGAGTTTACTACCAAACGGATTGTCATCACAGGCAATGAGGCACTCTGACATTCCATAGCCACCGTGATACAAAAGTTTGGCAATTTTTGCCGTAAACTCTGTCACGAGTTCTTGGTTTGTCATACTGCCACTCCTCGGAACTGAAAACACAAAGAGGATGAGATCCATATATGCCTCCAGCACAGGTTTAAGTTCATTTCTATGTTAAAAATGACACAAAAAAGATTAAAGTCAAGGTTCTTCCATTTTTTTACCGCTTTGTTAGTATAGCTCTACTATTTATAAACCAATTTATAAGCCCAAAAAACCATGCCACAAGTAAAGCCAGAAGTAGAATCATTCGCAAGAATAAAGGTTATAGGTATAGGAGGTTCAGGCAAAAATGCCACAAACCACATGATTAACTCCAAAGTCAAGGGGGTTGATTTCATTGCCATAAATACTGATGCTCAAGACCTTCACAATTCCCTGGCCAAGAAAAAGATTCACATAGGAAAAAACCTCACCAGAGGGCTCGGAACCGGAATGAATCCGGAAATAGGAAAAAGAGCCGCTGAAGAAACTCGGGAAGAAATTTTGGAGACCCTAAAAGGTGCAGATATGGTCTTTCTCGCATGTGGTATGGGAGGTGGCACAGGCACAGGAGCAGCTCCAACCGTGGCAAGGACTGCTCGCGAAGCAGGTTGCCTCACAGTAGCTGTGGTGACAAAACCCTTCTTCTTTGAAGGTCTCCAGAGAATGAGAATTGCGGAGCAAGGCATAGACGAACTTCGCCAATCTGTTGATGCAATAATCATTATTCCAAACGACAGACTTCTTTCCACAATAGACAAAGACACGACCGCAAAAAACGCTTTTGCAATGTGTGATGATATTTTAAAAAGAGCGGTGGAAGGTATTTCTGATCTTGTCACAACCCCAGGTATCATCAACACAGACTTTGCAGACATTAAAGCAGTTATGGAAAATGCCGGACCCGCCCTTATGGGAATCGGATATGGAATCGGAGAAAAGAGATCCGAAGAAGCCGCAAAAATGGCTATCAACTCCCCTCTCCTCGAAGTTTCAATCAATGGTGCCAAAGGTGTTCTCTTCTCAATTTCTGGTGGAGACGACCTTACTATGTTTGAAATTCAGGACGCAGCCAAAGTTATTACCGAATCTGTGGATCCAAATGCCAAGATTATATTTGGAACTGTCAGAGACGAAAAACTCAAAAAAGGAGAAATCAAAATCACAGTTATTGCTTCTGGTTTCCCAGAAGGAGCTGTCAGAAAATCCCTCTTCCAAGATATGGACGATAAGGATAAGAAAGGAAAAATTTATAATGCGGTTCCAACATTTGGTGGTAATAAAGAGCCAAAAATTGAAGAAAAAAAACCGGAACCTTCTCCAGCGCCAGCGAAAGAAGAACCAAAAGATGACGACGATGACTGGGGTGCAGTACCAGCGTTTCTCCGAAGATCAAAACTTAAATAGTAGTTAGTAAACAGTAGACAGTAAGAAGTAATCAGTAATGAGTTAACCAAAAATCCGCTCGAAAGCGGATTTTTGGTTTCCAAAGCCCACCCCCTGGAGTATTTTAAATTTTGTTATTGGGATTTTTCTTGCTAAACTATCTACTTATTACTAACTACTGATTACTAAATCTATGTACGACTTAGCCATATTAGGAGGAGGCCCAGCTGGAGTATCAGCAGGAGTCTACTCAGCCAGAAAACAGCTCAAAACCGTCTTCATTACAAAAGAATGGGGCGGTCAATCTACCGTGTCTGAAGGTATAGAAAACTGGATAGGAACAGTAAAAATTTCTGGACCTGATTTGGCAAAAGCCCTTCGAGAACACTTGCTCGCCTATTCAGGTGAAATGGTAGATGTAAAAGAAGGAGAATACATAGAAAAAGTCTCAAAAATAGATGGCAGATTTTCCGTAAAAACCGACAAAGGAGAATACACGGCAAAAGCAGTGCTCGTTGCGACAGGAAGCCAGAGAAGAAAGCTTGATATACCAGGCGCCAAAGAATTTGAAAACAAAGGCATTACCTATTGCGCATCTTGCGATGGACCAATTTTTGCAGATCAAGATGTCGTTGTAATCGGTGGAGGAAATGCTGGTTTTGAAACAGCTGTTCAGCTTCTCGCCTACTGCAAAAGCGTCACGCTCCTTACTCACGGACCGTTTAGAGCAGATCCGATAACAGTAGAAAAAGTGCTCAAAAACCCAAAAATGAAAGCTTTGGAATATGCTACCCCAATTGAAATAAAAGGAGAAAAATTTGTAAAAGCTGTTGTCTATGAAGACGACAAAACAAAAGAACGCGTTGAAATACCAGCGGGTGGAGTATTCGTAGAAATCGGGCTAATACCTGCAACCGAATTTGTAAAAGATGTTATTGCGCTAAATAAATACGGGCAAATCCCAATAGACCCACGCACCCAGAAAACAGAAACTGCTGGAATATGGGCCGCTGGAGACTCCACAGATGTTCTCTATCACCAAAATAATATTGCGTCAGGAGACGCTGTGAGGGCTCTAGAGGACATTTATATGACTCTCCACGCCAAATAAAGCAAGATAAAAAAGACCGCCTAGGCGGTCTTTTTTTGATTGTGTTTTTTATTGTTGTGGTTCTACAAACTCTATCCCTTCAGGTAATACAAATCTCTCTCTATCTACCTCTGTCCACGGCTCACAGTCATAAGACACATTTACAGAAAGATCTGGCCCAGGACCACCTGCCTCAACTTCCACTACAGGGAACTTGAAACCTTGGTTAAACATATTTGTCCAAGTGTATATTGTTCCGCCAGTCTGAATCATTGAGGAAGACACTGCCTGATCCGCTGCATAGCTCAAAAAATCAACACGGAGATCTTCTCCTGCCATAAATACTTCTCCAGAAGCAGAAAAGTTTTGGTCTTCAATTGATACCGTGCAGTAATAGTTTCCGTTCCTAGACAAAAGATCTTTTAGAGATCCTGTGCCAGAATTTTCATTCCCACCAGAAACTTCATTCGTTGTAGAAGGAGATTCCGCTTTATTTGTCAGAAAATACGCACCTCCCAAAACAATTACCGCTACGACGATTATTGTTATATATTTATTGTTCATTATTGCCAATTTTAGATTACCCTGATAATAGTACAGACCAATAATACACAACTGAGCTCAAAAAGCACCCCCCAAAGAAAACTAGAGAATTATGACTTCTGTAAAGATAAATGTCCTATAGAAATAGGTGAGAAAAACAATAAGCAACAAAAGTCCAACTCCGTAAATAATATGCATTGGATGCTGTCGTTTTATTTCTATAAATATAGTCAGAAGCAAAGAAATAAGCACAAAAGCACCGAGCAAAATATAGAGCACATTCATAAATGTTTTTGGGCTGGTAGCGACTCTTTCAGGAGCGGTTGTTTGTTCTTCTACACTAGTTGGAGTGCTTTCAGAAAGAGATGCTGAAACTTCTTCTGGAGTTAAATCCGGATTTACAGTAGATACAAAAATTTCTTGATTTGCAGATCCTTCACCCAAAACAGCTAGTCCAGCTGTAGATGGCTCAGCCGGAGTTTCCGGAGGTGCAGTCTGAGCTGGGGTTGGAGCTGGAGATGCCGGAGTATTTACAGAAGCTACTTGAGTAGAGGTCTTAACTGGTCTACCAAACATCTGCACCACAAAAATCGTCTCTCTGCCTTTGTAATATCCTTTTGCAGTCGCAATGCCGATCTCCGTAAACTTATCATTCATTATGTTGGCTCTGTGTGTGGGAGAATTGAGCCATGCATTGTTTACATCTACTGAGTCCGAAAAGTTTACAGCCAAATTTTCTCCGGCATAAACATATTTGTAACCAGCTTCTCTAAACCAATGCCACGGCTCTACACCATCTGGACTGACATGAGCAAAATAGCTCTTGAGTGCCATATCATTTGCTTTCATTTGTGCCGCTTGCTCTAAAACAGGGCTTATCGCGAGAGGTCCGAGATTGCTACCAAACCTGCTTCCGTTTGCAAGATCCACTAGGGTCCGCGGAATTACAGCGCTCAAAAGATCCGTCTTTAAAATTATTACATTTTGAAAAACTCCAGCGAAAAAAATAACAACTGAAATAATAGCTATCGCAGAGACAGCCACTTTCCGCAAAATATGCGGTTTGTATTCGTTTTCTTCGTTTGGAATGAAGTACTTTTTCAAAATCTTTATCATATGCTAATTATACCATAATTAGCCAAAAAAAGCAATATCAATGGTTCTTTAAATTACTCTACCACAACTCCCGCAAACTTACTGAATACAATAAGCCGAGTATTGTAGGTCTTTTCTTCCGGAATCCAGTCACCATCGCAGGTTATTAGATTTAGATAGGAGTTTTGGTCTTTTGGCTTTCCAAAGAGCTCTTCTATCACCTCTTTGGGTGGATTGTCATAGTCCACCAATCTAGACCCAGTCACCACAAACTTTAGCGTCTCCCCTTCTTCGTTCTTTATAAATATTTCATCTCTCATTTGAAGCTCGGAGAGTCTGTAAAAAACTGCAGGCTTTCCGCTCCCCGTATCTAGATGACCCGCTAGAACTGCCGAGCCGGGCGCGCCCGGCTCGGCCCCCAGACGAAACCATCCAACATCTGTATAATTGTCCGGTACCGCCATATTGCCACCAGCCGTAATACCAACCTTTTGAATTTTTGAATCAACCTCTATTTTAGGAATTGAAAGGTCCAATGGCGCACCTCTTTCCCTGGTTTCCTCGGAACCCAAAATAATATCTTCCGGAATTGACGGCAAAACAGCCGTTCTTTCTTCTTTTTGCCACTTACCAGTGGACAAAGAAAATGCCAGAGCTAACACAGCAACAATTAGTAAGTTTTTTATAAAGACCGCTTTAAAAATAAATTTTTTGCTTTCAAAATCCATAAATGATTATGAAACTTTTTGGAGCAAGGAAAGGTATGTGTTCAAAAGAGCAATCAATTGAGAGAGTAGTTCCCTTAGTTTCTCCTCTTCTTGATTAGTATTTTTAGACTCAACTTCTTTTGGTTGGGCAAAATATGCGGTTATGAAAGGAGAGGTTTCTCCCATATAATTTCCATAGGTAATTGCAACTCCTATTTCAGAAAAATTGTCACTTATAATGTTTTGCCGATGGGAGGTCGAGTTCATCCAACTATAAACAATTTCTTCTTCACTCTTGATATTTACAGCAAGATTTTCTCCAGCATATTTATATACATAGCCGGCCTCTCTAAAGAACGGCCACAAAGTTCCAGTAGAGACTTCAGGACTGTGCTCTAAAAAGCCATTCTTAGACATAGCCGAAGATTTGCGCCAAGCTATGTCGGTCAAGACTCCACTCACCACAAGATGTGGTTTACCATACCTTTCCCTCTCTTCATTTATCTTTTCTACTATTAAATTTGAATCAATGGAAAAAACAGAAAGCGGAGAAACAAGAAAAACAGTAAAAATAAAAACTTTGAAAAATTTCATTGTTCAATTATATCACGAACAAAAACCCCTCTTTTAGAGAGGGGTTTTTGTTTTAAAACACTTATAATTTATAGATATTCAATTATTAGACTCTTTTCTTTGACAAGTTTAGGCCTGCAAGAGAAAGAATGCTTAGAGCCATTAACCAATAGACAGATGAGCTTGCAGATGATCCTTCATCGGCTCTTCCTGTGTTTGGAAGACCAACTGTGGCTCCCAAAACTTCACCAGGATTTTCTGTAGAAGCTCCGAGTACCAATGGAGGATTTTGTCTTCTTGAGCTAGAGCTTCCTCCTCCACCACCGCCCGTTGAAGTGACAGAATCAATTATTAAAGTTCCATCCTTTGCAAAGTGGGCTTTAACAATTTTGTCACTGTCCATCGTAATCGAACAAAGTGCATTTCCAGAACAAGATTCAGACCATGAGCTATCAAAATTGGAACCCTCAAATGGACTGGGAACAAGATTCAAGTTGGTATTAGCAGTAAACTGATATTGGCACTCTTGCTCAGAAACATCTTCCTTCGAACAGACGAAAGGATCGCTTTCTTCCTCATCTTCTTCTCCAAGAACATCCCCCTCACCATCGCCCCACAAAATTAAAGTGAGAGTAAATGGTCCGTTTTGACCACCTCCACCATTATCGACTGGAACATTCCATCCCACACAATGATAAGTGGATCCGGCAACGAGAGGAGATGCTTTTCCTATCCACTCATAGTTGTCATAGTTTAGAAGATCATCATGACAATAAAACTCTGCTGAGACATTTTGTGTTGTGTTTTCACCACCAAACCCGATGTAATTAGGCTTTAGTGCTTCTCTAACCCAAACATGATTACCGTTTAGCTGTGAAAGTGCTATTGAAATATTTCCTGTAAATGTTGTCCATGGATTACCCGCGTATTCTACAGAATCTCCCGGATTACCTGTGTCTGCTGGAGCCCACTGAAAATCCCAAGGAACAAGTTTGCATTGTTTCTGTCTTTCTGGATAGTTTGTATCATTGATCCAATCATTCGCAGTCGCTGAGGTTATCAAACCAATAATATTTCCCGCACCCCAGTTTGGTAACAAAGACTCAACCTCACACTCAATCTTGACAGCTGACAATGTTATCGGCTTATCACAAAGACCATTTACTGCGTCTATCGCATCAAGATCATATCCGTCAGCATCACTTGCATGAAGACCAAAGTTTGTAATGTCTGTAATTCTCACATACTGAATCCAAGACCAACCTGTTGAATCAAAGTCTAGGTAATCAACACCTCCCACAGCCTTACTTGATACTGTCCCGATGTATTTCCAAGTAATACCATCCTGACTTACTTCAACATCGGCTTTTTCTTCTGGATAAGAGTCTCTTCCATTTGTAATTTCGTGGAATGACAGATCAACTCCAGCCACATTTTCGATATAGTGGTCAAACTTGACTGTAATCTTACCGTTCACACCGAGAGAAAAGAATCCTGTTCCAGCATTACCGTTGCCGTCTGGAGTTCCAAGGACGCTATTAGGGTCGGTTCGGCTAACATTTACCTCTGAACCATTTTTTCTTGTTCCCTGCTTAGTAAAATCATCACCAGGCACAACTTCATCTGCCCAAGTGGGACCTTCTACGCAAGGTGGTGGAATAACTGGACAATATTCATTCCAGACAATAACGTGCTTATTTCCGACAATTCCGTTCAAACTTGATTCGTTTGACAGCCCCATATCTTCAGCGTCAACCAAAGTTGAACCGTAAGTGTACCCCGAGAGTTTAAACTTTCCTTCAACACATTCATTTCCAAGCACAACATTTCCATTAGAATCTGTTTCATTCCATGTCAAAGATGAACTTTCGTCCACTATAAGAGTGTGGCTAAAATTTGAATCTTTAAGAAGAAAAGTGTTTCCGTTTTGCTCTCCATTACCCCATTCAATTTCGAAATCCACGCCCTTAGACGACTCTTCTGTGGCCAAAACTCCATTAATATATTTGTGGAAAGTTACGGAATACTCTTTTTCTTCTGGTTCTTGGGGTGGATTATCTCCGCAATCTTCTGCTGTCCAAGTAAGGTTGTAAATAAGTCCTCCTGGGTTATTTAGAGCTGAACCATCTTGTCCTTTGTTTGTTACAACAATCTTCAGAGTGTTAACTCCGTTAGTCAAAAGAGAAGGATTAATTGCAAATGAGCCCGGAGGCGCAACATGGCCTTGATTAAGGGTTGCATTTGTCCCCAAAGAATTTCCATTTACAAAGACCTCATAATCATTATCTGCAGCAACGAAGATGTGAGCAGATTGTGGATCGCCAACAATTGTGAATTTTTCTTCAAATGTAACAACTTTATCAACTGTCCAACCTTTTACAGGATCTTCAGACCAGACCCACTTTGCTGTGTCAAAATCTCCTCCGTCATCAGCTGTCCAATAAGTATTGGTAATACTTGTATGAGTTACATCAACCGCAGGAGAGTTTTGTGGGTTTCCATCAATATCTACGACCTTAGTATTAGCACCGCTCACAATGCTTCCGGAAGTTTCCTGACAAGGTTCCAACCCTTCACAGCTATTAATCACAACCTTAACAACAAGGTCATTGTAGTCTTTGTCACTTGAACCAAGTGGAGAAATATCTTCAAATGCAATTACATAATTATTGCTTGTAGGATTGTAAACGACAGCATGGTCGTCACCTCCAGGATTTAGAGATTTTTCTGTTGCGAAATCAGATGTACCGCTTCCCGACACGCTTCTTAACGCAAAGCCTATAGATGTCACTCCAGCTGTGTTTACGACAGTGGGGGTATCGTAGGTTACAGAAACAAAAGTATTAATATCTCCATTTACATAATATCCAAGCGTATTTGTGTTGCCTGCAAGAGAAGCTATTTTGGAAGCTGTGAAAGTAACAGATGCTGTTAGAGCAGGGACATTCCACACTTGAACATTTGTCTCATCATTTACAGTGTTTATTGTGTAAGAATTTTCATCAAGAATCTGTTGAAGAGTCTTTTCTGGAGAAACCCCAAAGCTTACAGTGTGATCATCTTTCAGAGCGCTTGGAACAACACAAACATTTTCCAAAGGACTATCCCCTTCTTTCATCTGATTTAGAACCACCAAGGTTCTTGTTGCTCCAGACCCTAGAGTAATGACCCCATCAAAATTGTCATATTGAGGGTCCAGATCTGTGTTAAACAGACCAAAATCAGACAGACCGTTTAGAGCGGTATACCCGTCGTGATATTTTGGAGTTTCCCACAAAGATGGATCGGGACTAATAACCTCCTGCCCGTAGTAATAAATTCCAGGAGATAAATGATCATAAGTGACACACTGACCTTCCTTTGAAGAATCTCCGAATAAGTTTTGGTCCAGAGAAATAGGCGTATTGAACACAGCTGAAGCCAAAACTTGAGTGGCAGGACCTTCATAATTTGCATTAACAAAAGGGACAGTGAATGTTGTGCCAGCTGTGCCTGTTACGACATTTCCTTCGTGATCAAGAATTATTTTACAAACTCGAATGGTCCCTGTTGGATTTTCCTGAGGAGGGGTTGGGGTTTTAGGAGTATTTTCTTGGCACCAAACATCTTTTTGATTTTTTGTTAAACCAGAATCACCCTTGTACAAAAAATCTCCGTGACCAAGGTGGCCGTCTAGAGAGGAACCGGCCGGAGTCTCCATAAACTTCCAAGAATTTCCTTCTTTGTGACAAATATCTACTTTTGCTACTGCAAAAACATCTTTGACTGCAAAAATTCCCGGACCAATTGCTGATACGAGCATAACTATCACAAGAAACAATCCTGTGAATTTAGAAAATTTCTTTTTTGAAAAATTTCTAGAAAATAAATATTGTGTATTCATTTTTAATTTTTAATAAGTCTAATAAATAGTTGACACTTACAAAAACCCCGCAACAAAAACAAAACCATTAAATTTCTATCTGACTACAATTATATGTTAAAAAATAAAATTTGTCAACAATATACAATGAGTCTGTTTTCTGCCCCAAATTATAACCTAAATAAGTATAAAAACCTTAAAAAAACCTGAACAAAAAGGGGATAAAAAAACAGGCGGTTCCGATGCCATCGGAACCGCCTCCCTACTCACAACCAACCCACTACCTGAGCAGTGACAGAGAGAAAACAAACCCTCTCTCTGCCACAATTCTGTTTGGCGGATTCACCGGTCCACCACCATCAGAAGCTTTGCACTTCTTGATGATGTAGCCGATTACTCCTCCAACGACTGCTCCGCCGATTGCATACGGCAACCACGACCTCCGCTTTTTCACGAAGACCGTGTCAGGGATCATGGGTACCACCGGCACCACAGCCCTCGTTGTATCAACGGGAGTGAAGCGCCAGATCATCGGATGAGGAGTGGTGATGTGTTGCTCCTCGTAGATGACCATTCTCTCCTGCCGACCAACGATAGCAGTACCGCGAGGGACCATCACCTTGGCAGTATCCCGAATCTCCGCATCGGCTTGTCGCAAAGACTCGTCTGTTGAGTCCCAAGGACGAAGCCAATACACGACAGGAATCGTATTACCGCACTCAAGTGAGAGAACGATCATCTTCTGCACAACTGCCTCTGAGCCTACACTCATCGGGGTAAGATTGTTCGATGAGGAAAAAAGGCACATTTCTTCCGAGGCAAACAATCTGCGCTCATTGTACTGGATCGAGCGCGGATTCGTATAAATCACCGAAAACCTCGCCTCTCCAACACCACAACGACCTTCCTCGAGAGTCTCAAGGTAAGACGCCAGTCCGGCCACACTCTCGGGTGCCCTGGAATCCGTATCCTGAATTGCCGTCAGGAACTCCTCACAGGTCACATTAAAGAGATTCTGCGAGCAGTTGTCCCTGACATGAATCAGGAGCTCATCCTTGGTGACTGCCCTCTTGAAAAAGGGCAATCCGCTTCTCGGGGCTTGGGCATAGAGCCCGCTCACCCAGAAAAGCGCGACAAGCACTGCAAAAAGGGCTCGCACACCTTCCTCCTTGGGCATATCGCCCGGTTGGTTTTCGAAGTTCAATCTTGTCCCTTACTATCATATTTTTTAGTATTTGTAAAGACCCCTGATTGTCGCCCTAATCAATAGGAAAAATATTAAGTATTTTTGTGCGCGATATAAGATTCGGTCACACATAATCCCGTGCTCGGAATTTGTGCGACCCCGACTCGGCAACCCCGCCCTCTCATTAGAGGGCGGTGGCTTCGCGCCTCCGTCTTTCGAATCCTACCCCACTGCTACAAAACAAAAGTCGCGGAACACTTCGTGTCCCGCTCCTTTGTTTTGTGCGCGATAGAGGATTCGAACCTCTGACCCTCTCAACGTCAATGAGATGCTCTACCAACTGAGCTAACCGCGCATTATTCGATTATAAAATGAAAGAAACTTTGTGACGATTACGACATACCTACCAAGACAGCTAACCGCGCATTATTCGATTATAAAATGAAAGAAACTTTGTGACGATTACGA
>CAZDXF010000001.1:192970-197586 GCA_964509605.1 uncultured Candidatus Saccharibacteria bacterium
CATACCTACCAAGACAGCTAACCGCGCATATATTTATATATGCCCAGACTTAAATATACAACTAAACAACAATCTACCAACTCCAAAAAATCTATACTACAATTCTGCAGAATTGTAGTATAGATTTTCCGCGAGTAGTGAGGGCGTGTTTTACAAAATTACCTTCTTTTCGTTTCATGATTAGTCCCGCCAACATCAACTTTCTCAAATGCTCTGAAAGCGATTTGTAATCAACCTTCATTCTTTCCGACAACTCTGCTACCGACAGCTCCGCCTCCTCACCCAATAGAAGCAAGACTGTGATTCTGTATTTGTTGGCAACGCCCTTAAAAACCCATTCAAGATCTTTTATTCTCTTTTTTTGTTTCTCATTCATACACAAACTATACTACAATTCTGCAGAATTGTAGTATAGTTTGGTGGCGTGCGAATATGTGCAGTATGTAGTTGTGCGGAAGAGGAGGGATTTGAACCCTCGAGGAGCTTTCACCCCTACCGCTTTTCGAGAGCGGCGCCTTCAACCACTCAGCCACTCTTCCGTGAAAAATCCTAGCATTTTTTGATTTTTTCACAAAAAATGTTAGAATTTTCGCGTTGTATTTTGTGTTGTGTTTTCTAAAAAACTAACAACCACGAACTAGCAACTATTTAAAAGGCCCTATCGTCTATCGGTTAGGACACAAGCTTTTCAAGCTTGGAAGCCGGGTTCGATTCCCGGTAGGGTCATGGCTTACGAAACTGAGCGCCTTTTAGGCGCTATTTTCGTGCCATGACTCTAAGCAAGCAAATTGATTTGCTTGCGTCCGGAATCGAAAAGCGGAGTCATGTCGCTTGCGACAGACGAGCTAGGGCAGGAGCCACACAATGTTTTTTAAGAATACAAAAAACATTGATGTGAGCTGCGCCGATTCCCGGTAGGCTCATGCGAGTGAAAAGCACGCAAACTGATTTGCGTGCGAACGAAGCATGAAGTCGGAGACATGTTCCGCAAGCTTGCGGGACAGTCGAGACCGGGGCTGGAAACCCCACCCTCGACGGAGGGCGGGGTATTGTGGCTCATGTAAATTTAGAACGCGAAGCGTACAAATCTAGAATGAATTGGACTTGTGACCGATTCCCGGTAGGCCCACAAATTTTAAACACAAACAAAAAGGCGACCTTGGCATATTGCCTTGGTCGCCATTGCACACCAGCACCCAGACTTACCACATCCGGGCGCCCGCCCCGCGCCACCGGAACTTTTTGCAATGTTCCAGGTCTTCTGGAACAGCTTCCCTATAAGCACGGAGCTGGGGGTCATAGACCTCCCCAACCGCGCCTTTCGGGAAGAACCGCAACACCATTGAGGCTTCTTCCTTACTGAGAGGAAGCCCCCTGCGAGCCTTGGAAACAGCCTGGAAAAAACGGACGAACTTCATAAGGACCTCCCAGTTGAGATGAGCTATCAACCTTAATCTTCTACAATTATACATTTTTTAAAACAAAAAGTCAAATAGAAGTCTGCTGTTACTAAAATGGCTTAAAATAAGGATTTTATGATATAGTTCAGTTGTGATGAAAATCCTATCAATTGAAACAAGTTGTGACGACCCCATACGAAAACAGAGTTTCGTACGGGGCGAGAAGTTGAAGTACTAAACCCATCCTTCTAATATTACTTTCATGATTATATTGAGTATCGAAACAAGTTGTGACGAAACAGCGATCAGCGTGCTGGAGATAAAAGGCGGAGACAAAAACCCTTCTTTCAAAATCCTAGGAAATGCTCTTTTGTCACAGGCAAAACTTCATGAAAAATATGGGGGAGTTTTTCCAAACCTTGCAAAAAGAGAACATTCAAAAAACCTCATTCCCCTATTTGATATGACCCTAAAAGAATCGGGACTTAAAAAAATAAAAAAAACAGAATCAGAAATAAAAGACTCTAAGAAAAAAGAAATTGAAAAAATACTAACGAGAGAGCCGGAGCTTTTGCAAAAGTTTATAGAGTTTGTGCCAAAAATAGAAAAACCAAACATTGATGCCATAGCTGTGACATACGGCCCTGGTCTAGAACCCGCACTTTGGGTTGGAATAAATTTTGCAAAAGCTTTAGCAAAATTTTGGAACCTGCCAATAATCCCCGTGAACCATATGGAAGGACACATCGTTTCGGTGCTATTGGGCAAAAATATAAAAAAAAGAAAAATAAAATTCCCCGCCCTCGCACTACTTATCTCGGGCGGACATACGCAAATCGTGTTCGCGAAAAAACCACTATCATACAAAATTGTTGGCGACACCAAAGACGATGCCGTTGGAGAAGCTTATGACAAAGTAGCGAGAATGCTTGATCTTCCCTATCCAGGAGGGCCTTGGATTGCAAAATTAGCAGAAAAATCCAGAAAGAAAAAAGAAAAAGCAAAATTTGTGCTTCCAAGGCCGATGATACATTCAGGTGATTTAAATTTCTCTTTTTCTGGATTAAAAACTTCTGTGCTTTATACTCTCCAAAAAGAAAAGATTAATTCCTCAACAAAAAGACAGATGGCACGAGCTTTTGAAGATGCCGTTTTGGAAGTACTCTCTAACAAAACTCAAAAAGCGATAGAAAAGTTTAAACCAAAAACTCTTGTGGTTGCTGGCGGTGTAATTGCAAACAAAGAGATAAGAAAAATGATGAAGAATCTTTCTCTAAAGAATAAAAATCTGGAAGTTCTATTCCCCGAGGACAATCTATCTACAGACAATAGCGTAATGATAGGAATAGCTGGATATTTCCACAGAAAAAAAGGTAAGAAAGGGGTCGAGGCGGAGAAAATCAGAGCAGAGGGAAACGCACGAATATAGGTATTATTTGTCGTCTATCTTAAGAAGTGGGGCTTGGATAATGGCCGGTTGTTTTTTAAACGCAGTCCTCCATAGAATCATTGAAGAAACCACGATAATAAGAGCGATTAGTGGCAAAACGATTGCATAGTATTTGAATATAAAGCAACCAACAACCGCCAAGATTAGCCCGCCAACAATAAGCATCCATTTTCTTATCTTTAGAGATTCTGTCTGGACTTGAGTCATTGATCCATTTTTCTTTACAACAGCGTTTACTGCAAGATAGATTGCCAGAACTACAAGGAAGAATATTATTACTGCCGTAGTTGTATCTGCCCAACCATCTGGTCCGGAAAATACTGCTGCTGCAACATTCCTAACAGCGGGATTTCTGATTAGACCACCAGAAGATGTATCGGAAGAATCAGATGATCCAGCAAGAGTGTCTAAAATTGAATCTCTGTCTTGATCTGAAATAACATCAGAAACAAGAGGGCTTTCTGACACAGAATCGGAACTACCAATATCAAGAGAAGAAGGTACTTCTATTCCCTGCGCTCTCAATGACTCAAGAAAAGCTCTGAAAAGTCTGATTTCTTCTTCCTGAGATTTATTTAAAGGAAATGCTCTCTGGCAATATATCTCATTCACTTTTTTCTTGGTAAGAATGTACACGAAGCCGGTAAATTCCTCATGTCCCCAAGGAGCTAATATGTCATCAAAGTATCTTTCTTGGAAAATAGCTACTGCATCAAAGGTGGCTTGATCAAACACACCATTTATTTCCAGATTTTCAAAACCTTCAAATGATTTTAGAAATGCCTGAAGTTTTATAACTTCAATAGGATCATTTACCCAATCAATTCTCAAATAGTCTCTCAAGTATTCACAAGTTGTAGCGCCAAGAATTTCTGGAACAACAGTTCTGCGTCTGCTACTGCTACTTCCACCGCCACCCCCACCTCCAGTTGTAGTAATAACAGGAGCCGAAATAACGCTAATGGTGGTGGTTGCGGAAGCGCTAAGGTTTCCGTTTACACAAGTTATTGAATATTCAGTAGTTGAATTTGGAGATACAGCTTGAGTTCCAGATGTTGAGGTCGCATTTGTCCAAATAGATGAACAAGTAATTGCATTTGTTGAAGACCAACTCAAAGTAGAGCTCTGTCCTTGCTGTATTGAATTTGGATTTGCACTGAGGGATACCGAAATCTGTGGTTGTGGCTCAGTAACTGTAACAGTTACAGTATCTGTTGCTGTTCCTCCAGGGCCTGTGCAGGTAATTGTGTATGAAGTTGTAGATTGAGGTGATACTGATTCACTTCCTGAAGTAGAAGTTGAGGATGTCCAAGTGGCTGAACACTCTGTTGCATTTGTTGATGTCCAAGAGAGTGTGGAATTTTGTCCTTTAAGGATTGAATCTGGGTTTGCAGTGAGATCAACTGTTGGAGTTGGGTGAACAACATCAGCTGGATTGATTTTAATTACCAATGTTTCTGTATCAGTTCCACATTCATTTGTTGCTGATATTTCAATCTCAAATGTTCCCTGCTCTGTAGGTGTTCCCGAGATGGTGTTTCCTGAGAAAGAAAGTCCAGCTGGTAGAGACGAGGTGGCAACAGAGAAAGTAACAGCTTTGCTTGAAGAAGCTGTGATTGTGTATGTAAATTCATTACCAACCTTTCCGTTTGCGGTAAGGGAGCTAGTAATTTCTGGAAGTAGACACTGTGGCTCAGTAACTGTAACAGTCACAGTATCTGTTGCTGTTCCTCCAGGGCCTGTGCAGGTAATTGTGTATGAAGTTG
>CAZDXF010000001.1:197686-204056 GCA_964509605.1 uncultured Candidatus Saccharibacteria bacterium
TGGAATTTTGTCCTTTAAGGATTGAATCTGGGTTTGCAGTGAGATCAACTGTTGGTTCTTCTGGGGCTACGAAATCATTTCCACACATAACCACATGACTTATATCATGTTGTCCTGATTTGCTAAAACTTCCTGAAATTCCACCAGAATGAACAAACAAATATCCGTTTTCTTTTGAAATTATCCCATCTATTGCAGGTGAAGAAGCCCACGAAACAGCGCTCGTGTCCCCCGTCAAAGATGTTTCGTATCCATCTTTTTCAAATTCCAATACATATGATCCATTTTTCCATTCCCATTTCGCAACAGTGAAATCAAAACCTTTGTCTTCACAGGCATTAATCGGGGTTGGTGGCGGAGTGACACAATCAACCGAAGCGTTTGTAACTATAGAGTTAGACTGCGCTGAATCCCCCGCTGAATTGGTTGCTTTTACAAAATATGTATAGCTTGCGCCTGGAGTAAGCCCTGTGTCTTTAAAGGACAATTCTGTTGTGGTCGTAATCAAAACTCCATCTCTGTATAATTTATACGCCGTTGCGCCTTCTACAAAAGACCAAGATATTGAAATATTTCCGCCACATTCTGTGTTATCGGTTGATGTTATAGAAGGAGCCGGTGGGACCTGAATACAAGAGTCTGAAGCGATGGCTTTAGCGATATTAGAATCCGCGGACTCTCCTGAAGAATTTACTGCTCTTACAATATATGAATACTCAATCCCTGGAGCAAGCCCTGTGTCTTTAAAGGACAATTCTGTTGTGGTCGTAATCAAAACTCCATCTCTGTATAATTTATATGAATCCGCACCAGAAACAGCGTCCCAAGTGAGTTCAATATTTCCTCCACATTCAGTTGATGTGCTGGCATATATAGTTGTTGGTTGAGGAACAGCTGGTGGACAATTTGAAGTCGTTATACTCTTGGTATTAGAGTGTCCAAATTCCAATACTCCATTACTTGCAACAACTTGGTAAGAATAAGTTGTTAGTTGTTGAACATTGTCATGAAAAAAATTATTTCCATAGCTTGTAGGAACAGAACCTATAAGAACCCCGTTTCTGTATATATTGTATGATGTTGCACCGGAAATGTGGTACCAGGACAAACTAATCAAATTACAAGACTGACTTTGTGCATTGAGACTAATTGTTTGAACTGGAGCTAAAACAACAACAGAGTCAGATACTTCCCCGCCAGTTGGAGTTGGACAAGTTATTGTAAATGTCCTTGATCCCGCAGTTGGTGGATAAAAAGGGTGCGTTGGAGAAATTGGTCCAGCAATTCCATCAGTCTCAACTCCAGAAGTACCGACCCCAATGATATCTAAGACACAAGGTCTTACTGTGCTTGCAGAAAACCATTCAACATTAAAAGATTGTCCTTGATTTAATTGCAGAGGGCCTTGAAAACCGTTTGCAGTAATGTCCACAGAAGATTCTGGAAGAGTTGAATATACCAAAACACTGTCCGTTGCAGTTATGTCACCATTTGAACAAGTAATTGTGTAAGTCGTTCCTAAAGGAGATGGGTAATATTGACTGTCATTATCATAAGACAAGCTTCCAGAATCGGCTCCTGAAAAATTAATCGGACTCCCTATTTGGCAAATAAGAGCATTGGTTGATGACCAACTCAAAACCAAATCTTCTCCAATGTCTAAAGTTACTGGACCATCAGAGCCATTGGCCTTTAGATCAGCAGAAATATTTTTAGAAGAAGAAACTTTGAATCTGGCCACTATGCTACCTTGATTTGACCACCCTGGGGCAACTGTTCCTATATTTACACCTTTTGCTGTCACAAACTCATCACCTGTTTGACCAAAAGGAAATGGAGTTGGAGTTGTTTGAGATTGATTTGGATACCATCGTGCAGAACCAGGAATATATGTGATGCTTTGTGCGCTTGAAATATTTATTACGGCCTGTCCTTCTATTTCAGGGACTCCGTCTGCCCACAAAGAGCCTTCTGCTGTAATTTGAGAAGAAATTATTTGCGGAACAGAAATTGAAGCTTTCGTATTATATGCGTTTTCGGACGAGGTATTGTGGTAATAGATGGTTAGACTAACAGTATCTCCCGCATCTGCTGTAATGCTTGTTGACCAGTTGGTGGTGCTATCTGGATACTTTGAATAGTTAGATGCTCTGAGAGTATCAAAATCTTTTGAGTCTGTGTTAAAAGAAGCTGCTGCTTTAGCGATTTTTAATACAAAAGGATTTGAAGAAAAGTCGGTAGCAAAAGAAGCAGAAAAAATAGCTAAAAACATAAATACAAAGACCGCTATTTGAACTTTTTTCATCAGATTTTTAAGATTGTTGAAATGTTTTCTCATAAATTTTCTATACGACCAACATACTCCACTTTTTTAACAAATTGTCAAGAAAGAGTGATTTTTGTTAAGAAAGCAAAATAATCTTATTTTTAGCCATTTTAATCATTTTTGTCTTTTATACAAAAATGACTTTTAAAAAGACATTTTATTTTCCAAAATAAACTTATATTTAAAGCCAAAAAAATACATTGTTATAAAATGACTAAATTTTCTTATGTCTTTTATAAAAATTGTCTTTTATGTACATCTTATAAAAGACAGATTCAATATTTGTTAAAAAATCTTATAGTGAAATATTATAGAAAAAACCCTCCTCAATGATAGCTGTGGTATTATTATCTTTGAAAACACCTGTTTTACGACAATATGAATGAAAAATTTTTAAAGCCTTACGATCCCTTAGAAACTGAGTCACGAATATATGAAAAATGGGAAAAAAGTGGTTTTTTTAACCCAGATAATTTACCTGGAGAAAGAGAGAGTAAATTTTCGATGGTTATGCCACCACCAAATGTGACAGGCATCCTTCATATGGGTCACGCCATGATGCTTACCGTTGAAGATATTATGATTCGCTACAAAAGAATGTGCGGTTTTAAAACCCTGTGGATTCCGGGAACTGATCATGCGGCCATAGCAACTCAAGCTGTTGTGGAAAAAGAAATTCAAAAAAAAGAGGGTAAAAATCGGCACGATCTAGGAAGAGAAAAGTTCTTGAAAAAAGTTGAAGAATTTGCTCAAAAAAGCCACGACACAATCTCCTCCCAAATTAAAGTGATGGGGTCTTCTTGTGATTGGGAGAGAGAAGCTTTTACTCTGGACGAAAAAAGGAGCACTGTCGTTAGAACTGTTTTTAAAAAAATGTATGATGACGGTCTTATATACAGAGGATACAGAATAGTAAACTGGGATCCAAAAGGTCAGACTACGATTTCTGACGATGAAATTGTGTATGTTGAAGAAAAAACAAAGTTCTATTACCTAAAATACGGGCCTTTCACAATAGGTACGGCACGACCGGAAACAAAGTTTGGAGATAAATATGTAGTTATGCACCCTAATGACAAAAGATACTCTGAATACAAACACGGTCAAGAATTAGAAATTGAATGGATAAACGGGAAAATAACAGCAACGGTCATAAAAGATAATTCCATTGATATGGAATTCGGAACCGGGGTAATGACGATCACCCCGTTCCATTCAGTTGTTGATTTTGAAATCGCAGAAAGACACAAACTCCAAGGTGAGCAAATTATAGATGAGAGAGGAAAACTTTTGCCTATAGCTGAAGAATTTTCTGGAATGAAAATTGCAGAAGCCAGACCTAAAATAGTTGATAAGTTAAAAAGCAAAGGTCTCTTAGAAAAAGAGGAGGACTATGCGCACAACATAGCGACCGCAGAAAGAACTGGCGGAATCATAGAACCACAAGTTAAGCTTCAGTGGTTTATAGATGTTGATAAAAAAATTGCTGAAAGAGGTGGAAAAAGTTTAAAAGAACTGATGAAAGAACCTGTTGAACAGGGCAAAATAAATATAATCCCGGACCACTTCAATAAAACCTACTTTCACTGGATAGACAATCTTCGTCCTTGGTGTATATCTAGACAAATATGGTATGGACACAGAATCCCCGTTTGGTACAAAGGCGAGGAAACAATTTGCAGTATAGAAGATCCCACTGAAAATGGCTGGGAGCAGGATACGGACACTTTAGACACATGGTTTTCATCAGCTCTTTGGACATTTTCTACTCTCGGTTGGCCAGAAGAAACGGATGATCTTAAAACATTTCACCCAACAGATGTTTTGGAGACTGGCTACGAAATATTGTTTTTTTGGGTAGCCAGAATGATTCTAATGACTCAATACACGCTCGGGACTATCCCATTTCACACAGTATATCTCCACGGAACAGTCAGAGATGCTCAGGGAAGAAAAATGTCTAAATCTTTGGGAAATGGTATTGACCCAATAGAAATAGCTCAAAAATATGGAGCCGACGCTGGCAGAATGGCGCTTGTAATAGGCACAGCCCCCGGCACAGACAGTAAGATTTCTGAAGAAAAAATAAGAGGTTATAAAAATTTTGCTAACAAAATATGGAACGCCACAAGATTTGTGATTTCGAGCACCGAAGATTTTGATTGGAGCTCAAATCCAAAACTGACAAAAGAAGACGAGGAATCTCTGGATGAGTTTAGGGAGATACTCCAAGACATAACGAAGGATATGGACAATTTCCGTTTCTACATGGCCGGAGAAAAAATTTATCACTATTTTTGGCACACATTCGCTGATATCCTTATAGAAAGAAGTAAGGATAAAATTGGAAGCGGAAATGAGGAAGAAAAAAAATCAAGCCAAAAAATGCTTGTCTCTATTCTTGAAGATTCTTTAAAAATACTGCACCCATTTATGCCTTTCGTGACGGAAGAAATATGGTCTCTATTGCCAGAAAATTCAAAAAGAAAACTACTTATGATAGAGACTTGGCCTGAAATAAAATGATAATAGAACCTGGAGCACTTTTTTACGCACTTTTAGGAGGAATTATTCCTGCGTTTATTTGGCTTGCATTTTGGTTGCGGGAAGATAAAAAAAGACCAGAGCCAAGAGGGCTCCTAATGCTCGCTTTTTTTGCCGGCATGATTGCGGTGCTTTTTGTCATCCCATTTCAAAAAATAAGCTTCAGACAGGATTCCGTGATTTTGACATTCGCATTTTGGGCAATTTTTGAAGAGGTTTTTAAATATGGAGCGGCATACTGGGCCGTATTGAGAAGAAAAGAGGACGATGAACCAATAGATCCTTTAATATATATGATGACAGTTGCTCTGGGTTTCGCTGCCCTTGAAAACGCCCTCTTTATTTTGAGACCGCTTCTTTCAGAAGGACAGATACTGGCAGAAATATGTGTAAATCTGCAACCAGCAAAATGCGCCTTCAACACGGGCAGTATAAGGTTTGTTGGGGCGACTCTGCTTCACACTATTTCTTCCGCTACAGTAGGTATAGCCATGGCTCTATCTTTTTATAAAAACAAATTTAGCAAAGCAATCTATCTCATTGTTGGTTTATTCATAGCTTCTGCATTGCACATGCTTTTCAACTTATTTATAATTAAGGAAGCAGATTCGGTAACTCTAGCAACTTTCGGTTTTGTCTGGATAGCCATAGTCATATTGATGTTATTTTTTGAGAAAATAAAGAAAATATACCCAATAAAAAATTAATATGTTTAAAAATAAGAGATCTTTTTTTGAAAAATTAACTGGAGCAGTAAAGATGGAAGACAGTGTCTTTGAAGATGATGTTAGCGATTTTGAGCGTCCCCAGATGCGCGTGGAAAATAAAAAAGGAAATGATTGGCTTCAAGAAGAAGCAGAGGAGGGACAGCTGACTGTTGATGTTTATGAGACTCCGAGTGAAATAGTAATCAAAACGATGGTTGCTGGAGTAAAGCCAGAAGATTTAGACATTACAATAAACAGAGAAATGGTCACTATACGCGGAAAAAGAGAGGAAGACAGAACAGTGTCTGGAGAAGATTATTTTCACAGAGAGCTCTACTGGGGAACTTTTTCAAGAACAATTATGCTTCCAAAGGAAATTGATATAGAAGAAGCTGAAGCGATAGAAAAGTATGGCCTATTAATATTAAAACTTCCAAAATTAGACAAAAATAAAGAAACTCGACTGAAAGTTAAAGGAACATAGAAAAACAAAAAACTCTCCCAAAAGGAGAGTTTTTTGTTTTTGTGCTGGAGGGCGGGCTCGAACCGCCCTCACGGATAATTTTCTGCTGAAAATTTCCGCGAGCCCCTCTCACCCCACCAGAGTGGGGCTCCGACCTTGCGAAGCTTCAAGTATTCGCTTCTCACCCTTCGCCCCCGTAAGAAAGCATCAGCTTCCTACAGAGCAAATCTTCAGGTTTACCCCGTGAAAAATTTGCTAATTATGTTGTGCTGGAGGGCGGGCTCGAACCGCCGACCCTTCGCTCTTCAGGCGAATGCTCTACCAACTGAG
>CAZDXF010000002.1:0-178959 GCA_964509605.1 uncultured Candidatus Saccharibacteria bacterium
AGAAAGCAAATTTATTTGCTTTCGTCTGGGAATCGAAAAGGTTCTCCCATATTCCGCGAAGCTTGAGCGAGCGGAATGGGGAACCTGCACTGCTCCTGTAAGGAGAGGTTCCCGGCGCCCCGAATGTAGAAAGTTGATGATTTCAGGTTTAGGCGGGCTGTAGTATAACGGCAGTATTTGCCCATGGGGTGGGTAAGGCCCGGGTTCAATTCCCGGCAGCCCGACAGGATGAATAAGTGAATTTATTCACTTATGTCCGGAATTGAAAGCCAGAGCGATGTTCCGATAGTAATCGAAACCGCGAGGCGGGGTCGCGGGGGAGGCGAGCGACGGCGAGCCGAAACCTGTGGCCAATTCCCGGCAGCCCGAAAAATGTTTAAGAAAACCAAAGAAGATTTTATATGCGAGAAATGTGGTCAAGAAAATATTGGCAATGGGTTTACTGATCATTGTAGAAATTGTCTATGGAGTAAACATGTAGATATTGATCCGGGAGATAGGGCAGAGGTTTGCGGAGGAATGATGGAGCCAATTGAAACGGGGGAGAAAGGTGGAGATTTTAGAATAAAAAATAAGTGTCAAAAATGCAGTTTTGAAAGATGGTCAAAAATTTTACCAGAAGATAATTTTGAAACAGCAACGGCTATTGCTAAAAAGAGGGGAGATATTTTGCAATAAAGCCCTTATTTTGTTAGCATTTCTGATGCGCGGCTATGGTTTAGTGGTAGAATGCGTCCTTGCCAAGGACGAGACGGGAGTTCGATTCTCCCTAGCCGCACAAGACAAAACCACCAGCGCTCGTGAGCGTTGGTGGTTTTGTAAAAGCTATTTTAAAAGCTTTAATCTCTATTATTTTACGGCGTCTTTCAAAGCTTTTGCTGCACGAAACTTTGGAACGCGCATAGATGGAACCTGGATTGTTTCGCCGGTTCTTGGGTTTCTTGCCTGCCTAGCAGCTCTGGTCTTTGTGGAAAAAATACCAAGGCCTGCAACAGATACTTCACCACCTTTTTTCAAGGTGCTGACAATAGAATCGATAACAGTTTCAACCGCTTGTTCGGCCTGAACTTTTGTTCCGCCAATCTTTGCGTGAACCGCTTCTACAATTGCTTGCTTATTCATAGGTTTTAAAAGTTTATAACAACTTTTTGATTGATAAAAACTTCGACCCGATTCTGAATGCTAGCGAAACCCCCGTTTCAACTAGTTCAAAGGCACGAATACAATTATATAATAAGCCATTTTTTAAGCAATACGGCTCCCAAACACCCAAAAGGACGAAACATTTTGCAACAATTTGTATTATCTAGCAAATTCTACCACTCTAGTTTCTCTTATAACATTAACTTTTATTTCTCCTGGGTATTTGAGCTCTTGTTCTATGCGATTTGCTATGTCTCTGGCGAGCTTTTTGGCATCTAAATCAGAAATTTGGTCTGGAGTGACAAAGATTCTAACCTCTCTTCCTGCCTGAAGGGCAAAGGATTTTTCTACACCAGGAAAATCATTAGCTATTGCTTCAAGCTCTTTGAGTCTTTTTAGGTAATTTTCTACGGTATCTCTCCTTGCTCCAGGTCTTCCGCCTGAAATTGC
Source organism: uncultured Candidatus Saccharibacteria bacterium (assembly GCA_964509605.1). Taxonomy (GTDB): domain Bacteria; phylum Patescibacteriota; class Minisyncoccia; order Phycocordibacterales; family Zambryskibacteraceae; genus CAZDXF01. The sequence continues at coordinate 1,594 of CAZDXF010000002.1, forward strand.
GTCTGCTGTTTGAACTATTATGGATTCTATCGTTTCATACGGATATTCTCCATGATGTGCTTGCATTGCTTTGACTATGGCCTCGTCCGCTCCGAATTTTTGGAGAATTCTTCTTCCTATTTCTACATGTGTGCCGACTACTTCATGGTCAACAGCCTTTCCAATGTCGTGAAGGAGGGCTCCTGCTTTAGCTATTGCGACATTCGCACCTAGCTCTTCGGCGAGCATTCTGGCAATATGAGCCATTTCCACGGAGTGTTGCAGAACATTTTGTCCGTAGCTGGTCCTGAAGTGAAGTCTTCCCAATATCGCAACAATTCTCGGATCAAGATTGTAAACCCCGCATTCATATACTGCTTGTTCGCCCTTTTCTTTTATTATTTTGTTTGTTTCTTGTCTGGCTTTTTCTACCGCTTCCTCTATTTTTGCTGGCTGAATTCTTCCATCCAAAATCAAGCTTTCAAGGGCCACTTTTGCCACCTGTCTTCTCACTGGATCAAAAGAGGAAAGGGTAATGGAACCGGGGGTGTCGTCTACAATAACTTCAACTCCCGTCGCTCTCTCAAATGCTTTTATATTTCTCCCTTCTTTTCCTATTATTTTTCCCTTCACCTCATCCGTTGGAATCGGCACATTTGTGGTCATTATCTCCGAAGGCACGGCACTTGCTAGACGCTGAATCGTGGTAGCCAAAATACTTTTTGCTTTTTCTTCAATTTTTTCTTCCCCCAACATTTCCAGTTTTTGCATTTTGGAAAGGATGTCTTCCTCCGATTGTTTTTCTATAACTCTCATAAGCTCTTTTGATGCCTCTTCTTTTGAAAGACCGGCTATTTTTTCAAGCTCTTTTTCTCTTTCCAAAATCAAAGAATCAGCTCTTTCTTTTATAGCTTTTACTTCTGTGATTTTTTGTTTAAGAGAATCTTCTTCTTTGTCCAAATCAAGCTGTCTCTTGTCTAGAAAATCTTCTTTTTTTATAAGACGCTCTTCTGTTTTTTGTATTTTATCTTCACGCTCTTTGATTTCGGCTCGCGCTTCTTTGAGTATTTCTTCTGATTTATTTTCAGCCTCTGTAACGATTCTGGTGGCTTCTTCTTTTGCTTCAAGCATCATTTGCTTGATGTCTAGTTCCATTGAACCTTTTTTGCCCAATGAAATTATCCAGCGCAGAAAGTATCCGAATGCTATACCTGCGGATGCGGCAAGCGTTACCATGAGCAACGCTATTTTTAATGACATATTTGCGAAATAACTTCGCTTTTATTCAACAAACTCCCGTTTTGGTCTTAACAAATTTTGAATTTTTGATTTAGATTTTGGTTTTTCTGTCTGTCAGAGTGCGGACATGCGGAAGTCTATAGAAAAGGAAGCTATAAAAATTAAAAGGATAACGCTTCAACTATATAAAAGTTTTTTGATTATGTCTAGACCAAGATAGTTTTTAGGATTTAGCTTTTAGCTGTCAGGAAATAAGCCTAAAATCTATAAAAATCCCCCGCTCTGGCTCGCCAGAGCGGGGGATTTTTTCTTAATTTTTTGGTTTCAAAATCTTATCTGCTATTCCGTACTTCACTGTTTCTTCTGCCGACATAAAGAAGTCTCTATCTACATCTTTTTCTATTTTTGACAAAGATTGTCCGGTGGCTTTGGCGAGGATTTGGTTAATGCTTTCCTTGTTTTTGATTATTCTTTTGGCAGCAATTTCTATGTCGGTCGCTTGTCCCTCTGTGCCACCGTGAGGCTGATGGATCATAACTTCTGAGTTTGGCAAAACAAATCTTTTTCCTTTTTCTCCAGCTGCCAAAATAACGGCACCCATTGAGGCTGCCATTCCAACACAAATCGTAGAAATGTTTGGCTTAACATGGTTCATTGTGTCTAGTATGGCTAGTCCCGCGGTAATCATTCCTCCGGGTGAATTTATGTAGAGATGGATGTCTTTTTTTGAATCTTCGGACTCCAAAAATAGGAGCTGAGCTATTATTATGTTCGCAACATTTTCGTCTATTGGCCCGCCTAAAAAAACTATTCTTTCACGCAAAAGACGAGAGTATATGTCATACGCCCTTTCTCCGAACTGGGATTTTTCTATAACGGTTGGAATCAACATGGTTAAGTAAAAAGTAATTAGTAAACAGTGGTTAGTAGGAGCCCATAATACATCATTTTATCTTGTTTTCAAGACAGGAATATAATGATAAGTATGTATAAACTTCGGATGAAATTGCAAAACCTGTGGTGAAATATTAAGCTACTAACTACTGTTTACCGAAAGCTGTTTACTAAATACTGATTACTAACCACTAATCTCATGCGCCTACATCGTTTTTTCGTTAGCCAAAACCTATTAGATTCTGACGAGGTTGTTATTCGTGACGCGGATCTATACCACCAGCTTCGCAATGTCTTTCGTTTCACTGTTGGTGGACAGGTTATTCTTCTTGATAATAGCGGATATGAATATTTGGCAATGGTTTCTTCTTTTGGAAGAGGGGAGACAACATTTTCAATTGCCTCAAAGAGAATGGGGAAAAACATCCCGGAAAAAGAAATTTATCTTTTTTGTTCCATAGTAAAGAAAGATAAATTTGAATGGGTTTTGGAAAAGGGAACAGAGCTCGGTGTTTCTCATTTCATTCCGCTTTTGACGGACAGAAGTGAGAAAAAGGAAATAAACGAAGAACGATCTTTAAAAATTTTAAAAGAAGCGTCTGAGCAATCCGGACGATCAAATATTCCAAGCTTGGAAAATATTTCTTCTTTGGAAGACGCACTGTCTAGAGAAATTTCAAAAATTTGTTTTGATCCAAAGGGCCAAAAATTTGTCCCTGAAGCGGTGCACAACAAATCTACCCTCGGAGTTTTTATTGGCCCAGAAGGTGGCTGGACGGAAAGAGAAATTTTTCTTTTTAAGAAAAATAAAGTGCCAATTTATTCACTAGGCAAGGGAGTCTTAAAAACAGAAACAGCTGTGGTTGCGTCTCTTTCTTTAATTTTACTTTAAATTACACCAACACCAAAGCATTCTGGTATTCTTGAGAATTCAAGAATAGTTTTGGTGAAGGAGGTATTATTTTTGTTCCTCAAGAAAGCGGATTACTTTTTCGTTTTCAAGCATCATAGACACATAAGCTCTGGCGCGAATAGGGTCTGCGTCTTTGTGAAGGATCAAAAGTTTCTCGGTTTCTTTTCTTATTGTTTCTGAATCAGGTATAAGTTTTTCTTTCTCGGCAATTTCACTCAAGATTAGCTGTATAGAAGCTCTTTTTTCTGCGTCTTTTCTCCACTCATTCCTAATATCCTCCTCTTTTTTATTTATATGTTTCAAGTAGTCGTCGTAAGATATTCCGGCAGAAGAAATTTCTGATTTAAATTGCATAAGCATTCTGTCTATTTCATTTTCAACCAGAGTTTCAGGAAGCTCCATTTTTGATTCGGAGATGAGTTTTTCAAAAATATCAGCCCTCTTTTTCTCTGCCGATTTCTGCTCTTTTTCTTTTATAATATTTTCTTTTATTTTTGTTTTGAAATCTTCCACTCCTGAAAAATCTCCGAGAGTTTTTACAAATTCATCGTTTAGTTCTGGCAAATCCTCATCTTTTATTTTTTCTTCTGTATGAGGCGTTCCTTCTTTGTGGAGTTTGGCGTGAGCGCTTCGTTGTCGGATTTCATTTATAACATCCTCAACTTCTTTTTCACTGGCTTCAATTTTTTCTTTTGGAGCTGAAGCGATTTCTTTGGATATTTTTTTATAGTCAGCCAGAGCTATTTCTGGAAATACTGAGATTTTTACAGAAAATTCCAGAGGGTTTTTTGGGGCCATTTTCTTAATTGAGATTTCAGGCCTGCCGACAACTCTAAGTTTTTTACTCTCTATTATTTCTGGAAGAGCTTTTTCAATTCCTCGCTCAGAAGCCTCCATTAAAACATTCATTTCGCCCACTCTATCAAGAGCGATATTTTCTGGGACTTTTCCCTTTCTGAAACCTGGAATATCAAGCGTTTTAGCGATATCGCGAAGAGCTTCTTTAAAAAGAGGTTCAATTGTTTCTGGAGAAATAGACGCTTCAATTTCAACAATTGATCTCGGGAGTTTTTTTACCTCCACTTTTTCGTAGTTTTTTGACATAGGCGCTTAGTTTATATAAAAGGCCAAACTAACGCAAACCCCGACCAAGGTTTACCTTGGTCGGGGTTTGCTGTATTTATTCTAAAAACTTATTGAGCGCTAGCGCCAGCTTCCACAGAATCAAATTCATCTCCGAGATCTTCAAAGTTTGCCATATTGAGGTCTGCTTCTATTGACCCCAAATCATCAGAAGAGCTTTGTTCAGGTAGACCCTCTTCTTGTTCCAAGGTCTCCATTTGCTGATTCAACATTGCTTCTCTTCTGTCTATTGTTTGACCCCAAAAATACATTGCGCCCAAAATGATGACAAGAATTATTATCACTATTCCAATGGCAGGTCCTATTGATTTGGGACTTTGTTGACCACCAACAGGAGTTGTCATTTGAGGATTTTGCATTTGTTCTTCGTTCATTTTTTATTTTGTTATTTATAAGTTTAAATTATTCAGAATCTTCTTCATTTTCATTCTCGCTCTCTTCTTTGTCACCGGAATCATCGCCTCTGTTTAATCCTGGCTTCAAGCTTGTAATCGCTTTCACCATTTCAGAATGAGCCGTTCTTATTGCAAGACGAGCTTCTTCAACCAACGGTCTGGCATTTCTAATTTCTACCGCAGGGTTCTCGCTTTCTAGAGCTGAGGAAATTGCATCTTCTAGTGATGTCGCGGCTTCTTTTGCTGATTCTATAGCTTCATCGGCTGAAGCCATAAACGCTTCTGCTTCTGTTGTATCAACCCCACCCTCTTTTAGTTTTGCAATTCTTGAGTTAATCCTTTCTTCCATTGTTTCAAGCCAAGATATAGCAAAGTTGAACCTTCGAAGCATTGCATTTGCATAATTACTCCAAGCTTTTTCAAGATTTGCTTTCTTTCTTGCTTCGATTTCCGCCACTTTTTCTTCGGTTTGGGTCCTAATTTCTTCTCTTCTTTCCTCTCTTTCTTCGGTGCGATTTTCAGTTTCTGCTCTGGCGGGAACCACTTCTGGTCTGCCGGTCTGAGCAAATGAAGTGCTGGCGCCAAAAATAAGCGCTGTCAAAACTGAAAGTGTAAAAAAAGTTTTTCTACTCATATTATTAAGTTTAATTTTTAATTACCTATCTTCAGACGACTAAAAATAACCTGTCTTACATTTTAGCATAACCAAAAACCCCGTCCTGAGCTTGTTGAAGGACGGGGTTTTTGGTTTTTATCTATTTAAGAAAACTTACTATCAGTAGAGCAACAATATTTACCACCTTAATCATCGGGTTAATTGCTGGACCAGCAGTGTCCTTGTAAGGGTCTCCAACCGTGTCCCCTGTAACCGCCGCCCTGTGAGCATTGCCTCCCTTTCCTCCATGATTTCCATCCTCAATGTATTTTTTGGCATTGTCCCAAGCTGCACCGCCAGATGTCATTGATATTGCTACGAAAAGCCCTGTAACAATGACTCCAACAAGAAGCCCTCCGAGAGCTTCAAGTCCTAATAGCCACCAAACAAGAAGAGGTACGGCTACTGGCAAAAGTGCAGGAACTACCATCAGTTTTTGTGCAACTGCAGTAACAATATCTACCGCTTTTCCATAATCAGGTTTGGCAGTCCTTTCCATTATTCCAGGGATTTCTTTAAATTGTCTTCTAACTTCTTCTACTACTGCGTGTCCTGCTTCTCCAACTGCACTCATTGCAAGAGCTGCAAAGATGTAGGGAAGAAGACCTCCAATAAGAAGACCGGCAAGAACTTTTGGGTCGCTTAGGTCAAAAGAAAGTCCAGTAATTCCTATTTGAGCAAGTTCTTGTGTGTAAGAAGCAAACAAAACTATCGCCGCGAGACCAGCAGAAGCGATTGCATATCCTTTAGTTACGGCTTTTGTAGTATTTCCAACAGCGTCCAATGGATCGGTAACATTTCTGACAGACTCTGGCATTTCGGCCATTTCTGCGATACCTCCAGCATTGTCTGTAATTGGTCCGAACGCATCAATTGCAACCACCACTCCTGTTAGAGAAAGCATTGCCATTACAGCGATTGCCACTCCGTAAAGACCCGCAAAATTGAATGCTGCTAAAATTCCAGCAGTAATCAAAATGACAGGCAAAGCTGTTGAATGCATAGAAACAGCAAGCCCCGTAATAATGTTTGTTCCGTGTCCTGTTGTAGAGGCTTTGGCGATTGATTTTACCGGTTCGTACTCTTTGCTTGTGTAATAGTCGGTGATGACAAACATTCCAACTGTCACAGCTATACCAAGAAGAGAACAATAGAAAAGATTTAGAATTTCAAAAGCTCCATTTCCAGATAGTAACCACTTTGTTATTGGGTAAAATGCTAAAACAGAAATTGCCACAGAAACACCAAGAGCTCTGTAAAGAACTCTCATAATTGTTTTTTCAGTTCCTCCTCTTACAAATAGAACTGAAACTGCACTTGCAACAAGAGCAACCGCTCCGAGCGCGAGGGGATAAAGAATTGCTCCCAAGAAGTCTGGGAAAATAAGGTGTCCTAAGAGCATTACTGCAACAGCCGAAACGACATATGTTTCAAAAAGATCAGCTGCCATGCCAGCGGTGTCTCCAACATTGTCTCCAACATTGTCTGCAATAACCGCAGGGTTTCTGTAGTCATCTTCTGGAATTCCAGCTTCAACTTTTCCTACTAAGTCTGCACCAACATCAGCTCCTTTTGTAAATATTCCTCCTCCAAGTCTTGCAAAAACTGAAATTAAAGATGCTCCAAATGCCAGACCAACAAGAGCTGAAATAGAACCAGTAATCCAATAAAATACTGCAACAGAAAGAAGGGCGAGCGCCGCCACAGTGAGGCCTGTTACGGAGCCTGCTTTAAAAGCCGTGTTGAGGGCTTTGGGTATTCCTTCTCTGGCAGATTCTGCTGTGCGCACATTTGCTCTCACTGCAACGGCCATTCCTATATATCCAGATAGTCCTGATACAAAAGCTCCGATTATAAATCCTAAAGCAACAATCCAAGAAAGGAGTGCGCCAAGAAAAAAGAAAAGTGCTACCGCGACTAGAGCAACAACTTTATATTGTCTCCAGAGATATGCATTTGCTCCGGTTTTTATTGCATTAGCTATCTCGGTCATTTTCTGATTGCCGTCTGGTAAAGACAAAATCTGAAATGCGAGTATTGCGCTATAAATTAAAGTGATAATTCCTGAAATTGTTGTCCAAAATAATATTGTTGATTCCATTTTCTATAAATTAATAAACTTTTAATTATTCTTTTTCTTCCACAGAAGTTTCTTCAACCTCTTTGTCTTGTCTGGGCGCTTCAGAAACATCAACACTTTCTTTTGTTTCCGGTTCTGCTTGAGCAAGCTCCTCGCCTTTTACCGACTGGATATCTATTTTCCATCCCGTGAGCTTTGCCGCAAGTCTGACATTTTGCCCGCCTTTTCCGATTGCCAAAGATTGCTGATCTTCTGAAACTTCCACGACCGCTTCTTGTTTTTCTTCATCTATCTTTACTGAAAGAACTTTTGCTGGAGAAAGAGCGTCTTCTATAAACCTTTTTGGATCCGGAGACCACTCTATGATGTCTATTTTTTCTCCACCAAGTTCACTCATTACAGTTGAAACTCTCACGCCTCGTTGACCCACCATTGAACCCACAGGGTCAATGTGTTCGTCTTTTGAATGGGCTGCTATTTTTGATCGAAATCCCGCTTCTCTGGCAACTGATTTTATTTCAACGACTCCATTTGCAATTTCTGGAGACTCTTGTTCAAAAAGTTTTTCCAAGAATTTTGGATGAGATCTAGAAAGTCTCAAAAATATTCCGCGAGGGCTTTCTTCTACTCTATAAAGATATGCTCGCACGCGTTCTCCTTGAGAGTATCTTTCTCCAGGGATCTGCTCTTCATAAGGAAGTATGCCTGTTGCTCTTCCCATATCTACGAAAATATTTCCTCTCTCTATTCTCTGCACTGTGCCGGTGACAATGTCTCCTTCTTTTTCTCCGTATTCACCGAGAACAGAAACTTTTTCAGCTTCTCTTATTTTTTGCATTATTACCTGCTTCGCTGTTTGAGAAGCAATTCTTCCAAAATCGCTTTTTGGTTCCAGTGGGAAAATTATTTCTTCATCTACTTGAGCATCTCTTTTAATTTTTTTAGCGTCTTCCAAGAGAATGTGTCTTTCTGGGTTGAAAATAATTTTTTCATCTCCTTCTTCTAATGTTTCTTCTTCAACATCTTCTTTTTCAAGAATGACTCGCGATTCGTCCACCACAATTTTCACCTGAAAGAACTCTGTCTTTCCTGTGTCTAGATCAAATTTTGCTCTGACAATTCTTCCACGCTTGCCATACTCTTTGTTGTAGGCGGTTGAGAGAGCCATTTCAATGGCTTCTATTATTTTTTCTTTTGGTATTCCGCGCTCTTCCTGAAGTTGGTCGAGAACAGAATTTATAACTTTTAAATCGAATAACATATTTTTATTATTTTAACCCGCACACCATTTGCGCCTCTACAAACAGTCTGCGATTCTTTTTAATAACTGAACTCTGGCTCGTCCTCGAAGTTTGAGCGATTTCTCTCTATTTCTAGCAGAATTTTCCGCTTTGTACGCTTCGTAGTATATGAGTTCAAAAGGTTTACGAGATTTTGTTGATTTTACTAATCCACTATTATGCTCACGCAAGCGTTTTCGTAAATCTTTTGTTGAACCTATATAAAATTTTTTATCCAGCTTGCTTTGTAAAATATATGTGTAAAACATTTTATTACAAATGGTGTGCGGGTAAAAAAACGAGCCCGCCTTTCGGGCGAACTTTCATACGAACCTCATTATAGCAAATTGCTGGCCCGTGTCAACTGTTGGTTGCCTAGGGCAGACGAAAGTGAATTTTGTAGTACAAGGTCCAGCTTTGTATTAAGAATTTACATAGGACTACCCTATGTAAAACAGGAAAGGAAATCCCCCGTTCCGGTAAGCTGGAACGGGGGATTGTGCGCTTTGTGCGACAACACTCCTTTAGTTTTGTCTCTACTGCACCCAAGGGCACACCCTAATTGCCGGGATTCCGAGAAGCGTAAAGCGTTCTCCTTGATGGTGACCTGGGATACCAGATTTGGCCCCAGTTTCTCGCGCTTTGTCTGCATCAGCGTAATAAATCTGGACCATTGTGACAATTCTTTTGTCCAGATCATATGAAACCGGGTCCTGAGGGTTAACCAAGCCTGGGTACATTAAACTTTGCCAGTTTACATGGCCAGTCAAACCCAAAGAATGGAGGGTTTCGTGAGGTCCTGCCCAACGGTTACCCATATGGGCGATTGATTCTGTTGTTCCTCGGAAATTGATCAGCGCTTTCTGCGCGTCACGTGGCTTTCCGAGAGCAAGCGAAATGGTGGCGTTAAGGAAAGGAGTTTCTCCTCTGATAAGAATACCGTTCCAGTCAGGGTTATTGTTGATGTTGTTGTACCCTAACTCGGAGAAATTGGCTGGACGCCAAAGTGAGCCGAGACCTAATTCACTTTCCAGTTTTGTGGTGTTTTGCCAGTAACGCAGAGAGTCCTCAAGTGAAACGATTACACTTTGTGGGTCAAATGCAACCGGCACGGGCCTTTTGGTCTTTGGCCAGGAAACTAGGATCGAGCTCCAGCATGAACCGGAGTTGTCAGAAGCTTGTGAGGCATTGAAGAAAGAGCTTGAGGCACCAGTTATAATAGTGCCGGCGTCTTCTTCAAGGCTCCATGTTTGCTGTGAGAGGGTGAATTTACCTGCCAAGTGAACCCAAATTCTGGGCACTCTCGTGTAATGGAGGTTCTTGGAGAAATCTTCGCGGGGAATGATTTCTTCAAACCTGAAAAAATGCCACTCACTTTGAGGGCTTTTCTCCATTGCCACCATTCTTACCGAAGGATCTTCGGTTGAACGGAAAGGCTCTATGCGCCACTTTCCGTCCGGTCCAACATTCGCGGAATCAATGCCACCACTGCCGTGAATATAAACACGGGTATTGGCGATTTTTTCCTGCGCTCCTACACCATAAACCTCAAATGTCCCAAAAATTGCTGGCGCTGGAGGAGGCGGAGGAGGAGGCGGAGGAGGCGGGCCGGGTGGTGATGGTGGAGGAGTCGGATCAACTGAACCGCCTCCACCGCAGGAAATAGAGAGGGCGAAGACAAGCGCCATCGCCCAAGCGGAAAAATTGCTAAGACGAGGCATTTTCCCTCCTTGGGGATAAAACGAAAGGTTGTTGTCAAGGAGCTTTACCCTTGACAGGGATTCTGTATGAATTATCCGCTTTTAATTTCTTGAGGGCAAACATAAAAATCAGTGTTATCCACAGTATTTAAACATTCGAAAAGGTAAAAATACTTAAAATGCTATAATTTAGCCAAATAAGCGTTTTTTATTATTTATTTAAAAATCAAAATGCCTCCAGAAAACACACAAAGCAATCAATTGTCAATAGATAAAAAAAGAAATATCGTCGTTCTTATAGTCGTGGCCATAGCACTAGTCTTGATTTCATATTTAATTATGAATTTACCCGTATTTGAATCGGGTCAAAAAGATGTGGTTGTGAATTGGACAGAAGATCCTAATTCTCTAGAAGGAAATGATAAACTGCCAGCTGGTTTTCCAGAGGATATTCCAGTAGACACAAGTGAAATTGAGGAAAGTTATTTTGCTGAATATAAAGAAAGAGGGATAACACAATATGCCGTATCTTATTGGTCCAACGAATCTGTTAGTGAAGTTTTCTCTAAGTATGAACTGTTTGTTGCGAGCGGAAACTATGTTGTTGAAAGTTCAGAGGATTTGCTGGGGGGCAAAGATATCTACGCAATTCGCGATGGAGATGATTTATCTGTAAAGATTTCTACAACAAATGGCAGAACTTTTGTTCAGATTAGTTATATAAAAAGATAAGTTAAAAAACATGAAACGAAAAACACATTCTATTTTTCTTATAATTTTACCACTAATTTTGGCTTCCATTTTTCCTTTGGAGTCTTCAGCACAAACAGGGGAAGAAATATTTTTTACCCGTCAAACTTGTGACAGTTGGGATTTGAATCTAAATGACGCTCAGGTTCAGTCTATATTTGGTCCAAGCCATCCAATTAACCAAAATGGAGGACAGGCGTGGTTTGAGGTATATAGGTCTGACAGCACTACGGGTTTTGGTGGTTTTACCTCTATTGGGCAATATCAAGGGAAAGGTACTACTTTTTCAGATTATAATCTCCCAAACGGTAGTTATTACTACGAAATCTATTATTTAGGTAATGGGTCGTCACCGTCCGCTGTTGAATTTATATTTGGCAATGCTCTTCAGCCAGACATGGAAACTACTTGCGATGCTACTATAAATGTAACATCAAATATTTCTTCGTCTTGGACGATTAGCCCAGGTTCTATAAACGGCTCAGGGACTTCTGATAGTAACATAGTTAGTCCTTCATTTGTCGGGACTTCATACACAATAACCCCAGCCTCTATTCCTGGTTATACAGCTTCAGTTTCAAATACAGATGGTTCCGGTTCATCTATGATTTTGTTCCCAGGGAACACAAAACAGTTTAGTATAAATTACACAGCATCTCCGGGAGGTAGCAGTGTAGATTTAAAGGTTGGAAACAATGGCTCCACCTGGTCTGATGGCCCAGTTTATAATTTGAATCCAGGCCAAAACTTTTGGTACACATGGTCTTCAAACAATGTGACTACATGCAACCTTAGTATATCTACTTTTAGTTCAGGCACCCCTCAGGGTGTAACCACTGGCGGAACTGTCGGACCATTAGCGTCTTCTAATTCTTTCTACCCAAAAATACCAGGAACAATTTATGCAATAAGTTGCGGCACTTCAACTGGCGGTAGTGTTGGAGATCAGATTGTTGTTTACAACGATTACCCACCTCCTGTTATTAGAGTGACATTTCCTTTCCCACAAGGTCATGCAAATCAGTGTCTTGCTTTAGTTGATTGGGACCCGTCTTATACACCAAATGCTTGCGACACCATGTGGGGAACCGGATCTCCTGGAGGTTGTCCAAGCGGTTGGTTTATTAGTGGTTGGAAATTGAATTTAGATGAGTTGCACACACCTAGTTCATCTGGTGCCACTTGGAATATAATTCCCGCTGGTCCGGGACCGAACTCATACTACTCATTTACTCAGCACTTTAATGGAATTTTACCAGACAGCGTTTCTGTAATACCTTATCGTCTTGATATTACTCAAGAAATTCCTTGGAGAAAATCAAATATAGTTCTTGTGAGTCCACCAAGCTACCCCGCTTGCCAGCCAGCCTCTACTCCTCCTCCTACTCCGACAATGAATCCAATCACCCTCGGTGCTTGTGGAACCGGCACTCTTACTGTTTCTTGGAGCTCATCTGTTGGAGCTGAAAATTACACTGTCGCTAGGAGCACTTCAATGAATGGTACTTATGTTGACATAGCAACGGTCACGGACACTTCTTATAATGATAGTGGTCTTACAGTGGGTGGAACATATTTTTACAAAGTGAAAGCAAACAACTCTGCCGGCTCCTCAGATTATTCGAGCTCTGCGGGAGCAGTTGTCCCTTCTTGTGATCCAACGGTTTCTCTAACAGCGACACCAGCATCTGTCTCAAGTGGTGGTAGCACGACGCTTACTTGGTCGTCTGACAATTCAAGCAGTTGTTCTGCTTCAGCCAGCCCATCAAACAGTCAGTGGACGGGATCAAAGGCCCTAAACAATTTTTCTCCTGGTCAAACTATAACCAATCTTACTGCAACAACACAATTTACTTTGCTTTGCACAAGTATTTATGGAGGCACCGCTTCTGACAGTAAAACAGTCACAGTCGGTGTTTCACCTCCAACAGCTGATATTACTGGGAAGAAGACAGGGGATCCCACTTTTGTTCAGGGGCCGGTAAGTATACCGTCTGGTAGTACTGTAGATTTGTCTTGGAATAGCACTAACGCCACCAGATGTTTGGCTACTGGCGGATGGTGGGTTGGAACTTATGGACCGTCAGGGACTCTTTCTGGACTGGGGCAACTTTCTAGCAATGCGAGTTTCGGAATAAGTTGTGATAATGGACCAAGTACCACAGCAGGGACAGACAGTGTAAGCTTTACAATTTCTGCTCCAGGGCCAGATTTGACTGCGGGCAATATCACTCCGACTACGGCTGAAACTGGTACTCCTGTGACATTTACTTCAACCATTACAAATGGGGGAAGTGCTTCTACCGGTTCAAGTTTTAATAATCGTTTTCAATTAGCAACGCAGTTAAATGGAGGAGGCACCGTCTCAACAATATCCGTAAATTCAAGGGCGGCTCTAAACGCTGGGGCGAGTGGACCAGTCTCTTCTTCCGCTTACACATTTACAACACCCAGCTCAACATATTCTGTTCAAGTTTGCGCTGATCAGAATTCTTCTGGCGCTGGAACTATTACTGAATCAGATGAATCCAATAATTGCAGTTCTTGGAGGAATGTTATAGTAAGCGCCCCCGCTCCGTCATTTGACTATTCTCTGTCAAATTCTGGAAGCGTGTCTGTTACAAAGACGGCAGGGAATGCTTCTGGTCAAGCGACTATAACCAAGACTCTTACCAGTGGTTCAACGCAAAGTGTGGATATTACTGCCACAGGAATGCCTGCAGGGGTTTCTGTGTCATATTCCAACAGAACATGTTCCCCGACCTGCCAAAGTACTGTCACATTCACTGTTCCTTCAACAACAGCAATTGGAACATATCCAATTACGATAACTGGAACTCCAGGGAATAAAACAACCAACTTTAACCTAATTGTAAATAATCCAAGCTCTATTTCAGCATCATGCTCAGTATCTCCATCTCCTGTTCAGGTAGGCAAGCCAGTTACATGGAGTGTCAATGTTATAGGGGGTTCCGGATCATTCACTTATGCATGGTCAGGCACAGATATTTCTGCTCCAGTTCCGACCACCGCTTCCTTCCAAAAAACTTATAGCACGACAGGAACAAAAACTGCTAATGTAGTTGTTACCGACACAGTTTCTGGTGGAACAGCTTCCTGCCCAGCCGGTGTTACAGGACAGACTCAAGTTCAAGTTCAGGTTAATCCGATATTTGAGGAGTTCTAGTTTTTTAGGATTTTAAAAATCAACAAAACACTCTTTCTTTTGTCGAAAGAGTGTTTTGTTTTGTGTTAAAATTTAAAAAGAAATTTTCGTGATAATAGACGAGAAACAACTAAAAGAATTTATCATTGATTCCGGACTTGTCAGCCGAAATGACTTTTCTTCTGCTGAAAAAGACGCCAAAAAAACCGGTATAAGCGTGGGGAAAATTCTTGTAAATAAAGGCAATCTGACAGAAGATGACTTGCGCAAGATGCAGGCCTATATACTAGGCATTCCTTTTGTTGATTTGAAAAATCAGAGAATAGATTTTGATGTCCTCTCTCTTATTCCAGAGCCGATAGCCAGAAATCACAATATTGTTGCTTTCAGAAAAAACGAAGATTCGTTGGAGGTGGCAATGCTCGATACAGACGATCTTGCAGCAATTGATTTTGTTCGTAAAAAGACAAAGTTAAAAATTCTTCCGAGACTCACCGATGGAGAGTCAATGAAAAGCGCTCTTTTGAGCTATCAGAAGAGTTTGAAGGCGGAGTTTGGAGACATAATACAAAAAGAATCTGACTCGCTAAAAGCGATTTCAGAAAAGACCGGAGACGAAGAGATAAGCGAGAGCGATCTCAAAAAACTCGCAGAAGATATTCCTGTTGTTAGAATCGTGGATACACTGCTCAAGCATGCGATTATTCAAGACGCTTCTGACATTCACATAGAACCACAAGAAAACCAGGTCTTGATTCGTTATCGCATAGACGGAATCCTCCACGATGCTATGGTTTTGCCAAAAAATGTTGCAAGCGGTATTACCGCTAGAATAAAAGTTCTTTCAAATATGAAACTGGATGAAAAAAGAATGCCACAAGACGGAAGGTTTAAGATTGATATGAATAAAGAAAAAGTCTCTTTTCGTGTTTCCACTCTTCCCGTGTATTACGGAGAAAAAACTGTTATGCGTCTTTTGAGAGAGGGGGCTTCCGGCTTCACTTTGGAAGCGCTGGGTTTCCATGGAGATGGTTTGGAGAAACTTCATAGGGCAACAAAACTGGCTTCTGGGATGATTTTGACTACAGGTCCGACTGGATCAGGAAAAACCACGACTCTTTATACGATTTTGGATATGGTAAATATTCCAGATGTAAATATTTCTACTATTGAAGATCCGATTGAGTATCAAATGAAAAGAATCAATCAAACACAGGTAAAGCCGGAAATAGGTTTTACTTTTGCTTCGGGATTGAGAACTCTTGTGCGACAAGACCCAGACATAATAATGGTTGGGGAAATTAGAGACACAGAGACTGCGTCTTTGGCTGTGAACGCTGCGCTCACTGGACACCTTGTTCTTTCATCTCTTCACACAAACTCGGCCGCAGGGACAGTGGCTAGACTTGTTGATATGAAAATAGAGCCGTTTCTTCTGGCATCAACTCTTTCTGTTATTGTTGCGCAAAGACTTATTAGGAGGCTTCACGATACGAAAGAAAAATACTTTCTTTCAAAAGAGGAAATTGCATCTATGGAGAAGGTGGTTGATTTGGAAAGGGTGATGGCTTTTCTCCGAGAAGAAAAAATTGTAGAAAAAAATGCTGGTTGGGATAAGATTCCATTTTATAAACCAAAATCTTCTCCCGAATCTGAAGATGGATACAAATCAAGAATAGGAATACACGAGGTTTTGAAAGTTTCTTCTGCGATAAAAGATATGATTATTAAAAATGCTACGACAGAAGAAATAGAAGAGCAGGCAAAGAAAGAAGGGATGCTTACAATGACGGAAGACGGAATATTTAAGGCGGTACAAGGCATCACAACAGTAGAAGAAGTTTTGCGTGTCGTTACATCCGAAATCTAATGGCAGTCTTTACATACAAAGCAATAGGGAGGAATGGGGAGATGATAGAAGGCAAAGAAAATGTGCCCGATAGATTTGTTTTGTATAGGAAGATAAAATCAGACGGACATTTTGTGGTCTCTGTAAAAGAAGAAACCGCTGTTAAAACAAAAGTAGTGGGCAAATTAAATTCTCTTTTCGGCAGAGTTAAGATGCAGGAGAAAATAAATTTTGCTCGAAATCTCGGCTCAATGGTTGAAGCGGGGCTTGCTGTGACGCGCGCTTTGACCGTAATGGAAAAACAAACTAAAAATAAAAAACTAAAAAAACTTTTACAAGATTTAATGGAAAGTGTAAGCAAGGGGAAAACTTTAAGCGAATCCTTGTCTTCTTATAAAAAAGTTTTCTCTCCACTATTTATTTCAATGGTAAAAGCTGGAGAAGAGAGCGGAAATTTACCAAATTCGCTAAAGACAATTGCTCTGCAGATGGAAAAATCCCACGCAATTGTTAAAAAGGTGAGGGGAGCAATGCTTTATCCTGCAGTGATCATTTTTCTAATGATTGTTATAGGCATACTTATGATGGTATATATGGTGCCGACTCTTTCGGAAACATTTAAAGGCCTCGGTGTAGAACTTCCACTTCCGACCAGAGTCATTATTTTTATTAGTGATTTTCTGAGAGCTAATTTTCTACTCTTTTTTGCTTCAATATTGGGGGTGGCCGGAGCAATTGTTGCTTTTGCAAGAAGTAAGTCGGGAAGCAGATTCTTCAACAGAATCACCATAAAAATTCCTGTTATAGGAGAGCTTTTGAAACAAGTAAATTCTGCCAGAACCGCTCGCACACTTTCGTCTCTTATTTCTTCTGGTGTTGATATAGTGGTGGCTTTGGGTGTTACTCAAGAAGTTTTGCAAAATGTTTTTTACAAAGAAGTTTTGGATAAAGCTCAAAAGAGCGTTGAAAAAGGAGATCCAATGTCAGCGGTATTTGTTGCCAATGAAAATTTATACCCTATTTTTGTAGGTGAAATGATGAGTGTGGGAGAGGAAACCGGCCAAATGTCGGAAATGCTTTTGAATGTGGCTGTTTTTTATGAAAACGAGGTAGATCAAAAGACAAAAGATCTCTCTACAATAATTGAACCTATTTTGATGATAATAATAGGGTCTGCGGTCGGTCTGTTTGCAATTTCTATGCTTGCTCCGACATATTCATTGGTTGAAAAAATATAAAATGTTAAAAAGAAGTAAAAGATGCTCCACTCTCGGTTTTACAGTTTTGGAAATTCTTATTGTTATAGCCATAATTGCTATTCTTTCAGCGATTAGTTTCTATTCATTTTCAAATTTAAACAAAAGAGAGCTTTTGGAAAAAGAAACCCTCAAAGCTCTTTCTGTGATACAAGATGCGAGATCTCTCACACTTTCCTCCAAAGACTCTTCCCAATATGGAGTATACTTTAATGGAAGCGATTTAGTTTCTTTTTCAGGAAGTGTTTACAACCCGTCTGAACCAGAGAATGTTTTAACAAGTCTTTCTTCCAGAGTCTATGTCTCTTCAATCAATCTTTCTGGCGGAGGTTCAGAGTTGGTTTTCCAAAGACTTAACGGCAAGACAGAACAATTTGGGACAATAAACATTTCACTTGTTTCGGATGTAAATTCTTCAACGACCATTAGAATTTATGAGACAGGTCTTGCAGAAATAGAATAATTAAAAATGTTTTTTCTAAAAAAAACAAAAGAAAAATTTAAGGGAGAGAAAGGTTTTTCACTTGCAGAAGCAATTATTGCTTCTGCGATATCACTTTTTGTGATTTTAGGCATAACGGCTTTTTTCTCAACAATCTTTAGTATGTCTGTTGCAAATAGCGCGAGAATTCAAGCTGCTTTCCTTGCGGAGGAGGGGCTTGAAGCGGTTCGTATTCTTAGAGATGCCGGTTGGGATGAGAATATTGAAACCCAAGCTTTAGATGTGCCTTTTTATTTAGATTTTGAAGGAAGTTCTTGGACAGCCACAACCAGTAATATTTATGTTGATGGCCTGTTTCAGAGAGAGGTAGTGCTTTCAGCAGTAAATCGCGACAGCAATTTTGACATAGTTGAATCTGGTGGGAACTCGGATCCTGATTCAAGAAAGATTACAGTTTCTATATCTTGGTCATTGGGGAACTCCACAACGACTAAATCAGTCTCAACCTATTTAACCAATGTTTTTAACAATTAGATGAAATTTAGAAAGGAAAAAAGAATATTGGTTAACAGTAGTGGAGCAACTTTGGCCGAAGTAATTGTCTATGTGTTTTTAATAGGCCTCATCCTTTCTGTGGTTGTGATGGCAATGTTTTCTCTCTCCAGATCTTATAGGATAATGCAGTCTTCTTTTGCAATTGATGCAACAGCGCAGGTTTCTTTTGAACGAATGATTAGAGATATTCGTGGGGCTTTGAGCGTTGATTTGGTGGAGAGCACTTTAGAAAGTTCTCCAGGCAAACTAGTTCTAAACACACTCAATAGCACAGGAGATCCAATGACTATTGAATTTTATGTAGACAACCTTTCTTTATTGGTAGAAGAAAATGATGTGCTCTTAGGCCCGCTTTCCTCTTCTTCCGCTAGGATAACGAATCTTGTTTTTAGAGAAATTTCTACTGGGCAATCAAGTGCGGTTAAGATTGAAATGACTGTGGAAAGCGGGCAAGGAGATTCTTTGAGAGAAAAAAATTTTTATTCCACTGTCGTGATAAGGGGAACTTATGCTCCGTAATATGAAAACATTTTTAAATCGTAAAAAAATGCAAAGAGGCCAGACACTTCTTATTATTGCAATAATTTTTTCGGCTATTGCTGTGACGATTACTTTTGGCCTAACTTCTCCAATGGTTAGGCAGTTTAAAATTGTGAGTGATTTAGAAACTTCTAAAAAAAGTTATTTTGTGGCTGAAGCCGGAGCCGAGGATGCGTATTATAGGATAAAAAATGTTTTGCCGACTTCTTTTCCAGCCACCCTTTCTTTGGATGGTGCTACCGCTTCAATTTCTGTTTCAACAATTGGTAGCAACGAGCAAGAAATTCTTTCTGAAGGGAATCTGAATGATCATATAAGAACTGTTGTTAAAGATATTACTGTAACAGATGGTTTTTCATTTAATTTCGCTATTCAAGTCGGTATCGGTGGTCTTGAAATGCATAACAATTCATCTGTTATCGGAAATGTTTATTCAAGTGGTGTGATTAGGTCTACGAGCAATAACACAAGGATCTTTGGAGATGTTGTTTCTGCTGGTCCCAGTGGGACTATCGATGCTGTCATGGCTACAGGCACTGCTTATGCGCATGAAATAAAAGGAAATAGTCGAATTTGTGGAGACGCTTATTATCAAATAATAAACAGTAGTTCGTTAAATTTTCTCAACAATCCATCTAGTCCGTGCACATCGCCTCTTTCTCCAGGGACAGCGAATCCGGGAAGTGCCGACAGGCCAGAAGTGCCAATGCCTATTCCGGACTCTCTTTTAGATCAGTGGGAATCTCAAGCTTTGGCCGGAGGGACAATAAACACCCCTTGCCCTTACACAGTAAGTAGTGGAACAGTAACAATCGGTCCTATAAAAATAGATTGTGATGTTACTGTTAGCGGAAATGGCACCACTGTGCTTTTAGCTGGGGCGGTTTGGATAAATGGCAATCTCACCGTAAACAATAATCCAAAATTTAAAGTAGCCGATTCCGTGGGAAATAAAAGCGTCCCTCTTATAACTAGGTCAGCCACAAATCCAACAGGTTCTGGAAGAATAATTTTAAATAATAATCCTGAATTTTACGGATCAGAGACAAACGGAGTCGCCAATCCCGACTCTTATGTAATGTTTATCTCTAGGAATACGAGTAATTTCAATGGGGGAAGTGTTAAAGCGATTACTGCTGGGAACAATGTTACTGGCAACTTACTTCTCTATGCTCCTTATGGAGAGGTAGAGCTTTCTAATAATGTTTTGCTTAGAGAGGTTACTGCCTACAAACTGACACTTAGAAACAATACACAAGTGAGATATAATGTGGGCCTCGCTCAGCCATTGTTTACCTCTGGACCCGGAGGTCAGTGGAAAATAAAAAGGTGGGGAGAAATTTAAAATGGCAAAAAAAATAGTAATAGCAAATTGGAAGTTAAATCCAACAGACCCTAAGGAAGCAGTGAAACTATTTTCTGCTACGAAAAGAATCGCTTCCAAATTTAGCAAGACAAACATTGTGGTTGCACCACCATTTGTTTATCTATCTAAATTTTCAACTAATAAGGGTAGCTTGTATCTTGGAAGCCAAGACGCTTTTTGGGAAAAAAGTGGGGCTTTTACTGGCGAAGTGAGTTCTTTTTTGCTTTCTAATTTGGGAGTAAAGTATTCAATTTTAGGTCATTCTGAGAGAAGATTTTTGGGAGAGAGCGATGAATCGGTCAGAAAAAAAGTAAGAGCATCTTTAGACAGTTTTATTTTCCCTGTCGTTTGTGTTGGAGAGAGAGAAAGAGATGTCGGAGGAAAATATTTGGAAGAACTTAAACAGCAGATAAAAAACTCTTTGGGCAAAATTCAGAAAAAAGACTTGTCTAGAATAATAATTGCCTACGAACCCGTTTGGGCGATAGGAAAATCAGCAAGAGATGCCATAAATCCAGAGCGACTTCACGAAATGGTTATTTTTATAAAAAAGGTTTTGACAGATCTTTTTGGCAGAGAATCTGCTGAGGAGACAACCATAATATACGGAGGTTCTGTGGACCCATCCAATGCAAAAGATTTGTGCCAAATGGGAGAAGTGTCGGGTTTCTTGGTTGGTGGAGCGAGTTTAAGTCCGGAAAGGTTTGCTGGAATTGTAAAATCTATTGAATAAATGCTTAAAGGGTTAAAAGAAGCTGGAAACTTAAGAGGGAAAAAGGTTTTTTTAAGGGCGGACTTCAATGTGCCCTTAATTAATAATGTTATTGGGGATGATTTTAGGATAAGAAAAACATTTCCAGCGATAGATTTTTTGGTTGAATCCGGAGCTAGAGTAATTTTGGCGAGTCACATAGAGGGAGAGGGCGCCAGTTTGAAACCGGTATTTGATTACCTTAAAGAAAAATATAATGTATCTTTTTCAGAAGATTTTTATCCGGAACTGCCAAATGAAATTTCTGAATTGGCTGATGGGGAGATCTTGCTTCTTGAAAATTTGAGAAAATATGAAGAAGAAACTAAAAATGACGAAGATTTTTCTCGCCACCTCGCATCTTTTGCCGATTTTTATGTAAACGAAGCATTTCCTGTCTCTCACAGAAAACACGCTTCCGTGGTTGGAATCCCAAAGTACATTCCGGGTTTTGCTGGAATTGTTTTTGAAGATGAGGTTAGAAATCTTTCCAAAGCATTTTCTCCTTCACGACCTTTTCTTTTTATATTGGGCGGGGCCAAGTTTGATACGAAGTTGCCACTAGTTCAGAAATTTTTCTCAATTGCAGATTTTGTTTTTATAGGTGGAGCTTTGGCTAATGATTTTTTAAAAGCCAAGGGTTTTGATACGGGGAACTCCCTTCTTTCTTCGGGCAAACTTGATTTAAAAAATTTTATGAACCAAAAACTTATACTCCCTGTTGATATGAGGGTAAGAAACGGCGGATCTGTCAGTGTAAAAAGGCCAGAGCAAGTCTCAGATGGAGATATTATTGCAGACATAGGCCCCGAGTCAGTAAGACTTTTAAAACCTTTCATAAAAAAAGCAAAATTTATTCTCTGGAACGGGCCACTTGGAAACTACGAACTGGGTTTTAGAGAAGCGACCACAGAAATTGCCAATTTGTTGGCTCAAGCTGAAGCAGAAACTGTCGTTGGTGGTGGTGATACGATTGCCTCAATCTCTACTTTAGGAGCGGAAGATAAATTTTCTTTTATTTCTACTGGAGGTGGAGCAATGCTGGATTTTTTGGCAAATGAAACATTACCAGGGATAGAAGCTCTTAACAATTCCTTTTAAAAAGCATGACGCCCTCACGATGTTTGTGAGGGCGTACGACGTGAACGAGCTATAATGTGCCTGATGAGACTTGCGGATGATGTGGTTAGGCTGACAAGCCCACCACCTATTATTATGGGGCCCACCATCTTCGTCACACCACTTGTGTACAGCAATGTCCCAAGGCTGATTGCGAAGATTGAGAAGGCTATTTCCCAGAGCACCTGTCTCATACTTCTCCTTTTTGGTGAAGGTTTTTGTTTTAGTTTCCTGTGCGAGTATACACCTTATCGCTCATTTCTCAAGTGATGATTTAATTTTCTCGCTTATTGTTAGCATTCTTTCATTATTTTCATATTTTTGGGTTGGCCAAAATCCAGCGAGACCGTCGTCATTTTTTCTAGGAATAAGATGGATGTGTAGGTGTGGGACATCCGTGCCGACAACTGTCATTGCTACAAAGTCGGCACACATCACTTTTTTGAGTCTCGGCATTATGTTTTTGGCTCGGATAAAAAGCTTCCCCACAAGCTCATCTGGCGTTTCAGACATTTGTGTGTGGTGAGACTTCGGAATAAGGAGGAGGTGCCCGTTGCTTACCGGGTTTATGTCTAGAAAAGCTAGAAAATCATTGTCTTCATAGACTATTTTTGCTGGTATTTCTTTTTTTACTATTTTGCAAAATATGCAATTTTTTATCGTTGTCTCACTTGCCCCGTTTGAATTTTCATCGTTTTTCATTGAATTTTTTATAGAGAATAAGTCCTAATTAGACGATATTATATCATTTCTTTTTTATAAAAAATTCTTTCGGGGTGATACAATGCTTTTTATGCAGAGAAAAGAATACAAGATCAGGGACTCAATCCCTAGCCGGGCAGACAAAGATTTACTGAACTACCCACCCATTTTAAGGAAACTCTTATATTATAGAGGTATTTTAGATTCTGATTCAGCGGAAAAGTTTATCAATCCAGAATATGAAAGAGATTTACACGACCCGTTTTTGCTCAAAGGAATGGACATGGCTGTCGATAGAATTATTGAGGCCGTACAGAAAAACCAAAAAATTTTAATTTATAGTGACTACGATGCAGATGGCATACCGGGTGGAGTAGCTCTGAGAGAATTCTTTGAAAGTATCGGGCATAAAAATGTAGAAAATTATATCCCTCATAGGCACGATGAAGGGTACGGTCTTCATTTGGAAGCCGTGGATAGTTTCAAAGAAAGAGGTGTTGAGCTAATTATTACAGTTGATTGCGGTATTGCTGACTTTGAGCAGGTGGGCAGGGCGCAGAGCTTGGGAATTGATGTCATCATAACTGACCATCATGAGCCAAATGGAAATATCCCCGAAGCTTTCGCAATAATAAATCCGAAGCAAAAATATTGTACTTATCCAGAAGAGATTTTGTGTGGTTCAGGCGTTGTCTACAAACTGATTCAAGGAATATTAAGTAAAAACAGATTTGGTTTAAAAGAAGGTCGTGAAAAGTGGCTTTTGGATCTAGTGGGGCTTGCAACGATGTCTGATATGGTTCCGCTTGTGGGAGAAAACAGGGCGCTTGCTTTTTACGGTTTGAAAGTTTTGCGTAAATCTCCAAGACCTGGATTTCAGCAGATGTGGAAAATTTTGGGCACCAATCAAAGACACATAACAGAGGACGACATCGGATTCTCTTTGGCGCCCAGAATAAACGCCGCTTCAAGAATGGGAGAACCAGACGACGCATTTCTTTTGCTTAAGACGAGAGATTTGAGTGAAGCTGGGATGGCAAGTGAGAGACTTAATAAAATAAATGACGAAAGAAAGGGTGTGGTGGCATCTTTGGTAAAAGAAATCAAAAAACACATAAGAGAAAGAGAAGAGGCGGGCACACTACCTAAAGTTTTGGTTTTTGGAAATCCAAATTGGCGTCCTTCTCTTTTGGGTCTCGCTGGAAATAGCCTGATGGATGAAGTCAGGAGACCGATTTTTTTATGGGGCAGAAACGGAGATTCTCTTCTTAAAGGTTCTTGCAGGTCAGATGGAGAAACTGATATGACAGCTCTTATGGAGGGTGTTAAAGACTCTTTTGTGCGGTTTGGTGGTCATAAAATGGCAGGAGGATTTGAGGTTTTTCACGAACAAATACATTCGCTTGAAAAGAGTCTAAACGATGCATTTGAAAAATTACCAAAAAGAAATGTCTCTGAAGAAATTTTCGTTGAAAGCGAGATGGCTCCCAATGAAGTTGATTGGAATTTGTATTCTCAGATTGAAAAACTCGCTCCTTTTGGTGTTGGCAATGAAAAACCAAAGTTTTTAATACCAGATGCTAAGATTTTGAGCGTAAAGCAGTTTGGAAAAGAAAAAAATCATTTAGAGATTTCTTTGGAATCTTCTGCTAAGCCAATAAAAGCAATTTCCTTTTTTTCAAATCCGCAAACATATGAAAACGTTCCAGAGGAGGGAAAGAGAGTAAATATAATAGGTACTTTAGAGAAATCTAACTTTAGAAATTATCCGGAATTAAGGTTGAGAATAGTTGATATTGTGTAGGGCGAGCTTTTTAGGTTTTAGCTTATAGTATTTTAAATACAAATTAAATAAAAACCCCTCTGGAAAACACTTATATTCGTAAGCTTGCGAATTGCTATGCTCAGCTACCCGCTTGTGCAATGTTTTCCAGAGAGGTTTTTATGTTGGAAATGCAAAACGCAATACCAAAAAAGTTTCGGTACAAGCTTTTTGCTGGTTTGGGTAAAAACTTGACATTTATAGTGTTTGGGAGTGTAGTTAATAGAGAAATGGTGGAATGTCCACCAACGACCCGATGTTTCGGGAGGGTTCTTAACAAGGAGCAATTTGATGACCAAAATCGAAACCTTGCCGGGCGAGCGCTTGGTAGGACCGCTTGAAGACCTGATTTACAAGGCCCAGAAAGGCGTGGTTGACTTGTTGAACCCCAACCATTGCAAGTTTGCAAGGGCAGGATTTACCCTCTATCTCCACCCGTGTCAGAGATTTGTGAGGATAAATGGCCTCACTCTGAAGAAGCACCTACGAGAAGCTGGCATCATGGACCGGTCACGCACCCTTGAGAGCTCGCTCGTCAGGGGTTGGCAAGCCAACCCAGAGACTTATCCAGAGGAATTGAAGGGTATTTTCCCTTTTCTCTGGGGAAGTATTCGGGATCGCGCTGGATGTTGTCTTGTCCCTTGTCTTGAATGGAGCTGTGACCAAGTGATTGTTCGGTGGGGCTTGGTTCACAATGCTTGGGGTAAAAAATTCCCCGCCCTCCTCGCAAATTTAGTACCGTGAGGAGTTTACAATCATTATCAAGAAGTTCTGAATTTTCCGCCCTCTCGCACTCACGTGTTGGGGGGGCGGTTTTCCATGTGCTAAACTTTTCTCATGCAAAATATCACTATTTTTACTGATGGGGCGTCTAGAGGAAATCCGGGTAAAGGGGGATGGGGAGCAATCATTATTTTTTCAAATAAAAAAATAATGATTGCGAATAATGAAAAAGGAAAGATGAATGACGAGGTGAGAGAACTAGGAGGGCGAGATGGGAACACTACCAATAACAGAATGGAACTCACGGCTGTTATTGAATCTCTGAATTTTGTATCTAAACTGGCTACTGATTACTCTCTACTGATTACTATTTACACCGATTCCTCTTATGTAATGAAAGGCGCTAAAGAGTGGGTTCACGGTTGGCAGAAAAATAATTGGAAGACAAAGGCGAAGCAGGCAGTTTTGAACCAAGATTTGTGGCAGAAATATTTGAAAGTAAGTGAAGGGTTAAAAATAGAATGGCACTTGCTCAAAGGGCACTCCGGTATTCCAGCAAATGAGCGCTGTGATGAAATAGCAACAGCTTTTGCCGACGGCAAAACCCCTAAACTCTATACTACAATTCTGCAGAATTACAGTATAGATTTGTCTGTGCCTCCTACATCTACAACTAAAAGCTCTAAGCTAAAACCTAGGAGCTCGTCAAAGGCTTATTCTTATGTCAGTTTGGTTAGGGGAGTTGTGAAAACTCATAAAACTTGGGCAGAATGTGAAAATAGAGTCAAAGGTGTTTCTGGCGCTAAGTTTAAAAAATCTTTTTCTCCAGAAGATGAAAAAGAAATAATAAACTCATGGTCCCGTTAGAAACAGCAGAGGGTAAATAGCAGATTGCAAAATGCTTAAGCAGGAGAACCCAAAAACATTTGAAACGAAAAATAGCACAGACCCTCTTGTTTCTAACGGGATAAAAGTGAGACAAGTTTCTATAAAAGAAAAGGTATTTTTTTCTATAATCTTCGGATTTATTTCAGGGGTTTTAATTTCTTCTTTAATAAATTTGCCCGGTATGTTTTTTCTTTTACCACTTTTTCTATCTTTAGTATTCTTTCTGTATTCATTTTTTATAAAAGAAAAACAAAATATAAGCATTTTTATTGTTCTGTTTGTTTCCTTGCTTTTATTTGGTCTGGGGGTCTTGAGATATGAAGGAAAAGATTCTTTTTATATTGAAGGCGAACTCCAATCTAGAGTCGGAGAAAGGGTTTTTGTCAGTGGCGTTGTTGACCGAGAACCAGAACTAAGAGAATCTTACTCTCAGTCGATTTTAAAAATTTCTCATTTCAATGCCTCGGACGGTTGGGAAGAATCTTCTGGAAAAATTTTGATAAGAGTGGAGCCGTATCCGGAAATATTTTACGGAGACGAGGTGGAAGTAGAAGGGGTCGTTAAGTTGCCGGAAAAATTTGAAACAGAAAGCGGAAGACTTTTTGATTATGAGTCGTATCTTTCAAAAGACGATGTTGGACTTATTTTAAACTTTGGGAAAGCGGAAGTGATTTCAAGAGGAAATGGTGGTTTTTTGAAATACAGACTGCTGTCTTTCAAGAAAAGTTTTGTAGAAAATATAGAGAGATCTTTGCCAGAACCTTTTTCTTCTTTAATGAATGGTATTTTACTTGGAATAAAAAGTTCTTTGGGTAAAGACTTAGAAGATGATTTGCGAAAAACAGCAATCATACACATTGTTGTGCTTTCCGGATACAACATTACTCTCGTTGCGCAGTTTGTGATGAAGTCCCTGTTTTTTATTAATAGAAAAAAAGCCCTTATCGCAAGTATTTTAGGAATCGCCCTATTTGCCGTCATGGTCGGGGGAGAACCTTCTGTCGTCAGAGCTTCTCTTATGGGCATACTCGCCCTATTGGCCAGAGGGACGGGGCGGAGGCATGACATTACTAGAGCTTTGTTGGTTGCAGGTTTTGTTATGATTGCCTGGAATCCAAAAGTTTTGCTCTTTGATTTGGGATTTCAGCTTTCCTTTATCGCCACACTGGCTCTAATATGGCTCGCGCCATTTTTTGAGAGAAAATTAAAAACTTTATCGGAAAAATTTGAATTTCGTTCTATAGTTTCGGCGACAATTTCAACTCAGATTTTTGTTTTGCCCCTTCTTTTGTATCACACTGGTGAAGTTTCTTTGGTTGGAGTGGTGGTGAATTTGCTCGTTTTACCGATTGTGCCAATTATTATGTTTTCAGGTTTTCTAATGGGGGCTTTTGGTTTTTTGTCCGGATTTATAGCATTTCCTTTTTCCGTAATTTCTCACCTCCTTCTTTTCTACACACTTAAAGTGGTTGAATTTTTCGCTTCTCTCCCGATTGCCTCTATCTCTATTTCAAAATTTTCTTTTTTGTTTACGATTTTTCTATACGCCTTGTTGGCCCTTATTGTTTCTAAGCTTCGGAAGTCAAAAGAAAATCCCAATCTTTAACTTTTGGCGTTTTTGTAATTGCTCTCCACTACTGACCAGTTAAGGTTGGCGAAAAAATCTTCCACCCCGAACGAAACAACGCTCCACTGACGTGGAACGGTTTCTTACGGGGCGAGAAGTGGTCTATTTAAGCGCGGTTTTGTAGTTTTGTTCTATGTTAGCCCAATTTACATTGGAAAAAAAATCTTCAACATACTGTTTTTTACCGCTTGGATTATAGTCTGCAACATACGCATGTTCCCACATATCAAGTCCGAGAATCATTTTTGCACCATTTAGCATGCCTAAGTGTTGTTCGTCCACCCACGAATTTAAAAGTCTGTCACTTGCCTTGTCGTACCACAATACCTGCCAACCAATACCTCTGGTGGTAGTTGCTTGAGTTTTAAATTCTTCGAGCCAAAGCTCAAAAGATCCCCAAATTTCTTCAATTTTTTTCTTGAGCTCTGAATCTTCAGATATGGTTTTATAACCGCCTTTAAAAGAGGAAAAATATATTTCGTGATTCCTCATTCCGTTGTATTCAAAGCTGAACCTGCGTCCCAACTCTCCCACCACATAAGGAGCGAAGTTGTCACCCTCGGCATATTTTCTGTATTCAGGCATTTTTTCGATAATAGAATTGGCATTTTTTACATAACCGGAATATAGTTTCAAATGCTCCTCTATGTTTTTTTCAGAAATTCCTTTGAGCTTGGGAATTTCAAATTTCTTTTCAACAAATTGTTTTGTCATAATTAAAGAGGTTTAATTTCTAATAGCTGAATTATATCAGTAGCGCCGAAGATGCTCCAATTTTTAAAGAAAAATTACAAAATTTTAAGCATAGGACTGCTTTTGTTCTTTAATATAACAATCTGGATTTTTGTTTTTGCTGAGAAGCCAAGAAGTTTTGTCGAAGTTTCGTTTTTGGATGTTGGGCAAGGCGACTCAATCCTGATAGAGGCAAGGAATGGTAATCAGGTTTTGTTTGATTCGGGGCCAAACAGAAAGGTGTTGTCAGAACTTTCAAAAGAATTACCTTTTTTTGACAGATCTATAGATATTCTTGTTGCTACTCATCCAGACACTGATCATATTGGCGGTTTCCCAGAGATTGTTAAAAGATATAAAACAAGATTGTTCGTTGAGCCAGGGATAGGTTCGGAAACATCTCTTTATAAAGAGCTTAAAAATAGACTCAAGGCGGAGAGGGTCTCGGTTTTAGAAGCCAAAAAAGGAATGGTTATCGATTTGAAAGATGGAAGCTTTATAGAAGTCTTTTTTCCTGATAGAGATATTTCTGGCCTTGATCCAAACGACGCTTCTATTATCGCTAGATATGTGTTTGGAGAAGTTTGCTTTCTTTTGACAGGAGATGCTTCGCAGAAAATGGAAGAGTATGTTTTGAGTCTAGAAAAAGAAGACCTGAATTGCGATGTGTTAAAGGTTGGACATCACGGATCAAAAACCTCCACTTCACCTGCTTTTGTCTCAGCTGTGTCTCCGAGTGTTGCGATAATTTCTGCTGGAAAAGATAATAGATATGGTCATCCACACGAAGAAGTTTTGGAAACCTTAGAAAAAGCAGGTATTGAAATATTAAGTACGGCTCAGATGGGTACTATAAGAATGAGGACAGATGGAAAGAATCTAAATAAATGAAAACGCCACCAAGCTACAAGCGGTGGCGTTCCAGGACAGTCTCTATCTCTTTTCGGATTTTCTCCGAATCCGATCCGGCGTATGGAGTCACCTTGATTTTGCCATCTTCTAGAGCGACAAATTCAATATCGGCGATCCTTACAAGGTCGGACAGCATCGGCCCTGCCATTCGGCAACATTTCATGTAAGAGATGACTCCTCCAATGAAAGACTTGCTGTTAACCGATGGGCAGATGTGGGCAACACAACAGAGATAGAAGGGCGGGCTAAATTCCAGAACGACTCTGGTATTGCTTTCGCCACTGACTTCCGCAAGGACTTCCAATCTTCCTCCTTGAGAGCGACTTTCAATATTTTCTCACAATAGATTTTTAATCGAAGTGGACAAAAAATTCCGACACAGAGTCGGAATTTTTTGAAGTAAGTGTTTTATTTTTTATATCACCCCAGCTTTTTTCAGTGCCTTGTATGGGCCTACTTTCTGTATAGTTTTTATGCCTCTTGTGGAAATATTCAGAGTAATTGTCTTCTTGAGTTCTGGAATGTAAATTTTCTTTTTCTGTATATTGGCAAATTTTCTGGTTTTTCCGGTAGGGTTAAACTGTGTGGCACGAGTTCTGTTGCTGTAGCCACCTCCTACTTTTGAACTTTTTTTTGTAATAACGCAGATTTTTGCCATAATTCTTGAGCGTCTATGCTATCATTGGTTTTGTAAATAATCAAGAGATGGACTTTGTATTTCAAATTGCAATCCTAATACTTTCAGTCGTCATTCACGAGGTGTCTCATGGCTATTCAGCGTATTTGTTGGGTGACAGAACGGCTTATTATCAAGGTCGCCTATCAATGAATCCAGTTCGTCACTTGGATCCGTTCGGTTCATTTATCGTACCCCTTATTTTTTATAGTTTCGGTGGTTTTATTCTTGGATGGGCCAAACCTGTCCCTTATAATCCTTTTAACTTAAAAAATCAGCGATGGGGGGAAGCGATCGTTGCCTTTGCGGGACCTCTTTCAAACATTCTTATCGCTATCATTTTTGGCCTGATGATTCGTTTTCTGTATCCTATGGCAATTCTACCAGAGTCTTTTTTCATGATCGCTCAGTTTGTGGTTCTTATAAACATAATATTGGCCATTTTTAATCTGGTACCAGTACCACCTCTGGATGGTTCTAAAATCCTTTTTTCTGTCCTGCCATACCATATGCAAGAAGTTCGGTATTCTCTTGAAAAGTACTCAATTTTCCTAGTTCTCCTTTTCGTATTCTTTTTATGGAGGTTTTTGTACCCAGTAATCACATATATTTTTGGGCTATTAACAGGTCTTAATTTCTAGACTTTGAATATTTGCTTTTTTTAAACTATTGTATTAAAGTTGTTTGCACTTGCTTCCCAAAGCATTTTTTGTTTGAGCCAATATGGCGAGGATAAATCAGCTTGTAAAAAGGAATAGAAAAAAATTGCGCCGAAAGCCCAAGTCGGTCGCTCTTACTCGTGGTTTTAATACTCTTAAAAATAGACCGGTTTTGTTCAATTCTCCTTTCAAAAGGGGTGTTTGCACAAAGGTAACCACAAAAACTCCTAAAAAACCAAACTCGGCTATTAGAAAAATTGCCAGAGTTCGTCTTACAAACGGAATGGAGGTTACTGCATATGTTCCGGGGATGGGACACAATCTTCAAGAACACTCCGTCGTTGTTCTTAAGGGGGGAAGAGTAAAGGATGTTGGTCTAAGATACTCCGTTGTAAGAGGTGTTCTTGATGCTGGTGGAGTAGAAAACAGAAAGAAAGGAAGAAGCCAGTATGGTGCTAAAAGACCTAAGAAACAATAAAAATGCGAAGAAAAGTTAAAAACAGAAAGGCAGTTGGACCAGACTCGGTTTACCAATCGGTAAAAGTTGCCAAACTCATAAACTACTGCATGGAGCAAGGCAAGAAAAACACCGCAAGAAGAGTCGTTTATTCTTCACTTGATTTAATAAAAGAAAAAGAAAAAGGGGTTGAGCCTTTGGAAGTTTTGGAATCTGCCCTAAGAAACACAAGTCCTACAGTTGAGGTTAGATCTAGAAGAGTTGGAGGCGCCAACTATCAGATTCCTAGAGAGGTTCGACCTGAAAGGAGGTTGGCTCTCGGTATGAAGTGGATCATAGAATCTGCTAGAAATAGAAAAGGAGCTCCTATGCACATAAAACTCGCAGAAGAAATAATCTCTGCTTCAAAGGGGGAGGGTGAGGCCGTTAAGAAAAGAGAAAATACTCACAAGATGGCAGAGGCCAACAAGGCTTTTGCTCACTTTGCCTGGTAATTGAGTGTTTATCGTTCGCGGTTTTTAGTTTATAGATTTAATTTTTAATATTTAAATATGCAAAGAGATTATCCACTAGAGAGAGTTAGAAACTTTGGAATTATTGCCCACATTGACGCGGGTAAGACCACTACATCTGAAAGAGTTTTGTATTATACCGGCTCACAGCACAAAATTGGTGAGGTGCATGAAGGGGAGACGACTACAGACTGGATGGAACAGGAAAGAGAGCGAGGCATTACCATTACCGCGGCGGCCATCACCTGTTTTTGGGGACCAACATACCTTTCTCACGAGGAAAGAAATAAAAAAGAAAACAAATATCGTTTTAATGTCATTGATACTCCTGGACACATTGATTTCACTGTAGAAGTTAAGAGATCTTTGAGAGTTTTGGACGGAGCGGTTGTTGTTTTTGATGGGGTTGCCGGTGTTGAACCACAGTCAGAAACAAACTGGAGATATGCAGAAGAGGCTCAAGTTCCTAGAATATGTTTTATAAATAAACTGGACAGAACCGGTGCTTCTTTTGAACGATCTTACAAATCTATTTTAGATAGACTTTCTAAGAAAGCGGTAAGAATGCAAATTCCTGTAGGCGAAGAAGACAAGCACGAAGGTGTTATAGATCTTCTCAAAATGAAGATGTACGGATTTGAAGGAAAGCTTGGAGAGGATGTTATTGAAAAAGAAATTCCGGAAAACCTTAAAGCCGAAGCAGAAAAATATAGAGCAGAGCTTGTTGAGAAGATAGTTGAACATGATGATGCTCTGATGAATGCATATCTGGAAGGAAAAGAGGCTTCTGTTGAAGATTTGAAAAAGACTTTGAGAAAAGCAGTTATCGCCAATGAGATTTTTCCAGTTTTTACCGGTTCAGCTCTAAAAAATAAAGGAGTTCAGCTTGTTTTGGATGCTGTTGTTGATCTTCTTCCATCTCCATTGGACATCCCGCCGGTTAAAGGCACTGATCCAAGAAATGGGGAAGAGATTGTTCGTCATGCTTCTGATGAAGATCCATTTTCAGCTTTAGCTTTCAAACTTCAAGCAGATCCATTTGTTGGCCAACTAACATTCTTTAGAGTTTATTCAGGAACTATTGAATCTGGAAGTTATATTTACAACTCAACTACTGGAGAAAAAGAACGCCTCGGTAGAATTGTTCGCTTGCAGGCAGATCAGAGAGAAGAAGTAAAAAAAGTTTTTGCTGGAGAAATTGCGGCGGCAGTGGGTCTTAAAAACGCAAAGACTTCGCACACATTTTCTGATGAGGAAAATCCGATATTGCTAGATCAAATCAAATTCCCAGAGCCAGTTATAAGCCTAAGAATTGAGCCAAAAACAAAAGCCGATCAGGAAAAAATGGGTATGGCCTTGAAGAGACTTTCAGATGAAGATCCTACTTTTAGAATAAAATCAGATTCAGAAACTGGAGAGACGGTTATTATGGGTATGGGAGAGCTACACCTTGAAATTATTGTTGATCGTATGAAAAGAGAATTTGGTGTTGAAGCAAATGTCGGTAAGCCACAAGTTGCTTATAAGGAAACTATTACAGGAGAAGCTGAAGTGGAAAATAAATATATAAAGCAGTCTGGTGGAAAGGGTCAGTACGGACACGTAAAGATAAAAATTATGCCTTTGCCTAAATACGATCCAGAAGAGAAGGTGCCTAAAAATGCTAAGAGGGAAGCCGGTTTTGAGTTTATAGATTCAATTAAGGGAGGTGTGATTCCTCAGGAATTTATTCCAGCAGTTGAGAAGGGAATAAGAGAAGGAATGGAAAGGGGTGTTGTGGCTGGATACAAAATGACAGATATTTCCGCAGAGCTTTTGTTCGGTTCTTACCATGATGTGGACTCTTCAGAAATTGCGTACAAGATCGCAGCGTCTCAAGCTTTTCAAGAAGCTGCGAGAAAAGCCGGTCCTGTAATACTTGAGCCGATTATGAAAGTTGAAGTTGTGGTACCAGAAAAATTTATGGGTGATGTTACTGGAAATCTATCTTCAAAGAGAGGCCAGGTTGAAGGTATGGAAGAGAGAGGTGAACTTAAGGTTATAAAAGCATTGGTCCCACTATCTGAAATGTTTGGATATGTTACAAATTTGCGTTCAATGACTGAAGGAAGAGGAAGCTCAACAATGGAATTTGATCACTATGCTATTGTTCCTGCTAATGTAGCTCAGACGATTATAGAGAATAGAAAGTAAGCAGTAGACAGTGGTCAGTAGTTAGTAGACAGTGAAAGGTCGCTAACAACCAAAAAACGGCTTTGAACAGCCGTTTTTTGGTTGTTTGGGCTCATTTTGCACCCTCTTTCCAAGCCCTCCCCTTGGAAAGCCTGGATTTGGCTGATTAAGGTGAGACATGTTCATAAAAGCCTTGATTTGTTTCAGTTAAGTGTTTATCTTACTAGAAGTAGTTCCCCGCAGTGCTCGCCTTCCCCACCCTCCACTCTTGCCACGAGGTAATCATGCCCCTCCGTAGCTCGATGTCGGCTGTTGACTTCACTACTGCTCCCAGCGGTATGATGAAGGGCCCAGGTCCGAGAGTCCCTGTCTTTTCTGGGAACAGCGAACCTTCTACGGAAGAGAGGGTTCGTGAGGTTTTCCGGATGGAGGCTCGGACCAAGATGAATGAGAGGGCGAAGAAGAAGGCTCGCAAGAGGCGTAGCTAAGAGCGAACAAAGCAGAAGCCCCCGTCCCGATTTACTGGAACGGGGGCTTGAATTTTTAAAAAAATTTGACTATTTCACTCCCTTTGCTATGATACTTCCCACGCTTTTGGCGTTTCTACCCCCTTGTCTTGGTAGGGTAGTTTTGTTTTTTTAAAAATTATTTAATAGCTAATTATTTGAATTTACCAAATTCTCGCGCGGTAAATTCAGGTAAGTATTTAAAAAAATTATTATGACAACATTTGATCGTTCAAAGCCACACGTAAACGTAGGTACAATTGGCCACGTTGACCACGGCAAAACCACTCTTACAGCTGCAATTCTCAATGTTTTGAGCCGAGCTGGAAAGAAGGCAACAATAAAAGGAGTTGACCAAATTGACAAAGCTCCTGAAGAAAAAGCAAGAGGAATTACAATTTCTCTTTCTCACAATGAGTATGAGACCGACGCTCGTCACTATGCTCACATAGACGCTCCTGGACACGCTGACTACATTAAAAACATGATTACCGGTGCCGCTCAAATGGACGGCGCAGTTCTTGTTGTTGCAGCAACAGACGGAGTTATGCCACAAACAAGAGAACACGTTCTCTTGGCTAAGCAGGTTGGTGTTCCTAAAATCATCGTTTTCCTTAACAAGTGCGACATGGTTCCTGATAAGGAGCTCATTGACCTTGTCGAAGAGGAAGTTAGAGAGCTTCTCACAAAGTATGAATATGATGGTGCTAATGCACCTGTTATAAGAGGTTCTGGTCTCAAGGCTCTTGAAGCTACTGGAACAGACGATGAATGGTCAAAAGCTATTCTTGATCTTGCAAACGCTCTTGATACGTACATTCCTTTGCCAGTTAGAGAGACAGATAAGCCATTCCTTATGCCAGTTGAAGACATCTTCTCAATTGAAGGAAGAGGAACCGTTGTTACGGGAAGAATTGAAAGAGGAACAGTTAAAGTCGGAGAAGAAGTGGAGGTCATCGGTCTTAAAGAAACAGCAAAAACTACTGTTACTGGAATTGAAATGTTCAATAAGTCTCTTGATTCTGGAATTGCGGGAGACAATGCTGGAATTCTCGTTAGAGGTTTGAAGAAAGAGGACATTACAAGAGGTCAGGTTCTAGCAAAGCCAGGTTCTGTTACTCCTCATACAGAATTTGAAGCAGAAGTTTACATCTTGAAAAAGGAAGAAGGCGGAAGACACACTCCATTCTTCTCTGGTTATAAACCTCAGTTCTACATTAGAACAACAGATGTGACCGGAGAGGTTACTTTGGCAGAAGGTGTTGAAATGGTTATGCCAGGAGACACTGTTACATTCAAAGTTAAGCTTGTTGCTCCGGTTGCTTTGGAGGAAAAACAGAGATTTGCTATTAGAGAGGGAGGAAAAACTGTTGGTGCAGGAGTTGTAACTAAAGTTGTTGCATAAGGTTTAAAAGCGTATAGCCTTTTAAACCCGACTGTTTCAAGCATAAAAATCGTGGCAAAAGAAACAAAAAAGAAAACAGTTAAAAAACAGGCAAAAGACACTCCTGTTTCCAAGCTGAGAATTAGAGTCAGAGCATATGAGTACAAAATACTCGATGTTTCTGTAAAGCAGATCATGGACACGGCAATTCGCTATGATGCAGAAGTGCAAGGGCCAATACCTCTGCCGACGGAAATTAAAAAATATACCGTCAATAGAGCCTCATTCGTCTACAAAAATGCGCGAGAGCAGTTCGAAATGAGGATCCACAAGAGGTTGATAGATATAGTGAACCCAACACCAAAGCTTATTGAGTCTCTGACAAACTTATCGCTTCCGTCTGGGGTAAATATAGATGTGAAGCTGATGTAAGTAAAAACAAAGAGTAAAGTGGCTGTGTTTTCGGTCACTTCACTCATAAAAACAATGAAATTTCTTCTTGCAAAAAAACAGAATATGACACAGATCTTTACCGAAGAAGGTAAGGCTGTTCCCGTGACTGTTTTAGAAGCAGGACCTGTAACAATTGTGGCCAATAAAGAAGTTGCGCGAGACGGCTATAAAGCTGTTCAGGTTGGTTTTGGAGAAAAGAGAGAAAAAAACATTTCCAAACCTCAAAAAGGACATTTAAAGGGACTCGGCAATTTTGCCATTCTTAAAGAATTTAGAACTGATGATGGAGAATTTAACGTTGGTGACAAGATAGACGTTTCTGTTTTTTCTCCCGGAGATAAAATTACAATTTCTTCAACTTCTAAAGGCAAAGGTTTTCAAGGGGTTGTAAAAAGACACGGCTTCAAAGGAGGTCCGAGAAGTCATGGTCAGAAGCACTCCGAAAGAGAGCCTGGTTCTATAGGAGGAGGTTTGCGAAATAAAGTTCCAAAAGGAATGAGAATGGCGGGCAGAATGGGAAGCGACAGAACTACACTTAAAAAAGTTTTGGTTGTTGAAGTGGACAAGGAAAATAATCAGCTCTTTATAAAAGGAGCTGTTCCAGGAAGGAGAGGGACACTGGTTGAAATACGAGGATAATTTTTAAAACATGGCAACAGCAACTGCAAAAACGAAAACAAAAAAAGAAAGTGTTGTAAAAAACACAAATTCTTTTGAGTTGCCAGTCTATGATTCAAAAGGTAAAGAAGTTGAAAAATTTTCTCTAGATGAAAATATTTTTGGAGCAAAATGGAATGCAGACTTGGTACATCAGGTGGTGGTTTCTGCACTTTCTTCTTCAAGAAATCCTATATCTCACACTAAAAACAGGGGAGAAGTAAGTGGGGGTGGTAAAAAACCTTGGAGACAAAAAGGGACAGGAAGAGCGAGGCACGGATCCACCAGATCCCCAATCTGGGTAGGCGGAGGAGTGGCTCACGGTCCAAGAAATGAGAAAAATTACGACAGAAAAATAAACAAGACAATGAAGTCTAAGGCTCTTTCTGCCATTCTTTCAAAAAAACTAAAAGAAGGAGAAATCTTTCTGATAGATTCAATTTCTTTCTCTCAGCCAAAGACAAAAGAAGCAAAAGGTGTGGTTGAAAATTGGAAATCAGTATCTGGTCTAGACAGCATTGTTTCAAAAAGAAACAACGCTTTCATTCTCGCCACACCAAACAAAGAATCCAATCTAGTTAAAAGTTTCCAAAATTTTGGAAATGTTTCTGTTGAAGAAATCAGAAACATAAATCCGGTTTCTCTTTTGAAATACAAAGGCCTTGTTATTCTTGATCCAAAGAAATCTCTTGCGACTTTGTACGAAAGATTCGAATCTGTTTCAAAAGAGAAAATAAAAGAACCGAAACCAAAGAAGGTTAAAAAATAAAATGGCAGCAATTTTTGGAAAAAAGAAAAAAGATAAAGTGGAAGAAGCACCAAAAGAAGTGGTGAAGCAATCCTCTGAATCAAAGAAGACGGCTCCCATTGTTTCTTCAGACTTTAAAAACCCCCTTCTCTCCCCGAGAATTACTGAAAAAGCTTCTGAAAGAGCTATGAACGGGAATGCCTATGTTTTTAATGTGGATCAAAGGGCGACAAAAAAAGATATTTCAAAAGCCGTATCAAAAATTTACAAAGTTTCTCCGGTCAAAGTTTCTGTGGTTAGGATCCCAAGAAAGCAGATTGTCGTGAGAGGGAAAAAGGGCATGCGTCCTGGTGGTAAGAAAGCCTATGTTTACTTGAAAGACGGAGACAAAATAGAATTTGTATAGAAAATCATGAATCCCGTTAGAAAGGACAAAAAAATAGGTTGCTATGGTCAAATTGCTTATCAATATGTTATAAGTAGTACTTTCTAACGGGATGAAAAAATTTAGACCAACAACACCATCACGCAGGCAAATGACCACCATCAATTATGCCCGCATCCTAACAAAAAAAGACCCAGAAAAGTCTCTCACTTCTGGTTTTAAGCGTTCTGTTGGAAGAAATAACCAAGGTAGAATTACAGTCAGACACAAAGGTTCTGGCCACAAAAGACTTTATAGACAAGTTGATTTTTCATACAACAAAATAAATATTCCCTACACTATAAAATCTATCGAATACGATCCAAATAGAACCGGTTTTATAGGTTTGGCGGTTTATAAAGATGGTGAGAAAAGATATGTCCTTCTTCACAAAGAAGCTAAAGTTGGCGATGAATATATTGTTTCCGAGAACGCTTCAATAACAGCGGGAAACAGGCTCCCTCTTAAAAATATAGGAGTTGGAACATTTGTTTTCAATGTTGAAGTTAAGCCAAGAGGGGGGGCGAAACTCGGAAGGTCTGCTGGTAATTTTATAGAAGTTGTAGCAAAGGATGCTGGTTATATTGACTTGAAAATGCCTTCAAGTGAAATTAGAAAAGTTAGCGAAAATTGCTGGGCTACTGTCGGTGAGGTATCAAACGAAGAGAATCGTTTGGTCAATCTTGGAAAAGCGGGCAGAAGCAGATGGTTGGGTATTAGGCCTACAGTTAGAGGTTCTGCAATGAACCCAGTTGATCATCCGCACGGAGGTGGAGAGGGGCGTTCAGGAAGAGGTCACAGGAGAGCTCGAACAGCTACCGGAAAACCAATAGGAAAGGGTCAAAAATCTCGCCGATCAAAGAAATACTCAAATAAGTTTATTGTTAGAAGAAGGAAGGTGGGGAAGAAGTAGAAACTAGCTGTTAGTTTGCTTTTAAATCCGAATCCCCTATATAGCTT
This sequence comes from uncultured Candidatus Saccharibacteria bacterium, assembly GCA_964509605.1. Classification (GTDB taxonomy): domain Bacteria; phylum Patescibacteriota; class Minisyncoccia; order Phycocordibacterales; family Zambryskibacteraceae; genus CAZDXF01. The sequence goes on from CAZDXF010000002.1 coordinate 40,680, forward strand.
AAATCCAAAAGCTAGAAGCTAACTTTCATTTGACACAAAGCCCTTATTTGTATAGTATCTTTGGAAGCTCGTTCGAGCTTTTTATGTTCGTATTTTTATTTTTTCAGGTCTTAGCTGTTTAAACTAAAAGCTAGCGACTAAAAACTGACAACTTATTTAATGACACGCTCAAGCAAAAAAGGTCCACCCCAAACGAAACGACAGTCGGCAAGCGACCCGTTTCGTACGGGGCGAGAGGGGGCGGGTTGGATGTAGGTATTGCAGATGTAGAGTATTATCATTTATGACACGCTCAAGCAAAAAAGGTCCATATGTATACGAAAGACTCCTCAAGAAAATTGAGGGTAAAAAACCAGCAGATGTTGGACTTATTAAGACTTGGGCAAGAGATAGTCAGATATCTCCAGAAATGGTTGGTTTTACTTTTGGAGTCCACAACGGCAAAGAGCATTTAGAAGTTTTTGTTACAGAAGATATGGTTGGTCACAGATTTGGCGAATTTTCTCCTACCCGCAAATTTGTTCGACACGGAGGAAAGATGCAGAAAGAGCTTGAACAGAAAAAGAAAGAGTCTGAAATAGCAGCAGCTCAAGCCGCTAAAGCATCAACTGCTTCAGCTAAGTAAAATATATGGAAAGAGCGACAGCAAAACTAGATAGTTATAGACAGTCTCCGAGAAAAGTTCGGGTTGTTGCAAATACTGTAAAAGGCAAAAGTGTCAAAGAGGCAATGACAACTTTATCTTTTCTTCCCAAGAGAGCTTCAGCTCCGCTTTTAAAACTTATTCAATCAGCGGTTTCAAATGCAAAAAATGCAAATCTATCGGCCGATGAGCTTTTGGTAAAAGAAATGAGGGTTGATGGTGGTCCAATTTTGTACAGAAGAAGGAGTGCTTCAAGAGGAAGAGCCCCTATTGTTAGAAAAAGGACTAGTCATATAATGGTTGTTTTGGAGAAAGGAGAAAAAAAGAAGAAAAATAAGACTAAAACATCAAAAGAGCAAAAATAATTTTAATATTTATGTCCCACACAGTTCACCCATATTCTCATAGATTAGGAATAATAAGAGATTGGAAATCTCGCTGGTTTGGGCTAAAAGGGAAATATAAAGATTTTTTAAGAGGGGATATTTTGATAAGAAATTTCCTTGAAAAGAAACTTAGAAACAGCTTCGTTAGTTCAATAGAGATAGAAAGGAGTGAGAAGATTCTCAGAATCATAATTGAAACTTCAAGACCTGGCGCAATAATTGGAAGAAGCGGAGACGGAGCTCTTAAGTTGAAGGAGGAAGTCGTTTCTATGTTAAAGAAAAATGGTGTATATAAACATCAGGAAGAAGTTCGCCTTGATATAAAAGAAATTAAATCTCCAGAATCAAACGCTTACATTGTTGCGCAAATGGTCACAGAAGGTTTGGAGAAAAGGTTGCCTTACAGGAGGGTTGTAAAGCAAATTGTAGAAAAGGTGATGGCCAATAGAGATGTTAAGGGGGTAAAGATTACGGTTGGAGGCAGACTTGGTGGCTCAACTATTGCAAGAGGAGAAACCAGAAAGCTTGGCAGAATTCCCCTTCAAACTTTTAGAGCGGATGTTGATTATGCAAATAGAGAAGCCAGACTTCCTTATGGAAACTTGGGAGTAAAAGTTTGGATATATAGAGGAGAAATTTTCAATAAGCAAGAGAATTAATTTTAGAGATTATGTTATTCCCAAAGAAAGTAAAATTTAGAAAATGGCATACTATGCGCCGAAACAAGGACAGAGCTCAGGTTGCCACTCGCGGAGCTTCTGTTGACTTCGGTTCTTTCGGTTTGAAATCAGCGGAAGCGGGTAGAATCAGATCAAACCAAATAGAAGCTGCTAGAAAAGTAATTTCACGATATTTGGGAAAAACTGGAAAGACTTGGATTCGTATTTTTCCTGATATGCCTTATACTCAGAAGCCCGCAGAAGTAAAAATGGGTAAGGGCAAGGGTGATTTGCAGGGGTATTGCGCTCCAGTTTTACCGGGAAGGGTTCTTTTTGAGGTTGATGGTGTGGCAGATGCCATCGCTAGAGAAGCTTTAAGAAAAGCCGGTACTAAGCTTCCAGTAAAAACAAGAGTTGTTGCAAGACAATAAACAGTCATATGAAAGATTTGAAAGACAAAAACGAAAAAGATTTACAGAAGATGCTTCAGGAGAAGAGAGAGTCTATTCAGTCTTTTAGATTTGGTGTTGCTGGCAGTAAGGTCAGGAATGTAAGAGAGGGTAGAAATTTAAAAAAGGATGTTGCGCGTATTATGACAGAGATATCTTCAAGGAAGAATAAAGAAATAAAATAACATGGAAAATAATTCAGAAAAAAAGCAAGTATCCTTGAACGGGAAAAAATTTTCCGGGGTTGTTGTGTCTGACAAGATGAAAGATACAGTTGTTGTTCTTGTAGAAAGATATGAAAAACATCCAAAGTATGAAAAATACATACGAAGGAGTAAAAAATACAAAGCTCATGACAAAGACAACACAAAGCGAATCGGAGAAAAGGTTACGATACAGGAGACCAAACCAATTTCAAAAGACAAAAGATTTATAGTAATTTCATAAAATGATTCAACCACGATCCATTGTTAAAATAGCAGACAATTCCGGAGCCAAAATCGGGCGTATTTTCAAGGTGTTAGGAGGTTCAAAAAAGAGATATGCCAGAATTGGAGATTTGGTAGTTCTTTCTGTCCAGTCTGCCCAACCAAGAAAGCAGATTAAGAAAAAAGATGTGTTATACGCTGTTGTGGCAAGGCAGAAATATCCTTTCAGAAGAGCGGACGGATCTTATATAAGATTTGATGAGAACGCTGTGGTTATTGTTGATAAAACAAAACACGAGCCAATTGCCGGTCGTGTATTCGGCCCCATTCCAAGAGAGCTTGGAGAAAAAGGCTTTCAGCAGATCATTTCTCTTGCTCCGGAAGTTGTATAGTGGAATGAATCCCGTAAGAAATCGCGATCGCTTTATTACAAAACAAACATGTCGACAATAAATAATTTATCAGTTATATTCACAGTGGATTACGATCAGATGATCGCGATCTATTTCTAACGGGATGAAAATCAAAAAAGGAGACAATGTAATAGTGATTTCAGGTAAAGACAAAGGAAAAACAGGAAAAGTTTCTCGCTCTTTTCCTCGTGAAAACAAAGTAATTATTTCTGGGGTAAATATTAAAAAAATTCACAAGAGACCGACCAAGTCAGGTCAAAAAGGTCAGGTAATAGATCAAGCTTCCCCTATTCATGTATCAAATGTTATGATTGCCGATCCAAAAAATAACAAACCAAGCAGGGTGGGTTTCTTAAAAAAAGGGGATAAGAAAGAAAGAGTTTCAAAAAAAAGCGGATCTGCAATATAAATAAAATCTAATGGAAACAATAAGGAAAAAAGAAAAGAAAGCTTTTGAAGCCCTGAAAGATAAAATGGGTTATAAAAACCTTATGCAATCTCCAAAGATTGTTAAGGTTGTCGTATCTGCTGGCACGGGCTCTTTCAAAGATCCTAAAAAGAAAGAATTGGCAATTGATAGAATTACTAAAATTACTGGTCAGAAGCCTTCTGTTAAGGGTGCAAAACAATCGGTGGCCGCTTTTAAAGTTCGACAGGGAGACCCAGTAGGACTCCAAGTAACTCTTAGAGGAAAGAGAATGTATGATTTTTTGGATAAGCTCATAAACATAGCATTGCCCAGAACAAAAGACTTTAGAGGTATTTCTATAAAATCCATTGATGATATGGGCAATTATACTCTTGGAATAAGAGAGCATATAATTTTTCCGGAAACCACGGATGAAGAGCTTAAAGATGTCTTCGGTTTGGCGGTCACGGTAGTCACTAGTGCTAATAGCAAGGAAGAGACAAAAGCTTTCTTGGAACATCTGAATTTTCCATTCAAGAAAGAGGAAGAAAACCAGGGCAAAAAGAGGTAAAAACCTTTATTTGACAAGCTTTTATTGCCTTGATAGGATGTAGCTCCAAAGCTTTCAAGAGCTTTTTATTTTATGGCAAAGAAATCAGTTATAGCCAGATCTCTTAAAAAACCCAAATATGTAAGTAGGGTTGTTCGACGTTGTTTTAAATGCGGAAGGAAGCGTGGCTATATGAGAGATTTCGATCTTTGCAGAATCTGTTTTAGAGAACTTGCCAATGAAGGCAAAATTCCAGGTATAAAAAAATCTTCTTGGTAATAATATGACCGATCCTATTTCTGACATGATAATAAGAATTAAAAATGCTGGAGAGTCCAGAAAAGAGACTTTGGTATTTCCTTATTCAAAATTAAAAATGGAAATTTGTTCTGTTTTGGAAAAAAAAGGTTTTATTAAATCAGCTTCTAAAAAGGGCAAGAAAACCAAAATGATAGAAGTTGTTTTGGTTGAAGGCAGAGAACCTCACATAAGGGGTGTAAAGAGGGTTTCAAAACCATCAAGAAGGATTTATAAAAAATATTCAGAATTGAGGCCTGTAAAAAATGGCTATGGAGCTTTGGTCCTTTCAACACCAAAAGGGATAATGACAAATCTGGAGGCTAAAAAAGATCGCCTCGGTGGTGAAGCCTTGTTTGAAATTTGGTAAAAATATGTCTAGAGTCGGAAAACAAATAATTCAAATACCGGAGAAAGTAGAAGCGAAAATTTCTGAGAATATTTTTTCTGTAAAAGGACCCTTGGGCGATCTATCAAGGGAGATTCCAGAGAATCTCAAGGTTTCTGTTGAAAATGGATCAGTGTCTATTTCTCCCGTCTCAAATCCAGAGGCACTATCTGCCATATGGGGAACTTACAGTTCGCATATTTATAATATGGTAGAGGGAGTTTCAAAGGGTTTTGAGAAAAAACTTTTAGTTGAGGGGATTGGTTTCAAAGCTGATCTTAAGGGTGATAAGCTCGTTCTTGCCTTGGGATTTTCTCATCCGGTAGAAGTCTCTGTTCCTAAGGACTTAAAAGTTTCTATTGAAAAAAATACGATTTCTGTTTTTGGTGCTGATAAAGACAAGGTTGGTAGCTTCGCTTCTTATGTCAGATCTTTAAAGAAACCGGAACCTTACAAGGGCAAGGGCATAAGGTATGACGGTGAAGTTATAAAAATAAAACAAGGTAAGAAATCAGTTGCGTAAGATGAATAAGACAAAAGCAAAAAAAGAAAAAAAAGAGAGGAGACAGCGCAGAATACGTGCCAAGGTTTCCGGTACTTCAGAAAAACCACGACTTTCTGTTTTCAAGTCAAATAAGTTTTTATATGCACAAATTATTGATGACGAGATAGGTAAGACTTTGATTTCTGCTTCAACAAAAGAAATAAAACAGGGTGATGAGGCAAATAAGCCCAAGTCCTTAGGTGAGCTTATCGCCAAAAAAGCAAAAGAAAAAAATATTTCAAAAATAGTTTTTGACAGAAGTGGCTATATTTACACTGGGAAAATAAAAGATTTTGCTGATGGAGCTAGGGCTGGTGGACTTTCTTTTTAATTTTATGAATACAGAAGACACAAAAATAAATAACGAAGAGGTTGTTTCAGAAAAGGAATCAACAGAAATTCCAGATGAAAATAAAGCGGTTGAAAATTCCGCTGAACCTTCTGCTAAGCCAAAAAATAAGGAATTTAAAAAGAATCCAAGGAGAGCCGTAAGAAAAGAGGGTAGGGTCAAATCTGAGTTTGATCAGAAGATTGTAAGTATCAGAAGGGTTACTAGGGTTGTTGCCGGAGGAAGAAGGTTTAGCTTCAGCGTTACCTTGGTTGCTGGAAATAGAAAAGGCAAAGTTGGTGTTGGCCAAGGAAAGGCGGGAGACACTCCAATTGCTATCGACAAAGCAATGAGAAATGCTAAAAAGAATATGATTGAAGTAAAACTCACAAAAAGCGCCTCTATTCCTCACGATACAAGCGCTAAGTTTGGAAGCTCAAATGTTCTTATTATGCCCGCTCCGGGAAGAGGGATTCTTGCAGGAAGCTCCGTTAGAACAGTTTTGGAGCTTGCGGGCGTTAACTCTGTAAATGCTAAAATTTTGTCAGGATCAAAAAACAGTGCAAACATTGCAAAAGCAACAATAGAAGCGCTTAAAGAATTTTCAAAAACAAGAAAGAAAATATCTTAAAAATATGCAATTAAATAATTTAAAAAGAAAAAGCCCAAATAAAAAAGCCCGACAAGTTGGTCGTGGTGGCACCCGTGGTAAAACTTCTGGAAAAGGAACCAAAGGCCAGAACGCAAGAGCTGGAAGAAAAAAGAGACCGGAAGAAAGAGACATGATAAAGAAGCTTCCAAAGATGAGAGGAAGAGGAAAAAACATAAACACTAGTATCCAAACAAAACCAAAAGCTATTAATCTTTCAGACATCGAAAACCTTTTTTCTTCTGGAGAGACTGTTTCTGTGGAGACTTTGATAGCAAAAGGCGTTTTGTCTATAAAAGGCGGAACAAAACAAAAGGTTAAAATCCTTTCTCAGGGTGATATTAGTAAAAAACTTTCTTTTGTTTCTTGTTTAGTTTCAGAGCAGGCAAGGAAGAAGATAGAATCTGCCGGCGGAAAAATTTCTTAAAATGAGTAAATTTTTTGAAAAAATAAGACTTGTATTCGGTGATTCGTCTCTTCGCCGAAGGATTTTGTTTGTATTGGGTGCTCTTGTGATATTTAGAATCCTTTCAACGATACCAATTCCCGGTATTGATGGAGACAGACTTCAGGCATTTTTCTCTAGCAATGAATTTTTGGGACTACTAAACCTGTTTTCTGGTGGTGGTCTTTCAAATCTTTCAATAATAATGCTTGGAGTTGGTCCATACATAACGGCTTCTATCATAATGCAACTTCTAACTATCATGTCTCCAAAACTGAAGGCTATGTATCAGGAGGAGGGTGAGGCTGGAAGGAAGAAATTCACCCAATACAGCAGGCTTCTGACGGTACCTTTGGCAATAATCCAAGGTTTCGGTTTTTTGACCCTGCTTTCTAGACAGGGAGTAATAGACGCTCTTCCAACTTTTGAAATGATTACAAACCTTCTTTTGATTACAGCCGGCTCAATGCTTATTATGTGGATAGGTGAGCTTATATCAGAATTTGGTATTGGAAACGGAGTTTCAATTATAATTTTTGGCGGTATTGTTGCTTCTCTGCCCTCAATTTTGGCTCAACTGTTGTTTACTTTTGATCCTTCTCAAATTCCTTTGTACTTAGCATTTTCTGTAGCCGCTCTGCTCATAGTTTTGGGTGTTGTGGTTATAACAGAGGCAGAGAGACCAATTCCCATTACCTATGCAAAAAGAGTTAGAGGTATGAAAGTTTACGGTGGCACCTCTACTTATTTGCCATTGAGATTAAATCAAGCTGGAGTTATTCCAATTATTTTTGCCCTCTCTATACTCCTGTTTCCTCAAATGATTTTTAATTTCCTATCTGGAATTGATAATGCAACCTTGCAAAGAGTTTCTGAATTTATTCTGGGCATTATTTCTAACCAGTGGTTTTATGCGTCCCTATACTTTATTCTTGTGTTCTTGTTTACCTACTTCTACACAGCTGTCACATTTGATCCAGATATGATTTCAACCAACCTGCAGAAGGGTGGTGCTTTTGTCCCTGGAGTTCGTCCGGGCCAGCAGACCTCTGAATATATTGCAAAAATTCTCACAAGACTGACTCTCGTGGGGGCATTGTTCCTCGGGTTTATAGCCGTTCTGCCTTTATTTATGGGCTCTCTCACTGGTATCCAAGCACTTTCAATTGGAGGAACTGGACTATTGATTGTTGTTTCTGTGGTTATAGACTTGATTAAGAAAATAGAGGCTCAAATTTCTGTTAGAGAATACTAATTTTAGAAGATAGTTTCTGGTAGTTAGTTAATGCTTGTAGATAGGATATAATAATTTTTGAGCATCACTACTTACTAACCACTGTCTACTAACTACTTCTTTATGAATTGTAATACTTTTATATTTGTTGGTGCGCCAGGTTCTGGAAAGGGTACCCAAGCTAATTTTTTGTCTGAAAAGCTCGGCTTGCCAATTTTTTCTATCGGTGGAAGGCTTAGGGAAATAGTAGCCGAAAACTCTCCTTTGGGTAAGAAAGTCGGAGAAGTTATAGATAAAGGAGGGCTGATGCCTTCTTGGTTTGTTTTATATTTTTGTGAAGATGTTCTTTTTAATTTGAAAGAAGAAGAGGGTATTATTTTTGATGGTGTTGGGCGAAAAAAAGAAGAGGCCGAAATTTTTTCGCAAGCATGTCTCTGGTTGGGTAGAGATTTCAAAGTTGTTTTTATTGATGTACCAGAAGATGTGGTTAAGGAAAGAATAGAAAAGCGCAGACAAGAGGGTCGTAAAGATGATGCTCCAGAGCGTTTAGCTGAAAGATTTAAAAATTATCATGATCACACTCTGCCTGCGATTGAACATTTTCGTTCTCTTGGAAACTTAATTGAAGTAAACGGGAATCAGGCACCAGAAGAAGTGTTTTCAGAGGTTTGGGAAAAAGTCTCATCCTTATGTCAATAAATATCAAAAATGAAAAAGAGATAGAGATTCTCAAAGAAGGCGGAAAGCGCCATTCTTTTATTTTAGAAGAACTTGCTAGAGCGGTTAAGCCGGGCATTTCTTCTTTAACTTTGAATGAAACGGCAGAGAAGCTTATTGCTGAAGAGGGAGATATTGCCGCTTTTTTAAACTATCGTCCAAAAGGGGCGCGAAGAAAATACCCCGCCTCTCTCTGTGTTTCTGTAAATGATGAGATTGTGCACGGAATTCCAAATGAAGGTGAAAAAATTTTAAAAGATGGAGATATTGTAACTTTAGATCTCGGTCTTTCTCACAAAGGCCTCATAACCGACTCTGCAATCACAGTCGGAGTGGGATCAATAAGTAAGGAGAATGAAGAGTTAATTCAAGCCACAGAGGAAGCTTTATGGGCGGGTATTGCGGAAGCGAAAGCTGGAAATCATATAGGGGATATTGGTTTTGCCATTGAGTCAGTAGCAAAGAAAAAAGGGTTTTCTTTGGCCCAAGGGCTTGCTGGTCACGGTGTTGGTCACAGTGTCCACGAAGAGCCATTTGTACCAAATGCTGGCAGAAAAGGGGACGGTCCAGAGCTTAAGCCTGGCATGGTTTTGGCCATAGAACCAATGCTTGTGGTCGGCAAAGGTGACATTGTTTTATCTGGCGATGGTTATACTTATAAAACCAAGGATAAAAGTTTTTCAGCTCATTTTGAGCATACCGTAGTTATAACAGAAGGTGAGCCGATCGTGGTAACTTCTGGGTAAACCCCGTTAGAAGCTCGTGCGAGACATTAAATCCGGTGTTCGTCAGAACTAAACTTTTCCTTTATTCCACTGGCAAGATCGTGAGGGGCTATGCTTCTAACGGGGTAAAAGTTTAAATTATTTATATTTCTGATATACTTTTTCCCACTTAATTAAAATAATTTCAAATATATGGACGGACAAAAAGAGAGGACTTTTGTACTTATAAAACACGATGGAATCCAAAGATCTCTTGTTGGAGAGATTATAAACAGAATTGAGAGAACGGGATTAAAAATAGTTGCTCTCAAAATGTTTGTTCCAGACAGCAAAAAGACGGAAATACATTATGGAAAGGACGATGCGTGGTGTGAAAAGGTCGGAGAGAGGACTATTGAAAATATGAAAAAGGGTGGTCAGGAACCATCTAAGACAGCACTTCAGTATGGTAAAGATGTCTTGGAAGCTTTGTATAAATATTTAACATTGGGCCCCGTGGTAGCAATGGTTATTGAAGGAAATCAGTCTGTTGGAATTGTTAAGAAGCTTGTTGGAGGAACTGAACCTTTGACATCTGATGTGGGAACTATTAGAGGTGATTTAACGATAGATTCTTATGATATGGCAAATGTTTCGGGTCGCGCGGTAAGAAATTTAATTCATTGTACTGACAAACCAGAGGAAGCGGAGAGAGAAATAAACATATGGTTTGATAAAGAAGAGATAATCAAGTACAAGCTTGTCCAAGAAAAGATTCTTTATGATGTTGATGTTGATGGTATTTTGGAATAATTACTAAAAAATCTTTTTTAACATCAAAAAAACAGCTAATAAAAGCTGTTTTTTTGATGCATCTCTTCACTTTTTTATTTTTGTGTTTCCTTCTTTTTCGCACCCCATTTTTAGGTGTATAATTTAAGTAGGGTTATTTGGCATATTATCTAGATTAAAGTTATTTTCAGGGAGCCCTATATTCACGAACCCCAATGAGTCCTTTGCGGGATTCTGACGGCTTCGTTTGCGGGCACCCACCTAGTAAATTCACTAGGGCAATATGACCAAGTAGCCCGCATTAAGATACTCCCGCAAAAGGGGGTGTTTTAATTTAAAATTTAGATGAAGAAAAACTTAGCTTTTTTACTGATTGTCATTCTTTCCATATCTGTGCTGTCTTTGCATTTTATAGCACTCAACTTTTTCTTGTATTGGCATATCTGGTGGTTTGATCTTTTGGTGCACTTTTTGGCTGGCGCTTTGGCCTCGACTTCATTTATCTGGTTTTTTAGAGATCGTGTTAGAAAAATTTTTCCGACAACTCTATTTGTTTCAAGTATCTTTACTTTAGCTGTTGGTATAGTTTGGGAAACTTTTGAATATGTTGCGGGCCTAACTTTTTCCTCATCGAGTTATGCCTTAGACACTTCCTTAGATATACTACTAACTTTTATTGGAGGATTGGTTGTATCAGTATATTTTTTATCTAATCTGACGGATAATAAATTGGAAGATGGACAAAAATAAACAAACGACAAACTTGGTTTTTTGGGGAGGCGTGGGGACCGTTACTGGCGCAAACTTTCTTCTTAAAACTCACGGTAAAAAAATCTTAATTGATTGTGGAATGGTTCAGGGTGTCCCAGACGAAGAATCTGCAAATTCTGACACTTTTCCTTATAATCCAGCAGAAGTAGATTTTCTTTTTATTACTCATGCTCATATAGACCACATAGGCAGGGTTCCAAAGCTTTTTAAAGATGGTTTTAGGGGGCGTATAATTTCTACCCCAGAAACAAAGCAAATAGCCCAAATAATGCTTATGGACGCAGCCTCTATTGTTGCTGGTAGGGCCAAAAATGAAGGTGTAAAAGCTTCTTTTAATGAAAACGATGTGAGAGGGGCACTTTCTATCTGGGAGACTCTTCCTTATCATAGTAACCTCTCTGTTTGTGGCGGTGTAGAAGTCTATTTTTGGGATGCTGGACATATATTGGGTTCGGCAATGATTGAATTTAGAATTTTAGATTCACATAATAAAAAAAGGAAGGTTCTTTTTACCGGAGATCTTGGTAATTCGCCCTCACCCCTTTTACCAGATACAGAAATACCAAAAGACATAGAGTTTTTGATTATGGATAGTGTTTATGGAGATCGCAATCATGAATCTATTGAAAATAGGCGCGATCGATTTTTGAATGTTATAAAAGAAACCATAAAGAACAGGGGAGTGTTGTTGATTCCCGCCTTTTCTCTTGAAAGAACTCAAACGATTCTTTTTGAAATAGATAATTTTCTAGAAAATAAACTGATTGATCCGGTTCCGGTTTTTTTAGATTCGCCGTTGGCTATTCGTCTTACTGAAATATATGAATCTATTTCAGATTTGTACAACAAAGATGTTCAGAAAGAACTACTTGGTGGTGATAAGATATTTAATTTTCCAAAACTTATTAAAACAGCAAAGGTGGAAGATTCCAAAAAAATTGCCAACTCTCCAAATCCGAAAGTCATTATTGCTGGTTCTGGCATGTCTACAGCAGGAAGGATTCTTCATCATGAAAAATTGTTTTTACCCAACAAAGATGCCGTCGTGCTTCTTATGGGGTATCAAGCCCCCGGAACTCTAGGAAGAGAACTTCAAGACGGAGCAAAGAGCGTGGTGATAGATGGAGAGCAGATAGTTGTTAAAGCGAAAATTGAAATTATAGATGGATATTCTGGCCATAAAGATTCTGACAATCTCTTGGAATTTGCCGGCTCATTGGGAGCTATACTCAGGAAAGTCTTTGTTGTGATGGGAGAGCCAAAGTCTTCGCTTTTTTTGTCGCAAAGAATCCACGATTATATTGGGGTAGAAACCACATATCCAGAAAGAGGCAATCCCTATTTTCTTTTTTAAAACAAAATACCCAAATTGGGGTATTTAGGAAACTTTTTCAACTATCTTCTTAAATGATTCAGGATTGTTTTCGGCGATTTCAGCGAGCATTTTTCTATTCAATTCCACCTTTCCCTTTTTCAATTTATCGATGAATTTACTGTATGAAATTCCCAAAGGCCTAAGACTGGCATTTAGACGAACATTCCAAAGTCGTCTGAAATCACCCTTTTTATCTCTCCTGTGGGCAAAAGCATAAGTTCCAGCGTGTGCAATAGCTTCATTTGCCGCCCTTTCTTTAGTGCTTCTTCCGTGTCTATAACCTTTGGTTTGTTTTAGGATATTTCGGCGTGTTTTAAGCGCATTTACTCCTTTTTTTACTCTAGCCATGTTTTTTAAAAATTTACAAGAAACCTAGTCTTAGCCTTGTTAGAAAGGCCAATTTTTTGAGAACGCTTTTTTGCCAGTTGTTTAGACCGTCCTTCTTTCGCATTAAAGTGGTTTTGACCGGTTTTTCTGGCAATAATCTTGCCTTTTCTGGTCACCTTTAATCGCTTTGTATAAGATTTGTTTGTTTTTATAGCCATTTTTAAAACGGAAACTATATATTACAGATTATAAGTTTTTTGTCCACTGTTCCTATTTCGATCTTTCTATAATGACAGTTAGTCCTTTCGGGCTCTTTTTGGCGGGATCTGCAATTTTAAATTCAACACTCATTAGGTTCAAAAATCGCTCCAGCCTTTCTTTTAGGAATTTTTCTTCAAGATATTTTGTTCTTCCTGGCAAAAACAAGTCTATCTTAATTCTATTGCCTTCGGAAAGCCACTCGGAAGCTTTCTTGGCTTTCAAGTTTAAATCGTGTTCTCCGGTCCCGATTTTTATTTGGACGCTTTTAACTTCAACAGTTTTTGCCTTGGTTTTTGCGCTTTTGTTCTTTTTATTTTCCAAATACTGATACTTCCCGTAGTCCATTATTTTGGCTATCGGAGGGTTTGCGTTTGGAGAAATTTCTATCAGATCCATTCCGAGCTCCTCAGCTTTTTTAAGAGCACTGCTCAAGTCCAGTAATCCAAAATTTTCTCCCTCGGGCCCTATTAATCGGAGCTCCTTAGCTTGGATTTGATGATTTATTCTTGTTCTATTGTTCAATTTGTTTTGTTTAGACAGGGGATTTATAACATAACTTGTCTACTTTATCAATTTTACAGGAATTTTTTCATAGGCAAAGCTATGAATTCGTATAATTTCAAAAGCTTGGATCGTTTTTTCCAAGAAGCCATCTCCAATTGCTCACTTTTTTCTAGATCTTCAAAAAAGTACCTCTCTACTTCTTCTGCAAAATTTTTTCTGTTGCTCACTATATTTGCTTCGTAGTTAAATAGAAAGCTCAAGCTATCCAAGTTGAAGCTACCTACGGTCGCCCAAGAAGAATCTATAACGGCTGTTTTTGCGTGAAGCATTTCACCGGGATACTGATATATTTCTACCCCCGCGTCCATCAGTTTTTCAAAAGCTGACTGCGATGCTCTGTCCACCCAAAAATAATTGGAATATTTGGGCACCAAAATTTTCACATCCACACCTTTCATTGAAGCTCTTTTTAATGCCCCAGACATTTTTTTGTCAGGTATAAAGTACGGTGTTGTCAGGTACACACTTTTTTCTGCACTTCTTATTGCGCTTATGTATGCTTGGTAGAGAAATCTCTTTCTAAAATGTGGCGAGTTTGTCAGAAACTGAAATCCTTTTGAAAAGTCTCTGGCTTTCTGAATTCTTTTTAGTAGACTCTTTTCTCCTGCAGATTCCCAAATTTCTTGAAAAGCTTCACTCATTTCTTTTGTTATGTCTCCCAGCACTTTGAGGTGAGTATCTCGCCAGTTTCTCATGTCCGACCTTATTCCTACACCACCAATAAAACCAACGTTACCATCTACTACCAATATTTTTCTATGATCTCTAAAAAACCAAGAGAAGAAACTTCTTATTCTCCAAGGTTTTATTATGTTAAAAAATCTTATTTCTATTCCAACCTCCTCGAGTTCTTTTGGAAGGCGAGAGCTGTAAAGAGAGAAACTACCAGCCATATCGCAAAGTATTCTAATTTTTACTCCCTGTCTGCTTTTTTCTTTGAACAAGTCTAGAAACTCTTTTCCAATCAAGTCGTTTTCCAGTATGTACTGCTCTATGTCTATTGTTTTTCTGGCGTTAAAACAGGCTTCTTTCATTGAAAGCCAAGCGTCTTCAGTTTTTAGATAAAAATGCCAGTTTGTTCCTTCCACTTATGTCTTTTATTTTAAATCGAAACTTTCCAAGATTTTGACAAAATCATCTCTTATAAAATCATCCTTTGAAATATATGTGACGGTGATTGATATAATATTTTCTTTATGTGTTAACGCAACCGTGTCGGCTTCATAAAGTCCAGACCAAGAGTATTTTACGGCTAGTTTTCCATCAACGGCCACTTCTTCAAATGTTCCGTTTGAAAGCTTAAAGTTGGAATTGTTGTTGTTTATGAGCCAGCTCTCAATAGAAATATTATCTAAGTTGTTTTGATAGATATCTATTGTTATTGCTGTTGGACCTTCTCTGCCCGGAGATTTCCCTTCTCTTACAAGCCTGTTTTCCTCAGTGTTCTCAGTCAATATAATTGCTTTGTGGTACCTCTCTCCGTTTCCAAGATCTTTTTCTTCAAGAAAATAAATTTCTGGGTATTTGAATGAAAAACCAAATTGAGAGCTTTCATAGACAACAAGATCTGACCCATCTGTTTCTATGTTCGGGGACATTTCTTTTTTATTGTCTTTTGAATACCAGAATACAAGGCCTATAACGGCAATCAGTAATATGATGCTTAAAATTTTATTTTTACTCATAGTTGCTTAGTATATATTTTTTAATGAAAATGTTCGTGTGAATGACTATGGCCTGAGTGCTCGTCTTCTCTCTTATAGTTTTTTAAAAAATGGACCGCGAGCATTGTGGTAATGGGCACAGTCAGGATAAGCCCAATACTTCCGACGATTGTCCTGACTATTTCTGTCGCTAAAGCTTCGGAGTTTATTATTGCAAATGTGGGTGCTTCGGAAAGAGAAAAGAGAAGAAGAAGGGGTAGGGAAGCGCCAGCATAAGCTAGAGCCAAAGTGTTTACAAGAGCACCTACATGCTCTCGACCCACTCTCACTGCTTTTTTATAAGCTTCTTTTTTTGTCATAGCAGGATTGGCAGAATATAGCTCGCTTACTACCGCTGACTGAGTAATAGCTATGTCGTCTAAAACACCCAAAACTCCGATCATTATTGCGCCCAATAGAAGACCTGTGAAATCCAAAGTTCCTCCCGTAAAGATGTTTAGATAAACAGATTCGTCAGTTCCAAAACCAGAAAGTTTGGTGGCTGAAACGGCCAGAGTTGCAAGTATTCCTGTAAGGGCTACGGCAATTGATGTTCCGGCAAAAGCAACAGAAGATTCTCTATTGAATCCGTGGGTAAAGTAAATTGCGACAAAAAGTATTGCGGAAGCAATCACAACACTTGTTGGTAGAGGAGAAAAACCCTTTAAGATTAATGGCAGAAGGACAAAAACAATAATTGAAAAACTTCCAGCCAGACTTACCAGGGATCTCAACCCTTGTTTCCCGCCAAAAATGACTATTGTTCCAGCAAAAAGTATTAAGAGTAAAAGAAGTGAACTCCTCCTGTCTACATCACCAACAGAATATATTTCCGCACCATTTATCGTGATTAGATAATTTAGAAAAAATCTGTCGCCCTCTTTTAGAGACAGGTAGTCGTTTTCAATGGTTATTATTTCTCCTTTTTTCTCTCCTTCTAGTATTTCAGCTCTTATTTTTTGAAATTGAGTGGTTGTATCGGTGCCGGGGACAGGGCGAATTTCTTGTTCAAGAACTTCAACGACTCTCGCCCTCCAGATACCTTGAATATCTTCGTGCACTTCTTGTGCGGTTGCGAAGGGGGGAATAAATAAAGTTATTAGAATTACTGAAAATAAAAATCTTTTCATTTCCTGTAATACTAACACACTAGACCAATCTCGAATCGGACCAGATTTTCAGCAATGCGAATGCCTTATGATGCTACTTTACTTTATATTTTGAATTAAACCATTTAAACAGATATAATATAACTAATGGAAAAATCTGAGAAAATGATTAGGCTAGGGATTATTATCCTGGTGTCTTTCACGGTTTTTTGGGCAGTTTATTTAATAAAAAACCAATTTGTGTTAACGGGTAAAAATCTAAGAGATGGAGACGAGCTTTTAAAAGCAGAAGAAGTAAAAATTGACGAAAATCAAAGGAATTACGAGAAATATTTGATAAAAAAAATTTCTAATGAAGAACCTGTTGCCATCTTTGTATCTAATTCTGACAATTCAATTTATTCATATAGCAAAAACGAAGGTAAAAAACTTATATTGAGTGCTGACGAATTACAAAAATATAACGATTCAAATTGGTATTATAATAAGTTAAACCTGAAAGGAGATTCTATTTTTTATACAACAAAAAAAGGCTTGTATTCAATTAGTATAAAAGGTGAAGTGCAGAATATATTGGATTTCAAGCTTTTTTCAGATTTTTTTGATGGTGTTTCTTTTATTCCATCTGAACCGATATTCTTGGATGATAATAGTTATATAATTAGTTTATCTTCTGGTGACAATGGTTTACTACAACCAGATAGGGCCTTAATTATCAATGGAGATGCTGAGCAAAAGACAGGAACAATTGTTTGGGAAGAATCTGATGCCAGAGGACAATTATTGTTGGTTAATAAGAAATCTTTTGATGGCTATGTATATGTCACAAAGGGGGTGCCAAAGGGTTGTGGGGTTTGGCTAGATTTTCTTTTGGATCCAAATGATTTTTCGAAACACAGTGCGGATAATGAGCCAGGTCTATTTGAATATGGAAAAGAAGTTGTTTCACCAGATTTTAAATATGTGGCCAAGATGATTGAGCATCCAGATGGTCATCCCAGGGGTGACATGTGTTATTCCGGTTATTCGGTTGGTATAGTTGCAATTTTTGACAAAGATGAAGGTATTTGGGATCTTGAAAAAGATCCAAGCTATGATTTTAGTCCGCTTGGTTGGACGAGTGATTCAAAATATTTCATATATTACAGAACAAAGTTGTCTTCTGAGTCAGATTTTGTCGTTTCAACTGAATACGCAATATTTTCTATGGAGACGGGTGAAAAATTTGTGGAAAAAGATAAAGAAGGAGTTGCGGATAGATTGAATCGCCTATATGGCACTGATTTATATGAGGTTTTTATTTCTTCTAAATCTGATATTCCAGAATTTGATACGGACCATTTTGTAGGTTTTGTGGGTGCTTCTGAATTTTTTAGAATTTTTTAAAAAATAAAATTTTTTACATTTTTTTATAATATTAGCACAGTGGCTTCACCGGGAATCAGATCCCACCCTCGGCAATGCGAATGCCTTATGATGCTACTTTACTACGGGCCCAAACAACGATATATTTTTGTATGTAAGATATTCTAGTCTATGTGTTGTTTAGCTTCTCTATTTTTATAGAAAATGCAAGATAATAAAAAAATATTATGGGTTCTGTTGTCTCTGGTTTTGATTACTAATATATTTTGGATAGCCATTTTTTATTTTGGAGAATTTGTAAACACAAGTTATCTAGATCTCTTAGAAAAAAAGAAGGACCAAATAGAAGTAAAAAAAGAAAGTCGTCATTTTAATTTTTTTGACATTTCTGATCTAATTTATTCGCATGGCGATTTTAATCTCTCTCACATTGATTTTTTAATGCTGGGAGAGTCAGAAGTGGAAGGAAGTTTTAGGCTTATTTCTAAATTTAAGCCATATAAATTCGTCCCAATTCTAATGTTTAGAGTAGAAGGTGATGGGGTTGAAAAAATACCAAGAAGATCTTCTTCTTATGGAGCCATAGATGGTTTGCCGGTATTTTTTACTTTTGAAAATTACCAGGATGCATTGGAAATGTTGCAAATTGACGAAAAGGTTTTTGAGGATTCGTCCATATGTAGTGTAGAAGGGTCTGCCAAGATAAAAATAAAGGATTTCATACTTGCCGAGTCTAGTGCTGAATTTGGCGCAATTGACTCCACTTCTCTTGAGGAAGTCATCTCTTTGAATGGTCCTAGATTAGTGAAGTGTGCGATTTAAAAAATATTCCTTGAGTGTTAAAGGTGGTTTAATTTGAACAAAACAACAAATCACCAAAATTGTGATTTGTTGTTTAAGCGTATTTTTTTTGTTTCTATTACATACTGTTTTCTACCTGAATTCTTAGATTAGCAACTCTTTGTTGCAGTAGAGATATAAATTGCATTTGTATATCTCTAAGTTTTTGTTCAAGTGCGATTATAATTTCCAATCTCAACATATTCGCTCTTTTTTCCAGTAAAACAATCAATTCTTTCTGTGCATCAATAAGTCGGGCTTCTATTACGGCTCTCTCTTGCTCACTCAAAGTTTGTCCGGAGCTCGCCATTGCAGTTGTCGGTATTAATGTTGTTAGAATGGTCAAAGCAACCGCAAAAAACATAATGATTTTTTTCATAAGTTTTTGTTTGTTTGCTGATAAATCTGACCCCAGTCTATGTTTTTATAGACTCATTTTATTAAGACGAATCAAGGCCAATTTTATTTCCACCGCTTCCGTTTATATCTATACAACAATTCTGCAGAATTGTTGTATAGATTAGGACACTTTTTTAATCAAACTAAGGCTGTGATATGTGTGGAACGAAAAATACCCGAAATGAATCGGGTATTTTCGATTGTGGAGGTGGGGAGTAGTGAGCTCCCGTCCAAAAAGCATTCTCAAATATTTCTACAAGAGGTAGTCTACCTCATTGGTTTTAAGCACTGTGAGTATAAGACAGACAAAACCTCACAATACCGTAGCTTCTACATTTCAGAAAATAGCGAAGCGGTTATTTTCTAAAGTCTGAAAATATTACACCAACATTTCACTTACAGACTTTGTGAAAGTTGACGTCGTTCGGGTAAGCTTACGCTGTGACCGGAACGAAAGCAAAATCTTTAGCTCCAAAATATGGAGAAACTACTGACTTTGCTTTTGCGACAATGCTGTTTGCATTTATCTTTATGGCGGATTAAAGAGTCACCACAGCTCTCTCTTGCATATTTGAGAGGAAACCTTTTGTCGAATCAGTTCACCCCCGTCGTATCAGCTGTTAGCTTATAGCTTTCAGCTCTTAGAAAAGAAATCTTCCGTCCTGAAAGCTAATACCTATAAACTAAAATCTACTACTCGTATTTCAAAGTTCTTCTAATGTCTATATCGGTTTCGCGCTTTTTTACCGTGTGCCTTTTATCACCCATTTTCTTTCCGCGCCCTATTCCGATGGAGACTTTTATAACTTTACCCTTATTATACACCATAATAGGCACTATTGTCAAACCCTTTTGACTCTCCTTTACTGCAAGCTCAGCAATTTCTTTTTTGTTCAAAAGCAGTCTGCGGTTTCTTTCGGGGTCATAGTTTTTAGGAGCATTTTTTATTTGAAATGGTGGAATTTGGGCACCAACAAGAAAAACTTCTCCTCCACGCACCACAACACGAGAGCCCTCTAGAGAGCCTCTTTTTTCTCGGATTGATTTTACTTCAAAGCCAAAAAGCTCGAGACCCGCTTCAAATTTTTCTAAAATTTCGAAGTTGAAATAAGCTTTTTTGTTTTCTAGCAGGTTTGCCATATTGGAATCATAGCAAAACAGAGAGATTATTGTATAATGGCTCAACTATGGCAAATCCCAACACTAAGAAAAAGAAACAGCATAAGGTTGTTATAAAAAGGGGCTTTAAACAGGGGTCTGGCCCTCAAAATCCAATGTGGAAAAATTTTCTTTCCACCCTCCTTGTTTTTCTCATCATAATGACACTTTACTCCGCTGTTTCCGAGAGGAGGGAAAAAACCGAGCAAATTCCGATTTCACAACTAGCTTCGGCTGTAATAGAAGAGAAGGTTTCAAAGATAATTGTAAGCGGAGATAAACTGGAAGTTGAATATTCAGACGGTTCAAAAGTTGATTCAAAAAAAGAAGCCGAATCTTCTCTTTCTGAAACTCTGTCAATTTACGGAGTTTCTCCCGAAGTTTTAGCGAAAGTTCAGATTGAAATAAAGTCACAGGGAGGTCTTGGTTTCTGGATCTTGAATTTATTACCGATTATCATACCGATTTTATTTATAATATTTTTTATTTGGTTTTTGTCCCGCCAAGTCAAAGGGGCCGGCATGCAGGCATTTACTTTTGGCCAATCAAAGGCGCGAATTATTCCAGCTGGAGACACAAAACAAAAAGTCACATTTAAAGATGTCGCTGGTGTGAAAGAAGCAAAGCAAGAGCTTTATGAAATTGTAGATTTTCTAAAAAGCCCGAAGAAATTTTTAGATATTGGCGCTCAAATTCCAAAAGGAGTTTTACTTATGGGTGCTCCTGGAACAGGTAAGACGCTTTTGGCTAGAGCTGTGGCGGGTGAGGCAGGAGTGGCATTCTTTTCAATTTCTGGTTCAGAATTTGTAGAGATGTTTGTGGGCGTCGGAGCTTCTAGGGTTAGAGACTTATTTCAGCTTGCAAAAAAGGCATCTCCGGCAATTATTTTTGTTGATGAAATTGACGCTGTTGGAAGGGTGAGAGGAGTTGGCGCCGGTGGTGGAAATGATGAAAGGGAGCAAACTCTAAACCAAATTTTGGTGGAGATGGATGGTTTTGAACCAAATGAAAAGGTGATTGTAATGGCCGCGACCAATAGACCCGATGTGTTAGATCCAGCACTTCTTCGTCCGGGCAGATTTGATAGGAGAGTTGTGATTGATTTGCCAGATAGGGGTGATAGGGAAGAGATTCTTTTAATACACGCACGACAGAAACCTTTAGCAGAAGATGTGAATTTGAAGGTTATTGCAGAGCGTACCCCAGGTTTTTCTGGTGCGGATTTGTCCTCCCTTATGAATGAAGGAGCTATTCTTGCCGCTAGGGAAGATCGCACCAAAGTTTCGCAGTTTGATCTTATTCGTTCTATAGAAAAAGTAATGCTAGGTCCTGAGAGGAAAAGCCATCTTCTATCAGTAAAAGAAAAAGAAATTACTGCGTACCACGAAGCGGGACACGCCTTAGTTGGTTCAGTTCTTGAATATTCTGATCCTGTTCATAAAATTTCTATAATTTCTCGTGGTCGTGCCGCTGGATACACATTGAATCTTCCTCTTGAAGATAGAAGATTACAATCTAAAAAAGAATTTTTGGACGATATAGCGA
This sequence comes from uncultured Candidatus Saccharibacteria bacterium, assembly GCA_964509605.1. GTDB lineage: Bacteria > Patescibacteriota > Minisyncoccia > Phycocordibacterales > Zambryskibacteraceae > CAZDXF01. The sequence goes on from CAZDXF010000002.1 coordinate 62,132, forward strand.
TGTCACTTGGAGGTTATGTCGCAGAAAGGTTGGTGTTTGGTGATATTACTACAGGCCCGTCTAATGATCTGCAAGTTTCTACTGCCTTAGCACGAGATATGGTGACCAAATATGGAATGTCTGACAAAATGGGCCCGATTGCTTTGGAAAGTTCTTCCGGCAAAACTCTTTTTGGCAGGGGAGTTGATGACAGAGATTATTCAGAAAAAGTTGGAGCCGAAATTGATGCTGAAGTTTCAAAGATAATGAAAGAAGCGTTGGCAAAAGCTCAAGATATTCTTGAAAAACATCGCAAAGTTTTGGATGTGATCTCTTTGAGACTTATAGAAGTTGAGACAATAGAAAGGGATGAATTTGAAGATATATTGGTTGCAAACGGCATCACCCCAAAAAAGAAAAAAGACATAGAGCACCAGGTTTAGTTTGTCCGCCCTCCAGGATTCGAACCTGGGACCCCGGAGGTATATGAACGATTACATAGTCCGCCCTCCAGGATTCGAACCTGGGACCCCGGAGGTATAAGCTCCGTGCTCTAACCAACTGAGCTAAGGGCGGACTTTGGAATCATTCATATAAGTAGGTCGTTCGGGTCTCATAAAAGCAAGCTTTTGCGAGACCTCTCACTATCACTTATAAGCTCCATGCTCTATCAACTGCCCGTCCCGTATGAAATAGACTGCTTTTCAGTCGTTATTTCATACGGGAAGCTAAGGGCGGATGTAGGAGAATACTATAGCAAAAAATCTTTCCAGACAATTATTCAATGATGAATAAATTTTGTTAAAATTTTAACTTTCTAAGTTTGAATTTGATTATAGACAGATATTAGCTTTTAAACAACCACATTTATTTATGGTGATATTATAAAAAGATATAAAATTTAATTTATTCTAATGAAAAACAAAGAGTTGGTTGATTATATTAAATTACAAAAGACAAAGGGCACTCCATTGAATGTTATAAAATCAAATCTTCGTCTCGGAGGGGGGTGGAGCGATGGTGATATTGATGAAGCTCTTATGGAAATAAGTCCTGAAGCTGTAGAGGTCCACGGAGATTCACCAAAAATCGCAGAAAGCACGACGCAGGAGACTTCGGATCTGTCTTTAGAAAACAACTCTATTCCACAAGGTTATCCGTCTCAGAGTTCAGGAGAGTCCGTTGATGCGCTGTCTACTTGGGCATCAGAAGAAAATAAAAATAAATTAAACAAAAGAGCCCTTGTGATAGGAAGCGTCTTTGCTTTAGGGGGAATTGTTTTGATTGTTATTTTTTATTTATTTTTTCCAAAGGTTGGGTTTTTTGTAAAGGGCAAATATACAGAAAGCACTTTTCTTACCAGCATAATTTCCAAGTCCTCTGAGATAAAATCCTCATCAAGTCGTATAAAATTGTCACTTTCAGTTGTTCCGCGTGATGCGGACGCTCAGCCAATTGTTGTTATAGAACCTGATCAAAAAAACAGAAAGGACTACCAAAATGATTACACCAGATCTAAAGACGCCAGTTCATTGCTTAGTCAGCTTAAATATAGAAATTCTTATCCACCCAGTCTCAAAGCCTTAACTCAAAGCTCTGATTATTTTTATCAAAAACCATCCCTAACTGATCCCGTTTCTGGCAGGGAGTACGAGTATCGCCTTACTGATAATGGCAGAAATTTTACTCTTTCTATCACCTTTGATACCAAAGACGCCATATCTACTATACGTCGTTCGTTGAGCCATACAGATGGTGGTAGTAGCACAGTAATAAATGGCCAGACTGTAACTTTCACCAAAGATAGCAATCCTTTCTTTTTCTTTTCTCCGGAGCCACCCAAACCATTTTTAATGGAGTTTGCAGATATGTCAGCTTTTCTGCCATCAGAGCTTTCTGCTGATGTCTCTTTTGGGGCTACCACTGATTGGAGTAATGCAGATTGGGAGTTTAATTTTGATGCAAATGGTGATTTTGGAGATTTGGTTTATAAAATAAATGTAGATGCTCTCAGAAAAGATGGTGACTATTATTTTAGAATTAATAATATGCCGAGCTTGTTTCTTGGGTCCTTGTCTTCGGTAAAAAACCGTTGGATTAAGATTGCATCACAAGAAGAAAATAACCCAACAGGTTATGGAAATAGACTTTTATATTTTGCAAATTTAATTTCTGATTATGAGGAGACGACACAGAAAAATCAGGAAGAATCTATTCGTTTATTGCAAAAAATTTCAGAATTTGCTGATAAAGAAAAACTGTTTAAATTTAGAAAATCTCCGTCCCCGGATAAAATTGAAGGAAGGAGTTTAAAGCGATATGAACTAGAGTTTAGAAAGGAAGCCATCGTTCCATTTTATGAAAGACTTCTTGATGAAATAAATAGTGGCAACTACAGTAGTTATGGTTTTATGTTAAACGACGAAGGTCTTTTGGAATATTTTAAGAGTAAAGATTTTGATGTGATGTTTGATTACTACAACAAAAACACTTTTCTCTCTTTGTGGGTTGATAAAAATGGCTTCCCCGTGATTTTGGAATACAAAATTCGTGTAGTTCCTCCTGACACAGCGTCTCAGCTTAAGGACAGGCAGTTAGAACTTGTTTTTAATCTGGCCCTTAACGATATTAACAAACAGGTTAATATTAAGAGCCCGGCGGATTTTGTTAATTTGGAAGAAATAATAGAAGATTCCCCTCTATTTTCTGCTAGACAAACTGGAGCGAATGCAGCTATAAAGTCGAATTTAGCTTCCATTAGAGCGGAAGCAGAGATTTATTATGATTACAGTGGTAATTTTTCTTACGGACCGGCTAATCGGGGTGGGAATTGTGATACATCAGGTACTATTTTTGTTAGTGCCGATGTTAAAAAAAGTCTAAGCGCTATTAGGTCCGTTCTTTCTTCTAATAATGTTGATAAGCCTATTACCTGCTATAACACGGCAGTTAGTTGGGCTGTATCGTCCCCATTAATTTTATCGGAAGTCGAGGGGGATTATTGGTGTGTTGATTCTACGGGTTTTTCTGGTCCAATAAGAAATTCTATAGTAAGTGCTTCTTGCATATAAATTACTATTCAAGGTGTATTTTCGCGTTTTTATCTGACAGTCTTTTTTTTAGATTTGGAAATTTTTTTATCTCTGGATCTTTTGCTACTAGATTTTTAGCTTCCTCTCTGGCAATTTCGACCATTTTTATATTTTTTATGGCCTCCATTCCGAGGTCAGTGATTCCCCATTGTTTTTTACCATAGAGTTCACCAGCCCCTCTTTGTATCAAATCAAATTCTGCTAATTCAAATCCGTTTCTCGCCGTCTTTAAAGCTTTTAATCTTTCAAAACTTTTCATACTTTTTGATTCTGAAAAAACAAAACAATACGGCTGATGGTTGCTTCTCATCACTCTTCCACGAAGCTGGTGGAGTTGAGCGAGTCCAAACCTCTCTGCACCCTCTATTAAGATGGTGCTTGCGTTTAAAACATTCACTCCAACTTCCACAACCGAAGTTGATACAAGAATGTGATATTTTCCATCTTTAAAATCGTTCATTACTTCCTCTTTATCTTTTGGTTTCATCTTGCTGTGGAGTATTCCTATTTCGTATTCCGGAAACACCTCTTTTTTTAGTCTTTTCGATTCTTCTTTTACAGACTTTGCTTGTAGTGCCATCTCTTTTGTTGGGTCTGGTTCGTCAATTCTTGGACAAATTACAAAAATTTGCCTTCCCACTTTCAATTCACTTCTTATTTTTTCATACACCTCATCTCTTTGGTTTGGAAGAACTATTTCAGTAATTGGCATTTTTCTTCCTTTTGGCATTTCATCCAAAAGTGATAAATCCAAATCTCCATAAACCGTCAAAGCCAGAGTTCTTGGTATTGGAGTGGCTGTCATTGATAAGAGGTGGGGTAGAGGACCCTCCTTTTCTCGCAGTTTTTTTCTTTGCTCAGTTCCAAATCGATGTTGCTCATCTATTATTACCAAAGCTAGGTGCTTAAACTTAACAGTTTTTTGGATCAGCGAGTGTGTGCCTATTAAAATTGGTATTTCTCCATTTGCTACCCATTTCAAAAGTTGAGTTCTAGAAATCTCTGTCGCTCCATTCGGAGAGACTTTTGAAGGAAATTTTTTGCACCCACTACTTGTAATTAGCCCAACCTGTATTTGCACTCCATCTGGATTGAAATATTTAATAAAAGATTCAAAGTGCTGTTGCGCCAAAATTTCAGTGGGCGCCATATAGGCAACTTGAAGGTTTCCAAAGTCCGCTTCGTTTGGTCTAGTGCTTACAACCGCATATGATGCCATAGCCGCTACGGCTGTTTTTCCGCTTCCCACATCTCCCTCTAAGAGTCTCGACATCGGTTCTCCTCTTTTGAAATCTTCTAGGATATGACTTATGGATCTTTTTTGCGCTTTTGTTAGTGGAAAAGGAAATCTTTGCGCAAATTCCAACACCTCACTTTCATTTCTTTTTATTGAAAAGCTTTTGTGCGTCTTCCATTTTTCTTTTGCCAACGCTTTTTCTATTTGAATTAGAAAAATTTCTTCAAATGCAAATCTTTTTCTTGCGGAAAGAGCGTGATTTTCTTTTTTTGGAGAGTGTATCCAAATTAAAGAGGTTTTTAAGTTTGGAAGATTATATTTTTTTAAAATCTCTTCGGGTATGGGGTCTTTTATTTCATCCAGTACGCCCGTTTTAAATATTTTCTGAACAGAGTGATAGACCCAGTTTGATGTCATACCCCTTGTCTCTGGGTAAACGGGGTATAAGGTTTTTTCTTTGCCTCCTTCTGAAAAAAGAGAAAATCCGGCGCCAGAAGGCATTTGGGGAACGCTTTCAATTTTTGGGTTTGAGAGGTACAGATCTCCGTTTCTCTCGCTTACTTTTCCTTGAGCTTTTACAAAAGTTCCTTCATTTATCATCTTTGCCAAGTATGGCTGATGAAACCAGACTATCTTTACAGAGCCCGTAGGATCTTCAATTCGCGCTTCAGCCATAGGAATTTTTTTCCTAAACGCTTTTTTGGTTTTTAGTCCAGAAATTTTTCCAGCGATTACAACTTCATCACCTTTTGCCAGCTCACTTATATTTTTGAATTCGTCTGTTCCGCCGTATTTTCTTGGGAAGTAGTAAAGAAGGTCAAGTAATGTTTCAAGCCCTATTCGTTTGAGGGCTTTTGCGTGACTTTCTTTAAGTCTAAAGAAGTCCTTGAGTAGCTGTTTTCCCATCGCTCTATTGTATAAGAGCTTGGACTTGTGAGGAAATGCTCTATTTAACTATCACCAAACCTGTTCTAGAAGAATTCATGTGGTTGTGGAAATACCATTTTCCTATTTCTGTGAATGTAAAAGTGTATGTTCCGCCTCTGCCTACAGAAATTCTCTGATCAAATGCTGGATATGCGCTGTGAGAGGGGTGAGGATTTGAAGCAACCCACATTTGTTGATTACTTTCGTTTATAAATTGCACTGAGCCACCCTTGCTTATGGTTATTGTTGTCGGAGAAAATCCTTCATTTGTATATCTTACTGTTGCTGGAGGAAGGGCATGGGATGAAACTTGAGGTTGCACAACAGTTGGACTTGGCGCTTGTGGTTTTGGTGCAGAATTCTGACCATTTCCTGCAGAAGTTTCTTCAGAAACTGTTTCCTGCAAATCTTCTGCTGTGGGAGCAACAGTTTCTTTTTTACCAGCCATTAAAGAAGCAAAAAGTACAATTATTAATATTGTGAGAACCGCTATCAATATATTTTTTTTATTCATATTTTTAATATTTTGCATACATTTAAATTATACACCTAAATTATTTTCCGACTTGGGTTATGAAAAATGCTACAGTCGTTGAGAACCCGGTGATAAAAAATCCCCAAGCCATATCAGCAAGAGAGAGTTTCCAGCTCCATCCCGAAAGAGTAGCGAGGTTTGTCATATCGTATATTCCATAGACTATGAGTCCAAAAACTCCTCCTATTAAAAATGCTTTTATCAAGGTGGCGTCTGAACTAACTTTGGGTAGGGCAAAAAGGACCACTCCGAGAGCTAAGAAAATATAAGCGAACACTACGCCAGACCAATCTGGAGAAAGTTTCTCTCCGACTCTACGCGCCAAGGCCCCTAGGTTGGTGTTATAAAAATCAGCCATCACTATGGATAGCCAAATATAGTCAAGAATTACAAAAGAAACGAGCGCACCAATAAAAGGTTGTATAAAGCTCATCCTAAAATTTTAGCACAATTTTTATTTTAGATCGGCTATTATTATTTTTTTCATTTGCATCATTTTTGCAAAAGCTTTTGGGTCTTGAACCCATTCATCAATCCCTTCTGGTGCCACTTGCCAGCTAAGACCGTATTTGTCTTTAAGCCAACCACAAACACTCTCTTGTCCACCGTTCGAAGTGAGTTTTTCCCAGTAGTAATCTATTTCCGATTGATCTTTACAGTTAATCAAGAATGAAACAGATTCATTAAATTTAAATTCAGATCCAGCATTTATTGCGATAAAGCTCTGTCCTAGAATCTCAAATTCTATAGTCAAAACTTTTTCAGCAAATTCTTTTTGGAAGTCCGCAAGTCCTTCTTTTGGATAATAATTTATTGAAATTATTTTTCCTTCTGGAAAAACAGAAAGATAAAAATCAACAGCTTCTTTGGCATTTCTATCAAACCATAAATTTGGAACAATCTTTTTCATATTTTTTTAAAATCCTTTCTGGCGGTGTATTTTAAAAATAGCTCGAACTGCATTCCCTCGCCGAGCTTCGCGCGGCTCGGGTGCGGCGGGGCAAAAATGAGCGGCTCCGCCTCGCACACTGACAATTTTAAGTTTTTCTTTGGCGGAATACAAATTCGAGCGTGCGAAGCACCCACAAAATAGTTCTTTCAAACTCAAAAAGAAAGGCGCCGTACCCGGAGGTCGTGCGCCTGATTGCGACCGCATGACGCGGTCTAGTCCTTCTTGCCCTGGACATACTCGGGAACCTCGGCGAGCATCTCCGAGAGCATCCAGCCGGCCACAGCTTCCTTGTCCTCGTGCGAGAGGCCGAAGGTGCCGAGCAGGCCGAGGAAGCAATCCTTCTGGTGTCGCTGTACCGTCTCGTCGCCGGACTTCCATTTCCAGTTGGCGATGTTGGCACCGCCGAAGAAGACGCGGCTTGCGTAGCTCGACCACGGATTGTAGAGTTTGAATTCGGGCGGACAGAGCTTCGCGAGCTCACGCTCGTTGGAGAGTCCACCGAATGCCTGGCCGTGACCAGCGAACAGCGGGGACGCCGTCTGCGTTTCCATCGTATTCACCTCCTTCAAGGTTTAGTTTCCAACCTAGACGTCGTGCCTAAGTTGATAAGTACCATAGCACGACTTGAATTATCAGTCAAGAAACGACCGAGCGTTGCTTCTTGGAAAAAATCAGAATGAAAAAATTTCTTTTACCCTTATTGATAAAAGCATTTCTTTTTCGCCAAAAATTCCATACGAATTAGCCGCCGAGCGAAGCGAGGCGGACAGCCTGCATTTGCAAAATCCTTTCTGCGGTGATGTATTAGCCTTTGCGCGAACTCATTTTGAACGAAAGGAATGATGCGCGCCTCGTCCGCTCCCTTCGGTCGCGATCCCAAAACCAAAAATTTTCCTTCCTTTCTTAGATTTTCGGCGGGGGGTGTGGGGGGGAGCCGACAAAAAATGGAAAGGAAATTTTTGGTTTTGATTCGCCGCTTCAGACTACAAAAAGAGTAGATATTTGTATTTTAACACATTTGACTACTCTTTTCTCCGTCTTCGCGGCGAGACGAGGCGCTTCCAATTCGGTTGCGCTGAAGCGCATCATATTTGTATTGTGCTTGCCCCGCCCGCCCAGTGCGCGCACAAAGCCGTGCCGTTTTGAAGAAATATTATAAAACGGCAAAACGGCGGGGATGGCTCCCTAGAAAACTAATAACTAAAATTGACAGTCACGCTATCGCTGGAAGAATCAACTTTTCCGCTACTTGCCCCGCAAGTAAGTTGATACGTAGTCACGCCTGTCTTTTCATTTCCTGTCCAAACATTTTCAGATCCACTGGTGGACTTGGCACCAGACCAATATGTATCGCCTGAAGCAGTACAGTAATCAGAATTGTTTGATGTCCAACTGAAATTAGAGTAGCCAGCCGATTTTGTTATCGGGCCATCTGAATTGTTTATTTTTAGATCAGCTGATGGCAGTTGCTGTGTTAACTGAAATGGCACTGTCACTGGATTCGAAGAATTAGTGCCGCCAGCTCCGGTACAGGAAACTGTATATGTCGTAGTCTGGGAAAGGGATACCGCCATCGACCCAGACGGTGATAATTTTGATTTTTCGAAATTACAGTAAGTCGCATTTGTTGATGACCAGTAAAGTGTAATTGTTCCGGGCTTCCCGTCAGAAACAATTGACGTTGGGTTCGCGTATAGGTACACGCTCGGAGACGGAATTGTTGTCTGGATAGGGTTAGGTGTCGGTGTAGGATTCGTTGGGGTTGGAGTTGTAACCGACGGAATTACTGATGCTGTGTTTCCACATTTACTGTTCCATAAGTTCCGTGTCTTTGGGCCATAAGTGCCGAAACCAAAAGTGTTCGATGGAATTCCAAGCCACGCTTGCAGTTGCGACACTCGACCGCCTGGCTCGGTGTCAAAATTGCCATAAGAGAGGTCGGCAAAGGTACTGCACGACAGCACACCTGTGGACCCCTGCAATTGGGCAATCTGTGCTTGAAGCGCTTTAATCTGCGCGAGCAAGGCCTGTATTTGAGCGGCAACATCAGTTGTTTGTGCAAAAGTTGGCGTTGCAAAGCCAATGGACACAAGAATTCCAAGCGTCAAGAATCCTGTGGCAATATATTTTTTCATGGTCATTTATTATTGATAATTATTTAATAAAATACTTAATATCCTTACCATATAGTTTAGCAAATCGTTGAAGTTCGACAACATCAACTCTTTGCTGTCCTGATTCAACATTTGAGATGTGCGATTGCGGACGTTTCAACTTTTTTGCCACTTGCACTTGGGTCAATCCTACTTCTTGCCGAGCCGCCCGCAACCGCTCAACAAAATAGGCATATTCCTTTGTGTGGATTGACTTAACCATATGATACTATGGTCTATCCAAACATTCAATATCCAAACTTTAGATATTGTGATAAACTAGATTTTGGAAGCGGCGAATCAAAACCAAAAATTTCCTTTCCATTTTTTGTCGGCTCCCCCCCACACCCCCCGCCGAAAATCTAAGAAAGGAAGGAAAATTTTTGGTTTTGGGATCGCGACCGAAGGGAGCGGACGAGGCGCGCATCATTCCTTTCGTTCAAAATGAGTTCGCGCAAAGGCTAATACATCACCGCAGAAAGAAACTTCCAAATCCGAAAGGTGGGAAGAAGCCCGCGCCGAAGGCGCGGGGCTAGGCAAAATGTTCCGTCGCTCCGCGACGAATTGGGACGGAATGGGCAGGGCGAAATGGGCGGATTTGTCCTTGTTTCAATCTAAAAGCAATTTATATGTCCAAACCAAAGTATTTTCTTTACGCTCGCAAGAGCATCGAGGACGATGACCGACAAGTGATGTCCATTGAGGCACAGCTTTTTGAGTTGCGAGAATTGGCGCGTAAAGAAAATCTTGAAATTCTTGAGGAATTTCAAGAGTCGAAAAGCGCAAAGACGCCTGGACGCGAGGTATTCGGCGAAATGATGTTAAAAGTAGAGAAATTGGATGGTGTCGGCATATTAGCGTGGCATCCCGATCGCCTCGCGCGTAATTCGATTGACGGTGGACGAGTAATTTACGCCGTGGACACTCGCAAGGTTGTGTCTTTGCGCTTCCCGACATTTTGGTTTGAACCAACCCCGCAAGGGCTCTTTATGTTGCAAGTGGCGTTTGGGCAGAGCAAATATTATTCTGATAACTTATCCGACAATATTAAGCGAGGTGTCCGCCAAAAATTGAGACGTGGCGAATGGTTGAACTTAGCTCCCTTTGGCTATCAAAACAACCCGCGTATTAGAAATATTGAACCTCATCCGACAAATGCTCGCGTGGTGAAGTTAGCTTTTGAGGAATACGCCAAAGGTTCGCACACTTTTATTTCGCTCGCGCAATTTTTGGCGGACTTAGGTGTGGTAACAAAACACCAAACGCCACTCGCCAAAGTTTCCATCAAACGACTTCTTACTCATCGAGCATATCTCGGTTTCGTGAAGCATGGACAAGAATGGTTTGATGGAAACTTTGAGCCAATTATTTCTCCCGCATTGTTTGAAGCCGTGCAGAAAGTATTGCAAACGAAGGAAAGGCCGCGCAAAAGGAAAATCAAGCATGATTTTCCTTTTACCGGACTTTTTCGATGTGGCGAGTGTGGCAGTATGATTTCCGCACAGTGGGCAACTGGAAAGTCTGGTCGTCGTTATCGGTATTATCGGTGCTCGAAAAAGCGCGGCCATTGTTCGCAAGCTTATTTACAAGAAAGTGAACTTACGAGGCAAATCTGTGCACGGCTTCAAACAATTTCGCTTTGCGATCGCTATACCGACTGGATGTTAGATAAAGTGAAACTGTGGGAGCACGAGGAAATTGGAGCGTCGCAAAGCGAGGTTCAAAATCTTTCCGATAGTATCAAAGCGAACGAGGAGCGCATGGAAAAACTACTCTCGGCGTATTTAGATGGTGATGTACCAAAAGAGGTTTACCTTAAACGAAAAGATGTTCTCATGCGCTCTCTCGCCGCTTTGAAAGAGAAAAAGAAAGATTTTGAACGCGGAAGAAAAAATTGGGTCGAACCCTTGCGGGAATGGATTTTAGATATGAAACAAGCCGATTTTTTGTCCTCTTCGTCTGATTTGTACCAAATCAAGTCGTTCGTCCAAAAAATCGGAACGAACCCCTTGGTTCGTGACAAATCCGCCCATTTCGCCCTGCCCATTCCGTCCCAATTCGTCGCGGAGCGACGGAACATTTTGCCTAGCCCCGCGCCTTTGGCGCGGGCTTCTTCCCACCTTTCGGATTTGGAAGTTTCTTTCTGCGGAAGGGGAGGGATTCGAACCCTCGGACCGATTTCTCGGTCAACACATTAGCAGTGTGCTGCATTCGACCGCTCTGCCACCCTTCCTTTTTGTAGGCTGTAATCTATCATACTCTGCTTTCACTTCAAAACATCCCCCACTATTTAATGAGCCATTGTAAAAGCCAATACTTTTTTAGCGCCTGCGGAAATCAGTGTTTTTCTAGCTTCTGACAGGGTGCTTCCGGTTGTTACCACATCGTCTATCAAAATTATCTTTGCGCCCGATATTTCATAACTGTTTTTGATTTCAAAACACCCTTCAAGATTTTTCAACCACTCCTTTCTTTTTAAAGAAGTTTGCGGTAGCGTGTCTTTTTTTCTAATCAAAATTTCTTTATTGTATTTAAGCAAACCACTCTGATCATTTTTTAAAATTGCTTCACAGATAAGCTCTACTTGGTTAAAACCCCGTTCAGTTTTTCTCTTTTTAGAAAGGGGAATTGGAATAAGGATAAAGTTTTTGTTTGCACTAGCCACCAGCTCATCTCCCAGGTTGTCTATGATTCTTTCGTAAATTAAATTGCTAACCGCTTGTGAAAGTTTCTTATTTTCTTTGTATTTTATTGCCCAGACCAAAGCTCTTACTCTTCTGTCTCCATAATCAAACACAGATTCTGCCCACGATATCTTGTTATCAACACACTGCGGGAGGTAAGATAGCTTATTTTCATCAGCCATTTTTTCTAATTCCAAAACAGCTTTTTCTTTGGGAAATATGAAATCAACAATCTCTCCTGCTATTTTGGTCAGAAGACTTAACATACAATAATTCTATATCAGTATTTACCCTTCGTGCTATAATTTTCCTATGGCCAACATCTTTGGAACTCTTTTCCACAAAAAAAGCGGAAGTGTCTTGGGTATAGACATAGGCACCTCTGCTATTAAAGTTGTTCAACTCAAAAAAAGCGGTGGAAAGGCGATTCTTGAGACATATGGCGAACTGGCCCTTGGACCATATGCGGGGGCAGAAATAGGACAAGCTACAAATCTTCCGACAGAAAAGATAGTTGAAGCCCTTTCCGATCTGATGAGAGAAAAAGAAGTCAATCTTTCTTCAAATAAGTGCGGTATGGCAATACCTTTTTCTTCAAGTCTGATGACTCTTTTGGAGATGCCTTCTCTTCCCACAAAGCAACTTGAGACAATGATTCCTTTGGAGGCTAGAAAATATATTCCGGTTCCGATTTCCGAAGTGGTACTTGATTGGTCTGTTATCCCGAAAGATGAGAAAGAAGAAGAGGAACAGGAAGAAAAAGAGAAGCACGGTCCAGCCAGAGTAAAAAAGTCAGATATTTTACTTGTTGCAATTCACAATGAAACTTTAAATAAGTATCAGGAAATAATGACAAAGACTGGTCTGGAAGCGAGTTTTTTTGAAATAGAGATTTTTAGCACCCTTCGAGCCGTTTTGGACACAGAGGTAAAGCCCGTGATGCTTATAGATATGGGAGCTGCTACTACAAAACTTTATATTGTGGAAAGAGGAATTGTGCGCGCATCTCACACTGTAAACAGAGGATCACAAGACATAACTACAACAATATCTCAATCATTGGGTGTGCCTGTGGCCAGAGCAGAAGTTTTAAAAAGATCTGTTGGAGCTATGTCTGGAGGCGAAGTAGATTTAAGAGAAATTATCCGTATTGGTTTGGCACACATTTTTTCAGAAACCAATCAGGTAATACTTAACTATCAAAAAAGATACAATAAAGCTATTGAAAAGATTGTCATGGTTGGCGGGGGTTCTGCGCTCAAAGGGTTACCCGAGCTTGCAAAGAGCAGTTTTCAGTTTGAAGTAGAAGCGGGCAATCCGTTTTTGAAAGTAGAAGCTCCTGCATTCTTGGAAAAAGTGCTGAGAGAGACCGGACCAGAATTTGCTGTTTCTGTTGGAGTTGCCCTTCGGCGTCTCCAAGAAAACTAAATTCTTTTCTGTGGATTAGAAATTACCACACTAATGTTTCAAGTGTAGTATAATATTTTCAAAAGAGAAGAACGAAATTTCTTGGCTTTTCAAAACTAAAATATTTATAGGATGGATCCAAAATTTCAACCATCTTTCATACCAAAAAAAGCAGACTCTGGTCTGGACTCTTTCAAGAGGCCATCTAGCACCTCCGGAGGTTTGTTTTATCTACTTGGCGTTTCTTTATTTGTTCTTGCTTTGATTTCAGCAACAGGTGTTTTTGTGTATGAAAAATACTTAAACAGTCGAATATCAAAGATGCAGGCTGATCTAGAAACAGCAAGACAGGCTCTAAACCCCGAACTAGTAAAGGACCTTTCTAGATCTCATGCGAGAATGATGTCTGCCAGAGAGATATTGTCAAAGCATGTTTCTATGACATCTTTCTTTTCTCTTTTGGGTTCTCAAACTCTTCAGGCCGTAAGTTTTAACGATTTTTCTCTAATGTCTTCTGGTGATGGAGCAATAACTGTAGAAATGTCCGGAGAATCTAGAGATTACAAAACAGTTGCATTGCAGTCTGAAATATTTTCCAACAATCCCTATTTTAGAAACCCGTCTTTTTCAGGTCTTGATTTAAATGAATCTGGAAATGTTATTTTTAGATTTAAATCTGGTATTTCTCCGGACTTGGTTTTGTATGAAAAAACTTTTGAAGTAAAGCCAGTTTCGGAGATAACTCCACCGCCAGCCTCATTGCCCGAAGAATCAGCAACTGATTCAGCCGAAACTGAGCCGGTCGGAAATGAACAAGGCCCAGTAAACCCATCATGAGAAGTTTAATGCCCATACTTTTAATATCTGTTTCCTTAGCACTTTTCTATGTTTTCATAGATCCGCGTCTTGAGGCCGTCAGAGATTTGGTTGAAGAAGAAAATCAGTATCAAGAGGCAATCGCAAAAGCTGAAGAACTTATGGTTGTAAGGGACCAGCTTCTTTCTCAATACAACTCAATTCCAGATGGAGATTTGGATAGACTTGAGAGAATAGTTCCAGATTCAGTCAATTTTGTTAAACTTGTTGCTGATATAGACTCTGTTGCTGGTAGATACGGAATAGCTCCCCGTGGCATAGAGGTGAAGGAAGTACTAGACGAATCTTTGGGTATAGGTGATACCGCAAGTTTGACGCCATATCTTTCCTCGACAATCACCTTTTCGTTTGTAAGTTCTTATGAAAATCTCGTAAACTTTCTAACCGACTTGGAAAAGAGTCTTCAGATGATTGATATAAAGTCCATCACTTTCTCAACGGAAGGGGAAGACAGCGACCTTCACAACTTTAATGTGTCTTTTGACACATATTGGTTAAGACAATAAATTTTATGCAACTTGGAAACTTAAAACAATTTTCAGCCGCAGTCATCATAATAGCCGTTATAGGTTTCGGTATTTATTTTTTGTTTATTAGAGGAGGTGGAGAGGAAGCTGAAATTTTGTTTGATGAATTTGGTTATCCAATAGAAGCGCAGGCTGTGGGTCAAGACTTGATAAGTCTTCTTGAAGAACTTCAGTCTGTTTCTTTTGACTCTTCTTTATTCAGATCTCCCGCTTTTGTGAATCTGACCGATTATTCCGTAGATTTAGGCACACAGCCCCAAGGAAGAACAAACCCGTTTGAGGGAATCTAATTTTATCCTCTGTATATAAATAGTTTTTTGTTCTACAATTTCAAGCAGGATGAGTCTTCTTGATACTTTAGCTGAAAAAAAAATAATCAATAAAGCTGATATTCCTTCTATTTTGGATGAAGCAGAATCGGCTGGTATTACTGTTGAGCAAGTTTTAATAAAAAGTGGAGTTGACCCAAGTGTTATTTTAAAAAGCAAAGGAGATTTTCTTGAAATTCCAGTTAAGGATTTAAAGGGGAAAGAAATTTCTGGAAAAATTTTGGAGTATATTCCAGAGGAATCAGCGTCTCATTATAGGTTTTTACCTTTGGGTGTAAAAGACGGCGTCTTGGAAGTCGGGGTTGTTGATCCAGACAATATAGAGGCTCGTGATGCACTGAATTTCATTTCTTCAAAAATCGGGATGCCGTTTAAAATTTTCCTTATTTCGGAACAGGATTTTGAATCAGCAATGGGAGGATATAAAGGTTTGTCTGGAGAGGTCACGCAAGCTCTTTCAGAGCTTGAAACAGAGCTCAAGGGCAAAAAAAATGAGCAGGATGAAGACGAAGAGGATACGGGAGCATCAGCGGAAGAGACGGATGCTTCTGCAGATTTGTCCGACATTGATACAAGTAAGTTAAAAAAAGACGGGAAGGAAGAAAAAATAATTGAGGATGCACCAGTTACAAAAATAGTCGCCACGATTTTGAGATACGCTACAGACGGAAACGCTTCAGACATTCACATAGAAAGGATGCGCGACAATGTTCGCGTCAGATTTAGGGTTGACGGCACAATGAATACAAGTTTGGTCCTACCAACGAAGATTCATTCAGCAGTTGTGGCTCGTATAAAAATTCTCTCTAGTATGCGTTTGGATGAGAAAAGAAAACCCCAAGACGGAAGATTCAGCGCAAAGGTGGGAGACAAAAGAATAGATTTTCGTGTGTCTACTTTTCCGGCATATTTTGGAGAGAAAGTGGTGATGAGAATCTTGGACCCACAAAAAGGAGTTAAATCTCTAGATGAACTAATGCTCACAGAGAGAAACCTCCGCCTCATAAGGGAAGCTCTCAAAAAACCTTACGGAATGGTCCTTATTTCAGGTCCGACCGGTTCGGGAAAATCAACAACTCTTTATTCAATGTTGAATGAAGTAGATAGAGAGCACAAAAATGTTTTGTCTCTGGAAGATCCTGTTGAGTATACGATTGAAGGAATGAACCAGTCTCAAATTCGTCCTGAAATAGGTTATAACTTTGCTACAGGTCTTAGAACCACTTTGCGTCAGGACCCGGACATAATAATGGTTGGTGAGATTAGAGATAAAGAGACCGCACAGCTTGCTATCCAAGCCGCTCTCACTGGACACTTGGTCTTTTCTACAATCCACACCAACAATGCTGTAGGCGTCATTCCTCGTCTTATAGATATGGGAGTGGACCCATATCTTATTGCCCCCACTTTGGTTTTGGCCATTGCTCAGAGACTCGTTAGAGCTTTCTGTCCAGGTGCTGGTAAGCCCATTCCAGTAGAAGGAAGTATAAAATTGATGCTTGAGAAACAGTTTGCGGATTTACCAGAAAAATACAGAAAAGAGATAGAATTTGGTAAAGAGGTTTATGAAATATCTCCGACAGAAGATTGTCCAAATGGTACAAGGGGTCGGTATGCTGTAATGGAAGTTATGGAAATGGACAGAGGGGTGGAGGAGATAATTCTAAAAGGAGGCACAGAAATAGATTTAGCAAAAGCGGCACGAGAGAGAGGTATGCTTTCTATGAAAGAGGACGCAATACTCAAGGCATTTAAGCGACTCGTTCCTTTTGAGGATGTCGGGACATTGTAATTTTTTTTAAATTTTGTGTGGTAGAATTTTCTATATGAGCAAAAAGAAAGACTTCAGTATTCTTTTGGTGGATGACGACAAATTTTTGTTGGATATGTACGCTACAAAATTTAAAAGTGAAGGTTTTACGGTTCACACTTCTTCAGGGGCGCAAGACGCCTTGAATAAGCTGAGGGGAGGAGAAGTGCCCGATATTTTGGTTTTTGATATCATAATGCCTCAAATGGATGGCTTAGAACTTTTGGAAAATGTTCGAAAGGAAGGCCTAGCAAAAACTTCTGTTGTGGTGATGCTTACAAATGAGACAGATCCAGCTAAAATTGAAAAAGCTCAATCTTTGGGAATAGATGGTTATATTGTGAAAGCCACTCTTATTCCTTCCGAGGTTGTTGATGAGGTTATAAAAATTGTAGAAAATAAAAAATAAAAATATGGAACACAGCAAACTGTTAGACGAACTTATAGATATAGTAATAAAAGAAAATGGCTCGGATATACACCTCTCAGAGGGGCGAGTGCCCGTTATTAGGGTTTCGGGTTTTTTAATTCCTTTGACGACAATACCTGCGGTTACCAAACAACAAGTAGACGAAATTCTTTCTTCTCTTTTGACTCCAGATAACAAAAAAGAGTTTCTTGAGACAAGAGAGATGGATTTCGGCTTCTCTCATTCAGCCGGAAGGTTTAGAGGAAACGCTTTTTATAGACTTGGAAAAATTTCTATTGCTTTGCGTCTTATTCCTAAAAAGATAAGAACATTAGAAGAACTCAACCTTCCGCCAATTTTGGGATCTTTTGCGGAGCGACAGCAAGGCTTTTTTCTTGTTGTGGGCCCTACTGGGCATGGCAAATCTACAACACTTGCTACGCTTATAGAAAAGATAAATCAGGAAAGACTTGAGCATATTGTGACCGTAGAAGATCCTATTGAATACATTTTTGAACCAAAAAAGGCAATTATTGATCAGAGAGAAGTGAAAGTGGACACGGTAGATTTCCACAGAGCTTTGAAGAGTGTTTTTAGACAAGATGTAGATATCTTGATGATTGGTGAAATGAGAGACTCAGAAACGATTGCTACAGCTGTAACAGCCGCTGAAACTGGGCACTTGGTACTTTCAACTCTTCACACAAATACTGCATCTCAGACAGTAGATAGAATAATAGACTCCTTTCCTGCGGATCAGCAGGACCAAATTAGATCACAGCTGGCAAGTAGCTTGGCGGGAATATTTTCTCAGAGACTTGTTCCTAGAATTTCAGGCGGTCTCATCCCTGCATACGAGCTTCTTCTGAACAATACTGCAGTTGCAAATCTAATAAGAGATAAAAGGACCCATGAGATAAACACTGTTATAGAAACAAGCACGCAGGACGGTATGATAGATCTAAACAGATCTTTGGCGGGTCTAGTGCAAGCGGGGGAGATTACCGTTGAAAACGCATATTTGTTCTCCACAAATTCAAAGATGCTTCAGAAGATGCTCTAACATAAAAAAATGCTTTTTAATTACAAGGCAATAGATAATAACGGGGAAGAAAAAGTCGGAAGTATAGATGCGATAAATATTGATGTTGCAATAAGTTCGCTTCAGAAAAGAGGATTGGTTATTTCTTCCGTAACTCCAGTTGAGGAAGAGCTTATTAAAAAGCAGTTTTTTTTCCGTAGAAGAGTTTCTGGAAAGGATATTGTTATTCTATCCAGACAGTTGTCTACTCTTTTTGAAGCACAGGTTCCAGCTCTGAGAATTTTCAAACTTATTTCAGCCGAAGCTGAAAATTTGGTTTTAAGAAAAAGTCTTATTGAAGTGGCTGACGACCTTCAGGGTGGAAGTTCAATTTCCAAAGCGCTTTCTAAGCATCCGAATATTTTTTCTGATTTTTATGTAAACATGGTTCGTGCTGGAGAAGAGACTGGAAAGCTAAATGAGACATTTAGTTTTCTTGCAGATTATTTGGACAGAAACTACGAGGTTACATCAAAGGCCAGAAATGCCCTTGTTTATCCAGCATTTGTCATCACTGTTTTTATTGGTGTTATGGCTCTGATGTTTACAATGATTATTCCAAAAATCAGCGTTATTTTGGTTGAATCTGGTCAAGAGCTCCCGATTTATACAAAAGCAGTGATTGCAGTGAGCGATCTGTTTGTAAATTACGGCATCTTTATGCTCGTCGGTCTCATAATTGCCAGCTTTTTTGGTATTAGATATGTCAGGACTTCTGCAGGAAAATACGCCTTTGATAGTTTCAAACTAAGTGTTCCTTATGTCGGTGATCTTTATAGAAAGCTATATCTTTCTATAATTGCCGACAATATGAATACCATGGTGGCTAGTGGTATTCCAATGTTGAGAGCCATTGAAATTACGAGCAATGTTGTGGGTAGCGCAATTTACAAGCAAATCTTGGATGAAAGTTTGATATCGGTAAAAGGTGGAAGCTCTCTTTCAAATTCTCTTTCTCAATACGCAGATATACCAGGGATTTTGGTTCAGATGATTAAAGTTGGAGAGGAAACCGGAGAACTTGGAAGTATTTTGAAAACTATGGCGAAGTTTTATCAAAGAGAAGTGATGAATGCCGTAGATACTTTGGTAGATCTTATAGAGCCGGTAATGATAGTGCTTTTGGGTCTTGGTGTGGGCGTTCTTTTGGCTTCTGTATTAATGCCTATATACAATATTGCTTCTACCGCCGCTTAATTTCTTATCCACAGAGAGTTTTAAATTTGTTTTTTTTGGCTTATAATATAAGTACACGTTTAAAAAACGGCTGTCTTGGAAGGACAGGTCGATTAAAAATTAAATTATTTTAAAAATGAAAAAAGATAGAGGTTTTACACTTATAGAGCTTTTGGTGGTCATAGCGATCATCGGGATTCTATCTTCAGTTGTCTTGGCGAGTTTGAATGTAGCCAGAGGAAAGGGTGCTGACGCTGCTACAAAATCAAACTTAAGTAATGCTAGAGCACAGGCTGAGGTTTATTACGATGGAAATAGCCAAGCTTATACCAACCTTTGCACTGCAACAGGTGCTAACCCTGGTATTGGAACAATGCTGACCGCAGCACAATCTAGTTCTGGGGCGGCGAGCATAGTAACTGCAAACGGAACTGCAGGAACTGCTACTACTGTTATATGTCATGCTGATGCAAACGGTTGGGCTGTTTCAGCTCCACTTAGATCAGAGACGGGGTATTGGTGTGTTGATAGTGCTGGTACTTCTGCAAAGAAAACAAATGTTTTGGCGGCTAACTCAATGGCTTGTCCAGCAACATAATCTGCTTTTAGTTTCTTTTTTCAAAAACCCCGGTTTACCGGGGTTTTTGTTTGGGGATAAAATGCTGTGTTATAAACGAAATAATCTGTATAATTGATTTATGAATAGACAAAAAGGTTTCACTCTCATAGAACTTCTAGTAGTAATTGCCATCATTGGAATTCTATCTTCAGTTGTTTTGGCGAGTTTGAATACTGCTAGAGGGAGAAGTGCGAATGCTGCTATAAAATCAAATTTAGCAAATGTAAGAGCCCAAGCAGAGCTCTTTTACGATACGACTGGAAACAGTACATATGGCGCTTTTGGTACGGCTACTGCAAATTGTCTGACAACATCAGCAAGCCTGTTTGCTGATACTAAAATTAGGTCATTTATAACTTCTGCTCAAAGTGCCGGAGGGGGCACAGCTCTTTGCGCTTCTCAACCACTTTCGAATTCAACTTCTTTTGTAATTTCCGTTCAACTCAAACAAACAGAGGGCACATTTAACTATTGGTGTGTGGATTCTTCCGGAAGTTCTAAAGGACACGCTTCTGCTATTAGCGGAAGCCTAACAGCTTGCCCATAAAAATAATTTAATGAATAGACAAAAAGGTTTTACCCGCACACCTGTTTTAAGTAAATTTTCCAGAAATTTGTTCGGATTATTTTTTGCAAACCAAACTCAAAATGAGGGAGGCAAAGAATTAGATAAAACAGGTGTTAGCTCTGCCAAAGCAGAGCGCGGGTTTACTCTTATAGAACTTCTCGTGGTAATAGCGATCATTGGAATTTTAGCTTCGGTTATTACGGTAAATCTTACTAGTACAAAAAATAAATCTTCAAATACTGGGATAAAGACAAATTTAGCGACGGTTCGTTCTCAAGCAGAAGTTTATTACAATCAAAACAGCTATGTGTACGGATCTTATTCAGGAGCGTGCCCCACAGTTTCAGGAACCGGACATGTCTTTTTGGATCCTGTTGTTGTTTCTGCAATGAATGCAGCAAAATCTGCCAGCGGGGGTACAGCTCAGTGCTGGGCAAATGGCAATCAGTGGTCGGCTTCCGTCCAACTCCGAGTTCCTGAGGGAAGTGCCAATCATTGGTGTGTGGATTCAACCGCAGCGGGCAGAGGTACAGCCACAGCACCAAGCAGTTCACTTTGTCCATAAAGTGTTATAATAGTGTTCTTAACGGTTTAATTAATTTTTTCAAAATGAATAGACAAAAAGGTTTTACCCGCACACCTGTTTTAAGTAAATTTTCCAGAAATTTGTTCGGATTATTTTTTGCAAACCAAACTCAAAATGAGGGAGGCAAAGAATTAGATAAAACAGGTGTTAGCTCTGCCAAAGCAGAGCGCGGGTTTACTCTTATAGAACTTCTCGTGGTCATCGCCATCATTGGTATACTTTCTTCAGTTGTCTTGGCGAGTTTGAATGCTGCTAGGGCAAAAGGAGCCGATGCGTCCATAAAGTCCAATCTCTCAAATATTAGGCCTCAAGCCGAAATATATTTTGATGACAATGGTCATTACGGAGCTGATGTAGATGATAACTGCTCAGCTGGAATTTTTGCAGAGGCAACAATGTCCGCGGCCATTTCTCAAGCTTCCACTGTTAGTGGTAGTGCTGCAAGTTGTTTTGCAGAGGATGGCATTACTGGATCAGGGGGTACAGCTGCTAACAGCTGGGCCGTTTCAGTTCCTCTCAAGAGCGATCCATTAGTGCATTGGTGTGTTGATTACACAGGTATTTCTACTTCTACACCAAACGGAGCAGATATTACCAGTGATGTCGCATATTGCCACTAAAATGTAAGATTAAAATCACCCCGTTCCGATGAGTCGGAACGGGGTGATTTGTTATATAATTAAAAAGTGATTTCAAACTTTTACTTAATTTCTTTCCTGTTTTTACTCGGAGCAGTTGTGGGCAGTTTTCTAAATGTGCTCATTTTGAGGTGGAACAGCGGTTTTTCTATTGGGGGGAGATCAAGATGTTTTTCGTGCTCAAAAACTCTTTCTTGGTATGAACTTTTTCCCATACTGAGTTTTATTTTCCTTAAAGGAAAATGCCGATCCTGTAAAACAAAAATTTCTTGGCAATATCCGACAGTAGAGTTTTTAACGGGTCTTTTGTTTGCTCTCTCTTATTTATATTTTCCTTTTTATTTTGATTTATTTTCCGTGATTTTATTTGTATCCCTGCTTTGCATTTGGTCAGTGTTAATTTTCTTGGCGGTTTACGATTTGCGTCATATGATTCTGCCAGATTTTTTTGTTTTTCTTTTTGTTTTTCTTTCAGTGGTTTTTGCTTTTTCAAATCATACTCTTGGAAATGTAAATCTGTCCTTGTTAGATCTGCTTTCTGGACCGATTCTTTTCACTTTCTTTTTCCTGCTTTGGTTTGTCTCAGGTGGGCGATGGATGGGTTTTGGGGATGCTAAACTTGCTTTGGGAATCGGAATATTTTTGGGCTTTCAAAAAGGTATTGTTGCCGTAGCGTTGTCATTTTGGATAGGAGCTTTGGTAAGTTTACTTATAATCTTGGTTCAAAAATTCTATGTTTCTAGTAAAAAAGGTGGGTTGAGTCTTTCCTCCAAACAAATTACAATGAAAAGTGAAATACCTTTCGGACAATTTCTGATTTTAGGCACAATCCTGTCGTTTTTTATAGATTTTGGATTCTTTCCATTTTGATGAAACGCTTTTTTAAAAAAATATATCTATCGTCCCAAAATTCAGGTTTTAGTTTGCCGGAAGTACTTGTATCGGCATTTATTATTGCACTCATTACATCTGTTGTTGTTTTTAATCAGGGAGATTTTAACGATAGAATTGCCTTAAAAAGTGCTTCTGACGATATAGAGCTTCAGATACGAGAAGCTCAAGTTTACAGCATTAGTGTCAGAGAGTTCTCTCCTTCTGGTGGAGAGTTCTCATCTTCTTACGGCATTTATTTCAATCTGGATGGCACCACAGGAAGCAATAATTCATATTTATTTTTCGCTGATAGAGGAGTGAAAAATAATATTTATGACGGTACAGTGGCTTGTCTTACAGGAGGATCTTATGAGTGCTTGAGGAGATTTACGCTTACCAGAAACAATATAATTTCAGATGTTTGTGCAATTTTAAGCGACAGTTCAGAAAGGTGCCTTTCAGGCGGACATGTAGAAAGAGTTGATGTTGTTTTTTCAAGACCAAATCCGAATGCTCAAATATCTTTCTTTAATCTCTCCGGATCGCCCGTTTCTTATGCTGGACATCTTGGTGCTAAAATTACAGTCAGGTCTCCAAAAAACAACACAAAAAATATATATATTTACACAACGGGCCAGATTGCTGTTCAGTAAAATGAGAAAATTTTTTAAAAAAGAAAAAAGTGAGGGAAACAGAGTGTTAAATAAAACAGGTGTTAGCTCCGCTAAAGCGGAGCGTGGGTTTACACTTGTTGAAATACTCGTAGCCCTTGCTCTGTTTATTACCGTTATGACTATTGGTCTAGGCTCTGTTATAAATGTTCTTGAAGCAAATAGAAAATCAGACTCTTTGAAGTCTGTAATGACAAATCTCAATTTTGCTCTAGAGGTGATGTCTAGGGATATAAAATTTGGAGACTCTTACAGTTGTTCTATCTCTACTTGTTCAAGCGGGGACACTTCTATCTATTTTAGAAATAGCGATGGAATAAATGTCAGATACAGACTAAACAATAGCCGAATAGAAAAATCCGTCGATAATGGAGCGACCTATCAAATCATTACAGCCCCAAACATAGTGGTGCAAGATATGAGGTTTTATATCTTTGGCTACAACACCGGAGATGGAGCACAACCTAGAGTTTTGATTTCTATTAGAGGGTATTCAGGTACAAAGCCATCAATTCAGACGACTTTCGTAGTGCAGACGACAGTCTCGCAGAGAGTTCTTGATTCATAAAATGTTTAGAAAAAATACAAAAAAAATATCGGGTTGCTCCCAAAAAGGTTTTACACTTTTGGAAAGTCTTGTTGCCATAGCAATTCTTCTTATGTCTATCACAGCCGCGACCACAGCTGTTCAGACCGCATTGTCCAGTTCTATATTTGCCAAAAACCAAGTTATTTCATTTTTTCTCGCTCAAGAGGCGGTTGAGTACATAAAAAACACCAGAGATAACAATGCTTTGCAGGGTCAAAACTGGTTAAATGGATATGCTTCATCTGGCTCCCCGTGTGTTTTTGGAACAGTTTGCACAGTAGATGCAACTTTGAGTTCCGGTGCTTTTAGCTCTTGCGGTGGAGCCGGATCGTGTCCTGTTTTGAGACAATCTTCTTCGGCTCCATTTTTGTATGGATATAACAGCGGTTGGGTCCCAACGGGATTTAGAAGGGAGATCGTATTAAGCCAAGTTAATGCAAACGAAATTACAGCTACTGTGAATGTTACATTTACAAAAGGCACGATATCTAAAACAATTACAGTCCGAGAATCAATATTTAATTGGCAATGATTAATCTTAATTTAAATAAAAAGAATAATAGACAAAGAGGGGTTTCTCTCTATATCGCCATTTCTGTGACAGCAGCGATGACTCTCATTAGTTTTGCTGTCATAAATAGCGCAGTAAAACAGCTCGGAATTTCTAGTCTTGCCAGAGATTCTCAAAATGCTTTTTTTGCCGCTGATAGTGGAGTGGAGTGTGCTCTTTATTGGGATCTGAAAAGTGGCGCAAATCCGTTTTCTACCACTACTTCTCCAACACCTACAGTTTCTTGCAACGGTATGACGGTTAATCAGACAAGAACCTATGTAAACTTAATCGCCACATCTACCGTGTCATTTGGCCCAAATCCATGCATCAGTATTTCTGTGGTTAAGTGGTATCAAGGTTCAGATTTAAGAACAAAAATAGAATCTAGAGGTTATAACACTTGTTCAACTTCCGACCCCAGAAGAGTAGAAAGAGCGATATTGGTAAATTACTAGTGTTTGGGGTAGTTTAAGACAATGAACAGGGAGCTAAAAGAAGCTAAAAAAAGAGCGGAAAAACTGCGTGAAATAATAAATTATCACAGTAGAAAGTATCACGAAGAAGACTCGCCAGAGATTTCAGATGAAGCATACGACTCTTTGGTCGTAGAGCTTTTAGAGATTGAAAACAATTTTCCAGAACTCAAAGAGAGCGGAACTCCAACAGAGAGGGTTGGTGGAAACCCTTTGGATTTTTTTGAGAAAGTTCGTCATGAAGTCCCACAGTGGTCATTTGACAATGTTTTTGACAAAAACGAGCTTTTGGAATGGGAAAATAAAATTTTGAGAATTTTAAAAAAAGCTGGAATAAATGAGTCTCCAGAATATTGTGTAGAACAGAAAATAGACGGTTTAAAGATTGTCTTAACTTATAAAAACGGAATTTTTGTAAGAGGTGCGACAAGAGGAGATGGTGTTGTAGGAGAAGATATTACTCAAAATTTAAAAACAATAGAGGACATACCGCTTAAACTTTCTCGTCCGATTGATATGACAGTTGAAGGCGAAGCTTGGTTACCAAACTCTCAACTTGAGAGGATAAATAAGGAGAGAAAAGAAAGCGGTGAGGAGTTGTTTGCAAACGCTAGAAATGCGGCAGCTGGATCTTTGCGTCAGCTTGATCCAAAAATTGTAGCGAAGAGAAAACTTCGAGCTTTTGTCTATGATGCCGAAGATGTTGGGTGGAGAGACAAAGAGCCATTTCCCGAAAGCCAAATAGGGGAATTAAAACTCCTTTCTTCTTTGGGCTTTACTGTGAACAAGTATTTTTCTTTGTGCAAAACAATAGAGGATATTTATGAGTATTATGACAAATACTATTCGGAAAAAGAGCATCTAGACTATGGTATGGACGGGCTAGTTATAAAGGTAAATTCCAGAAAATTGCAAAAGACTTTGGGTTTTACTGCCAAATCTCCAAGATTTGCTGTGGCTTTCAAGTTTCCAGCAGAGCAAGCGACAACGGTTGTAGAAGATATTGTTTTACAAGTTGGTAGGACGGGCGTAATTACTCCTGTAGCTGTTTTAAGGCCGGTCAGAATTGCTGGTTCTGTTGTTTCAAGAGCAACTCTCCACAATGAAGATGAAATCAAGAGATTAGATGTCAGGATTGGTGATACGGTAATTTTGCAAAAAGCCGGTGATGTAATTCCTGACATTGTAGAAGTTGTAAAAAAATTAAGAACAGGCAAAGAAAAAATTTTTGTTTTTCCCAAAAAAGTAGCTGAATGTGGTGGAGATGGGAGCATAGAGAGGGTCCCCGGACAATCGGCATACAGATGTGTTTTTAAAGATTCAGGTTTTCAGCTTCAAAAGAAACTTGAATATTTTGTATCAAAAAAAGCTTTAAATATTGATGGTCTGGGAGGGAGAATAATAGAGCTTCTTATGAATGAAGGGTTGGTTTCTTCTTTTGCTGATATTTTTACTTTGAAAAAAGGGGATCTGGAAAATCTCGAAAGGTTTGGAGAAAAATCTGCAGACAATCTATTGGAAAGCATTGAAAAAGCAAGAAATACTACCTTGTCTAGACTTCTCACAGGTCTTTCAATTCCTCAAGTTGGAGAAGAAACAGCAAGAGATTTGGCTAGCCATTTCGGATCAATTGAAGCTTTGAGGCAGGCACAGTTAGAAGAACTGGAGTCTATAGAGGGGGTTGGGGAGGTGGTGGCCAGAGAAGTTTATGGTTGGTTTAAGAATAAAGAAAATTCCAAATCTTTGGAAAGATTGTTGAAGTATATTTCTTTGGAGAAAGAAAGTGGCACACTTGGTGGAAAATTTTCTGGAAAAGTCTTTGTTCTCACAGGAGGTCTTTCCTCAATGAGTAGGGAAGAGGCGAAAGAAAAAATAAGGCAGATGGGAGGAAAAATTTCTTCATCTGTTTCCCAAAAGACAGATTTTGTTGTTGCTGGTGCCGAGTCTGGTGAAAAATTGAAACAAGCTCAGAAACTTGGAGTTAAAATTTTAACCGAAAGAGAGTTTTTAAATGAGATTTCCGAATAGTTTTTTAGGTGCTAAAATAGCTCCATGATTGGTCCAAAAGATATAGAAAAACTAGCGGAACTATCCAGAATGAAAATAGATGAGAAAGAGAGGGATTCTCTACTCAAGGATATTGATCCTATATTGGAATATGTGAGTCAACTCAACGAAGCGGTGGAGGGATCGCCTTCTTTTGTTTTACCAGAACATCGAGGAATTATGAGGGAAGATGGAGAGCCCCATGAGAGTGGTGTGTGGACAAAAGAAATTTTGGAGCAAGCTCCTGATAAAGATGGCGATTTGATAAAAGTAAAGAAAATTTTATAAATGATTGATTTAGAAAATCTCAACATAAAAAAAGCCCACAAAGCTCTTATAGAAAAAGAGTTTTCTGTCGTTGAACTTGTAGAAGAGTATAGAAAAAAAATTTCAGAGAAAAATAAAGACTTAAATGTATATTTAGAAGTTTTTGACACTGCTTTGGATGAAGCAAAAAGTGCTCAAGAAAAGTTTGAAAATGGTAATGCCGATATTCTTTCTGGAATTCCAATTGCTTTGAAAGACAATATTTTATTAAAAGGTCACAAAGCTACTGCATCTTCTAAAATTTTAGAAGGTTTTGTTTCGCCTTATGACTCTACTGTTTCTAAAAAACTTAGAGAAAAAGGAGTTGTCTTTTTGGGCCGAGCGAATATGGACGAGTTTGCGATGGGGAGCTCCACAGAAAATTCTGCGTATGGCCCCACAAAAAATCCCCACGATTTAAGCAGGGTCCCAGGGGGCTCTTCTGGTGGCTCTGTTGCTTCTGTTGCTGGAAATTTGGCTCTTGTAGCCCTAGGATCGGACACGGGGGGTTCTGTAAGACAACCAGCGAGCTTTTGTGGGGTAGTGGGTCTAAAGCCTACATACGGCTCTGTATCAAGGTATGGCCTGATTGCGTTAGGTTCATCGCTTGATCAGATTGGCCCGATAGGAAAAACTGTGGATGATGTAGAGATTTTGTTTGATGCAATTTCCGGAAAAGATGATATGGATTCTACTTCTAGGGACGGAGTCTCTGACTTCAAAGAGCCAAAGAGAGTGGGGGTACCCAGAAAACTTTTGGAAGGAGACGGAATACATCCCGATGTTTTAAAAAATTTTGAAGAATCTATTTCTAAGTTAAAAGATTTAGGTTTTGAAATAAAAGATGTTGAACTTCCAAATGCTAAATATTCTTTGCCCGCTTATTATGTTATTCAGCCAGCTGAAACCTCATCAAACTTGGCAAGATTTGATGGAGTAAAATATGGGCTTCACAAAGATGGTAAAGATCTTTTAGAGGATTATCTTTTGACCAGAGGCGAAGGTTTTGGGAAAGAACCTCGCAGAAGAATAATGCTCGGTACTTTTGTTTTGTCATCTGGCTACTACGATGCATATTACGGCAAAGCAAATATTGCTCGTTCTATGATTGAAAATGATTTCAAACAAGTATTTTCAGAAGTTGATGCTGTGGTTTTGCCGACCACCCCTACTCCGGCTTTTAAAATAGGAGAGAAATCAGAAAACCCTTTAGAGATGTATATGGCGGATATTTTTACTGTGCCGGCAAATATTGCTGGTATCCCAGCTATTTCGGTGCCGTCCGGTTTTTCAATTTCTGGTGAAGGAAAAAATCTTCCTTTAGGTATACAATTTATGTCAGGTCATTTTGAAGAAAAAAAATTGTTTTATATCGGTAAGAAATTTTTAGGAGAAAATTAAATATGGCCGAAAAGGAAAAAAAAGAGGCACCAAAAAAAGTAGATCCAATAGAAGAGTTTGCTTTTCTATTTTTAATACTACTCATCTTAAGTGCGCTCGTGGCGAGATTTGTAGCTGTTTTCAACTCAACTGATTTTAATGAGGGAGGTTTTCTTTCCTCTGTTTCTGCTTTTTGGGACAACCTTTTGCCAACCTTGAAAATGATTTCTTTGGTTGTTTCTGGCCTGTCTGTGGCGGGAATTATTTACAGCTTAAAACAGCTTACAGCTTTGAATACTGCGCTCAACGCTTTTTATGGCGTTGTGCCGACTGCTTTAACAGATGAATCTCAAACATATCTTCCAAAAAACAAGAAGTGGGATAGGGTCTTGGTCCATATGGCCTCAAACAATCCAAGCGATTGGAAACTTGCCATTTTGGAAGCGGACATAATGCTTGAAGAGCTTTTGGATGCGTCTGGATATAAGGGAGAGACAATGTCGGACAAACTTAAGAGTGTGGAAAAAAGTGATTTTGAGACAATAGAAGCGGCGTGGGAAGCGCACAAGATTAGAAATACGATAGCTCACGAGGGTTCAGATTTTACTTTAACAAGACAGGAGGCAGATAGAGTTATAAATCTTTACAGAATTGTTTTTGAAGAATTTCATTATATTTGATATTTGCTACTGATGTAGCGAATATCAAACATTGAATAGTAAAAGGTGAGTACTTGAAATCTCTTAAAAATAAGTATAGTGTACTTGAGTATATAGCGGGATGGAGTAACAGTAACTCACGAGGCTCATAACCTCGGGACCCAGGTGCGAATCCTGGTCCCGCAACAAGGAGAAAACCGCCCCGCGTTTGCGCGGGGCGGTTTTATTAGGGTATATTGTTATCCATGTCGGGATAGCTCAGTCGGTAGAGCACGGGACTCATAAGCCCGGGGTCGTGGGTTCAATCCCCACTCCCGACACAATATTTATTAAATCTGTATTTATACAGATTTAATTGGGGATTGAAAGCTGGAGCGATGTTTCGATAGCAATCGGAACCGCGAGGCGGGGTCGCGGGGGAGGCGAGCGACGGCGAGCCGAAACCTGTGACCAATCCCCACTCCCGACACAATATTTATTAAATCTGTATTTAAGGGGCGCAATCTTTTAAATTTTTGGTTAGTAAATACTCCTGTCACTTGATATTATGTATTTGTGCCTATATATAGGAAAGTTAACAAGGACTTTTTTAAAGTATGGACGGCCGAAATGGCTTACGTTTTAGGCTTCTTTGTTGCAGATGGAAATATGATGGAGACAAATCGTGGAACATATTTTATTTCCTTTTATTCTGCAGATAGAGAGCTTATTCAGACAATCAAGAAGGCAATGGGTTCTGGGCATAAAATTTCCGAAAGAAAAAGTGATATTGG
The DNA here is from genome assembly GCA_964509605.1 of uncultured Candidatus Saccharibacteria bacterium. GTDB lineage: Bacteria > Patescibacteriota > Minisyncoccia > Phycocordibacterales > Zambryskibacteraceae > CAZDXF01. The sequence continues at coordinate 92,040 of CAZDXF010000002.1, forward strand.
TTCTGTATTTCGTATCCAAATAGGCAGTAAGGAAATATTTGAAGATTTTTTAAATTTAGGTCTGTGTCCGAGCAAGAGCCATCGTATTGAAATACCTAATGTTCCAAGAAAATTTGTGAAAGATTTTATTAGGGGGTATTTTGATGGAGATGGAAATGTTTGGGTTGGATATGTAAATAAGTATCGTAAAAAACCAACCCTTACAATACAAGTTTCTTTTACAAGTGTATCTTATGATTTCTTGTCTAATTTTCTGGGGCTTTTATGTTGTGGTGGAGTGAAGGGGGGTTACATTTATAGATCGAAAACAAAAAATTTTAGCAGGATATCTTTGAGTATTTTGGACTCTTTGAAACTTTATGAATTAATGTATAATGTGCCTTGCCACTTGTTTTTAAAGAGGAAAAAGGTGGTTTTTGAAAAATTCATAAAAATGCGATCGTAGCTCAACTGGTTAGAGCACCCGCCTGTAGATAATTGCAGCTTTTTATCGAAAGATAGATTGAAACTCTCTGGGATAACGGTGAAGGCTAAGTTTACCAATCGGTGAATATGCGAATACCGTGGGAACTCGTCATTATTAGACGAGAGCGCCGTAGAGACTAGATACCAGAGCGCCTAACAGGAAACTTAAGGTGAAGATATAGTCCACGCCATTATGAAAATAGTGGATCACGTGCACGCGGGAGGTTGCCGGTTCAAGTCCGGTCGGTCGCGCATCAAGGGACGGAGTGAGGCGAAAGCTTCACTCTGTCTTTGTTTATCAAGGGTTTTTTCCAGTTCTAACCGTTTATATTCTTTTTCTATCGCTGGATAGTGATTTTGAATTGGAATAAACCATTCGTTAGGCAAAATAACGAGATTTCCGTCTTTTAGCGTGTAGTTCTGACCGAGTGCAGACAGTATCTCTCTTTTGGTCTCAAGACCGCCTTTACGGAACTCATTGAGAGCGTGGCAGGCAAAGATAAAGGTTTTCTCTGTGAGCTCAATCCAGTTCTCGGCTCTTTTCTCTGTGTCTCTCATTCTCTGGGATATTTCAGCCATCTGGCTTTGTAGTATTTTTCTTTCCTTCAAGAACTCCTCATCACTTATAAGCTCTCGGTATCTCATCTTGGTGAGGGTATCAAGCTGTTTTTGAGTATCAGCCAGTGTTTTGTGTTGGGTTTCGTATATACGGGTCCTTTCCTCTATTTCCTTATCATTGTTTTTATTGAGTATCTCCAGAGCCCAGTCCTTGAATTGAGGAAGTATGGTTATTTTGGCAATCTCTTTTTCAATCTCTTCCTCAACTTTGCCTACAGGGACATATTTCTTCTGGGTGCATACGCAACCTTTCTTCCTTCTTGTGCAGTAGTAATACACGAAGGTTTTTACTTCTCCTGTTTTCTTTATGATTTTTGTTTTCTCAATGGCTGTAATTGCACTCCCGCACTCGCCACACCTTATAATCCCAGTAAAAGGAAACTCGTGGGTCTTTGGTCTCGGCTTACCATCTCTACCAAGAAGCATTTGAACTCTGTCATACTCCTCAAGAGTAATCATTGGTTTGTGTTTACCTTGATATGTCCGTCCTCTGTATTGGAACAAGCCCGCATAGAATGGGTCTGTGAAGATGCGGTAAATAGTGCTTCTTGAAAGAGGTTTGCCACCCCTTCTTTTCATTTTCCTTGTTTGAAGACCCCACTCGTTAGTTGCGATTTCAAGTATTTTTGGAGGTGTATAGTTTCCAGTAAGCATAAGGTCCCACATCTTTCTGATGAGAGAAAATCTCTCTGGGTCATCTGTGATGTAGTTTTCTCCTCGGGCTTCTATTTTGGTATTCAAATATCCCAAAGGAGCTAAAATGGGAGCTTGTCCTTTCTCAAGCTTGCTATCAATACCTCTTCGCACACCTTTCTTTAGGTCCAAGATAAACTGATTAGCAGAACCGCTCTCTACACTCAAAAGGAGAGCGTTGTCATCTGGTTTATATTCACGATTGATTGTTCGGATAGATTTGATGATGCTTTGTTGTAGGAGCCATTGGATTTTTCCGCTATCAACTGGATTTCTGGATAAGCGGTTAATCTCCCAGCACAGGATGCCGTTCGCTTCTCCCGTCTCAATCCTCCTCAACATTTCATCAAAGATGGGTCGGTTATTTGGTTGCTTTGCAGATTTTGCCTCCGAAAGTATTTCAACAATTTCCAGTCCAGCATCTTTGGCTAGTTTTGAAATATGATTTGTCTGGTCTCCTATGGATTGGACCTGTCTATCTTCGCTCTCTGATGATTTACGAGCGTAGAGAAAGTATTTTATTGTTTCAGTGTCATTTTTCATATTAAAAACCCGAAAGGGACGGTCTGGTTGACCCAGATTACTTGCTCCAAAGGAGTAGCAATACTGGCAGACCGCCCCTCTCGGGTCAGTATTGTAATAAAAAATCCTTTGAACGCTTGTATCTGGGTCAACATAATCATTATATCAATTTTTTACGCTCAAGTTGAGTAAAGTGTCTATAAGATAAACTGGCTTGACCATATAGCTTATCAAGCTGTCTTTGTCTTCTGGTTGGCTTGCCTCTGTAATAAGGGCGTTTAATCTGGCTATTAAGCTCGTCAATTTTCTGCTCAAGAGTAAGAACATTAAATAAATGGAACATATTGTATCGGCGGTTCACATTTCTTGAGTTATATGTGAGCTCGTAGCAATGGCGACAGGCAAAGTAATCTCCATCCTTGTAGAGAGTGCCTACTCGCTTGCCACAATATACGCCGTTTTTATACCACGGGCAGATAAACCAGTATCGTTTGCCTCCGTATCGGCAAGGGGTAGAGGCGAGAGGTATCTTGTAGTCAAAGTTTTTCTTCTCGCCAGAGTAATTGTCTGTTTGGGTGTAATGGATACGGAGATAGTCATCACCATTCATTACAGACACCTCAATACCTACACTACTTTTGTTTTCACCCCACATACCGCTTCTGGTCCAAGTAATCGTCCCAGACCTCCAGCCACAGAAGTAATCGTGCTTTTTGAGAAAGCTGGTGGCTATCTTTTTTACATCGTCTGCTTCGCTCTTGCTCATATTCTTGCCGAAATCATTTGAGATTTACTCTTGTTATTTTTCTGGTAAAACGACCTTTTGTCTTTATGTTGCTTATTATTTTATCTATTCTGGCTCTTCCGATAAAATCCGATAACTTCTACAGTTTTACGAAACGAACCCATTTTCATTATCTATGGAGATGTCCGCATCTAATGCGAGGGGAGGTAAGACCTTCTCTCCATTTCTGGCTGACTGTAAACGCTGGAGCTCGTGTAGGGCTTTATACAACCTATTCTCAATCGCTATCTCATATCGCAAATATACGCTGGATAGCTTTTCCACCTCATCATCGTGGATGCGTGGGATGTAGCCCTCATTTTCTACTATCGTTTCCGTTAAGCTTGGTAATAGTTCTTTGATTACTACCTTCCTGCGGTTAAGCTTGGACTGCATATACTCATTTTCTGCCTTTGCTACTCTGTGCAGTTTTAGGTAGTAAACTCCTATGCGGTCCACAAGCATCTTCTCCAACACTCCTACTGGGCTGAAATGGTCATTGAGGCGTTCATTGATTTCCTTGTAGTAATCTCCTTCATATTCAGATACCAGTTCGTTCAGTATGCCGTGTTTGATGGCATTGTATTTGCTTACAGCTTTACCTTCATCGGTTTTGACTCCGCCTTTTTTGGCGTTCTCTCGGTTAGCTTCAATCTGTTTTTGTGTTGTCATATTCTTATTTTTTAACTGTTATTAAACTGTTTATCAGTATCATTTTCTTCCTCTGTGTTTTTCACCCCACTCTCTATTTCACTATTTTTATTGGTTTCAGAAAGCTGATATAGGGAGGAGGGGAAAATCATCATTTTGCGTTTGTCATTTGGGTCCTGTTCTTGAACGATAAGCCCTGCTGTCTCCAGCATAGGAAGTATCTGTTGTCGTAGCTGATGGCTATCAAGCATCCTTCCATACACCTCAAAATGTTTCTCAAGGAGCTCTTGGCGGGATAATCCAAGCTTGCCTGTAAGCTCTTCAAATACTTCGTTTCTGCCATCATTCTTCGCCTCCCAAGCGGGTAGGATGACCTCTTTGTAGAGATTGTAGATGTAGGGTGGCAGGTTGAGCTCTTGGCTGACGGCTATCTTGTCCCAGAGCTTGAAAGCTTGATTGATGTCATCTTCATTGGCGATGATTGTGGACCCACTTCTTTCTCTCCACCAGACATTGAGAAGTGCAAACGATTTTATGAGAGACAGAAGACGTTTGATGTCTCTTTGGTGTCTTGGTTTGAGCGTCTTGTTATTCCTCAAGAACCTTTCCTTGATTGTTTCGTGTGAGGCGATGTTTATATCTCTGATACCTTCCAGTTTGATGGCACGGATACGCTCTTTGAGTAGGGCTCGGTCTGGGTTTTCATCAAGCCAACTCACAAAACTCTCACTGTCTGCCTCTTTTCTGATTGTAGCGGTAATGCCTTGTTGTATTTTGTCTTGATTAACTTCTGGAGAAAGAAGTAAAAATCTCGTTGCTTCTTGCTCATCAATTTTTAGCCCTGCGGTGCAGAAGATGACCGATGGATAACCTCGCAAAAGAATGTTCTTTGTTTTCATCCCGAACTTCTGCGATTTATCAGTTATCTTCAAAGTAATCTCTTTCTTGTCGTGAGATAGGAGCGGTCTCAATCTGGCGAGGAGCTCATTGTGTGGCTGGTCCAGAAAGATAAGTATCTTGTGGGATAGGTCTACTAAGTAGCCATTCTTCTCTTTGTCGTATTGACCCGCATCGTGGAAGAAGGCGGTTGGAGAGCAGTAAGCAATCTCCATCACATCGTCTTGTGGGAATAGGCGGGCAATCTCGGTTGGTATGTAGCTTTTACCTGTTGATGATGGGGCGTTGTAGCTGATGTTGAACTGCGAGTTCTCTGTATACGCTGATAGCTGACAGAGAAATGTCGCCAGCTTATTTTCTGCATCGTATTTAATGGTAAGACCGAGTGTCTCAATGAGTTTCTCGGAACTTATCGGAGCGAACTGGGCGGTATCAATTTTCTCTGGATACTCTTTTGCATATTTCTCAAACAAGTCATCAGCGGACCTTCCGAGTTTTATGATGTAATCGGTAATGTCTCCGTGTTCTCCAACTTCTTCTGGTAGCGTAATGATATAGGTCTCGTTTCCACCATTTTCCACCATTTTCGCCACACGCTCCGCTCCTTTCTTTCCAGCTTCGTCATTGTCAAAGCAGATGTAGACCTTACTACCGTTCAGTATCTTTTTAACCCATTCTTCCTTGAAGGTCATCGCTCCGTGGGTAGAAGTGATTGCTGGCACTCCTTTAGCAAGTAGTAGTAAGCGGTCTAGCTCACCCTCACAGATTACGATTATTTTGTTCGCTTTTTCCGCAATCTCCCAATCATAGAGCTGTGCTTCTACTCCTTTCGGATAAGTTATTTTTTCATTGCCGAAAGCTGGGTCCTGTCGCAATTTGAAGAAGACATAATTGCCATAGACATCCTTAATAGGGATGGTAATCCACGGTTTGCGATAGAACTGTCCGTAGCCGATTTTGTATTCGTCTATCAGTGCATCAGTAAGTCCTCGTTTATGTAGATATTCTCTTATGCTTGGAGGTAGTGCTTTATGGCACTTCTCTACAAGTTCTGCTGTAAATACATTTGTCTTGCGGGTTCTGGCTTCTGCTGTGTCGCCGAAATGTTTAGCTAATGTAGACAGGTTTCCTTTCTCTCCGCATTTCTTACAGTCATATTGTCCTGTCTCTGTGCTGAAATACAGGTGAGCTTCTTCGCCCTTACTATCCTTGTCGCAATCGTTGAAGAGGCATTTACTAATAAGCTCCTTACCACTCTCACGAAAGGGGATGCCTTTCTCGGTGAGATATTCTCGGATGTTAGTTTTAGTTAGGTTCATCTTGTTTAATGTTGTTTATAAGTTGTTGTTGGTCCTTTGAGATTTGCTCGTATTCTTTGTGGGTCATCGGCGTGTAGACGATAGACATCAACCGCAAGAGCTTGATGCCTTTGTCATAAGCATCTTCTCTGCTGATTTCTTTTCCAAAATGGCTCTTGTAGAGAGCTTGGAACTTTGCGATGTCTTCGTCTGCCAAAACCATAACTATTCTGAATAGAGTTTATTTTTCAGTGCCTTGAGATGGTCAAAGAACGACCTTGCTTTGACTTCTAATCGGTCCGAGAAGTAGCGGTCTGCCACCTCTTCAATCCCATCTGCTTTCTGGAAGATAAAGAGGGCTTTTCTTGGGTTCTCTTTGTCCACGGATAAAAGCACAAAACCCGCACACAAAAGTGCGGTGGACACGCCGAGGTCATAGGTGGTCCATACCACCGATGGGTCATCAAGTGGAATGTATCTCCACTCCTCGTCTCCAGATGACTTCCTTACTTTCTTATTTGTCATAGTAATTTGAGGTTTACTGATAAACCAAAAAAGCCAACAAGTGTCGTCTTGTCGGCGTTGTGCGTTTGGAGATAAACAAAAAACCAAAGCAACAAACGCCAGTTCAAAACTGACATTCATTGCTTTGGTCTCTTTAGTCGCCCATTAGACGGGCGAATTACCTATAAATCCTCTGCAAGTTTTTCCACCCACCATTCCCATAAAACGGGTATGCTTGGGTTTCAAAGATATTTAGCTTTCAAGGTGCATAGTAATTATAGGTGCTCTTGATTGCGTGTCAACTACTTTGCTATCGTCTTGAAATCTACCCCTCCTTTCTGGGAGATGCTAAAAACATTTTTAGTTCTACATTTATGGCAAGTTTTATGTCCTCCTGCTTGAAATTCATCTAACAACTTCATAATTTCCTGTTCAGAAGTATAAGTCCCAAGCCATCTACTACACTCTACACATCTCCAAATAAGCTCTTTTCTATCTTTTAATAAAGCTTTCACACCCTCTTCGTAGATTTCCTCTATCGTCTTTTTAACAGTATAGAAAATATCTTCCAACTTCTCTTTGTTGTTGATTACTATAAAGCTAGGAAAATAACCTCCTCCTGATGCATAAACCTCTCCGCTTTCATCCTTCTCAAAATCTACTTCAAGAGTTTCTTCAATCTGAATAGCTCCAGAAAAATCTGAAATTTTTCTTAAAATCTCATTACCGTATTTCTTTTCATTAAATTTTTTAATATCGGCATTTCCTCCTGATATTAAGCTTCCTAAAATTTCTATAAGCTCCCTTCTGTATACTTCGTCTGAAAGCTTAAATCCATAGAGGTTATTTTTTGCGTCTGATATAAACCTGACTATCTCGCTTTTTTTCGGAGTTATATCAAAAAACTTTATCTTATCGTAGTCCTCACGGTGCGTGTCTTTCCAGTTCTCATATTCCAAAACCCCCTGCCTTTCCAAAGATAGAAATCCTTGAGCAATGTCAGATTTAGCCATCTCACCAAATAGTTTTGGAAGAAATTGGTCAGAGAGCGTGAGTGTCTCATTAGGTTCGGTGGGAAGGAAGATAACCAGATTAGGTCTTGTCTCTATAAACTCCAATATCTTTTCAGCCAGAAAGAGGTTTCTATTTTGAGTAATTGTCATAGTAATTTTCTCAAATTTACCCCTTTTGATGACACTTCACAATAGTGAGTAGGAAGAGGGGCAAAAATACCTTAAATCTGCTATTCTTTCATAGTAAGAGAAAAGACCATTTACGAAGCCATTTTTAGGTAAATCGTGGATGTCTACTGCGGAAACATTACAATTACTATGAAAAACGAATATCAAAAAGTAGAACAAGCAAAAGGTCGTCCGCTTCTCCAGTGGGTAGGCAAGAAACCACTTGAGAGTGTGCAGTTCTATCCCGCCCAAGAAATTGAAGTATATGGCGACAAGACCGCAAAGGATTTCAATAAACTATTTTGGGGAGATAATCTCCAAGTGCTCTCTCATCTTCTCAAGGACTATCGTGGAAAAATTGATTTGATATACATTGACCCTCCGTTTGATAGCAAGGCAGATTATGTAAAAAAAGTAAAAGTTCGTGGGGAGCAGGTTGAAGGCATTGGACAAGGTCTACTTGAGGAAAAACAATACTCTGACATTTGGGAGAGAGATGAATACCTCCAATTTATGTATGAGCGATTATCGCTAATGAGGGAACTTTTATCTGAAACAGGCAGTGTCTATGTTCATATGGACGAGAAACGCTCCCACTATGTGAAAATCATCCTTGATGAAGTATTTGGTATTGAGAACTTCCAAAGAGAGATTGTGTGGGATATTACAGTTTTGTCTGGTTTTAAGACGCAGGCAAATAACTGGATACGAGGACACGACACGATACTTTTTTACTCAAAATCACCTAACAAAAACTTCAATAAACTATTTCTTCCACACCGAAAAGAGTATTTGGACCGTTTTAACAAAAAAGATAAAGATGGACGGCTCTACTTTGATGGACGAGGAGAAATTGTGTATTTGGATGATGTCGTAAAAAAAGGTAAAAACATTGGAGATGTATGGAGTGATGTTATGTCCTTCCAACAAATACCCACTGCAAAAGAAAGAGTTGATTATCCTACTCAAAAACCTGAAGCTTTGCTTGAACGCATCATCAATGCTTCGTCAAAGGAGGGTGATATTGTTGCAGATTTTTTCTGTGGTTCTGGAACTACTCAAGTGGTGGCTCAAAAGCTCGGACGAAGATGGATTGGGTGCGACATAAACAAGGGAGCCATTCAGACATCTACAAAGCGTCTCAATCAAATCATTGAGGAACAGCAGAGAGAGAAAATAAAGAACTTCAAGGGTTCTTACGGCTTCAAGGTTCTCAATGTGAACGATTATGATGTGTTCAAGAATGAGCTTATTGCGAAGGATATTGTTATGGAGATGTATGGAGTGGAGCAAATAAAGCGAAGCTACTTTGACGGGCTGATGGGTAGAGATTTGGTGAAGATAATGCCGATGAACAGAGTGCTCAACAAAATGGATATAAGGAGTATCTTGAAAAACATCCAAGACAACATAAGCAACTTCACTGTGAAGACGAAATCAAAAGCGAAGGAAGCCGTATACGAAGAGAAAGTCCGCATTATCTGTTCTGGAGTTGAATATGATGTCCCTCACTTCTTGAGAAAGGAAAATAAAACTGGAGTAGTGGTGGAAATCAACGATGTGCTCTCTGCTACGAAGGAACTTGTTTTCAAGGAATACCCAGAGTCAAAAATTGAGCTCAAGGTTAAGAATAAGAAGCTCTCTGTTGATATAAAAGAGTTCTACTCTCCGCTTCTGATGAGAAAGCTTGAGATTGAAAACCAGAAGGCGCTTAAAAAAGAAAGCCAGACGAAGGTAAAGGACTTCAAGCAAATCATTGATAGCGTAGCTATTGATGTGGACTACAACGGCAAGCTGTTCAACGCAGAGATAATGGACCTGCCAGACAAGAAGGAGGTTATCAAAGCCAAGTATTCTTGGGATTATCCAAAGAAGGGCAAATATACTGTCGCCATAAAAATTGTTGATGTGCTCGGAGAAGAATACTTTGAGACATTTGATGTAAACGCATAATCATATGGATAGTTTTTTCTTACAAAATATCCAGAAACAAGTAGCTGACTGGCGAGCTGGTGGCTACGATGGCGTGCAGAAAGAGACAGAGACGATACTAAACCACATCCGAAGGGTTGCTTTCTTGCACGAGCCACAGATAGAGGCGTTGGAGACATACATCTACCTCAAAGAGATAGTTGGCAACAAGCCATCCGTTGAGGTGTTCAAGAAGTCCTTTGAAAGTGAGTTGGATTTTATCCGTGCTCTGGGTCTTTCTGATAAAGAGGCGTTTGAACTTGCTTACGATAAAAAGAAGGACGAAAAGATACAAGCAATTCTGGATGAGAAGTTCGGGACCTCCGACTATGCAAATCAGGTCTACGCTCTCACTATGGGTTCGGGCAAAACGATTTTGATGGCGGTGATGATGCTGTATGATTTTGTTCTTTCCTTCTATCACAAAGATGACGAACGCTTTGCCAAGAACGCCCTTATTTTTGCTCCAGATACAACAATCATAGAGAGCTTGAAAGAGATAAAGACATTTGATTACTCACGGGTTCTGCCGAGAGAGTATGAGAACATCATTTTGAATATAAAGTATCACTATCTTGAAAGCACAGACACCGCTCTGGCTCCAGTCGGAAACTATAATGTCATTGTCTCTAACTCACAGAAAATAATCCTCAAGACAAGAAATGGTAATGGCGATAATCATTCAGCACGGCTTTTTGGAGACAGAAATGAGATGGAGAAACGAGAGGTTGAAAATATGCGTTTGCAAGCCATTCGCCAACTCTCATCTCTCCAGATTTTTGTAGATGAAGCTCACCACTCATATGGAAAGACACTTGAGGGAACTTTGAAGAAGACGAGACAAACGATTGATTATCTTCACAAGCATACTCCTCTTGTTTCCGTTATAAACCTCACTGGAACGCCTTATGTAAACAATAAGATGATTTCCGATGTGGTCTATCACTTCGGTCTTAAAGCAGGTATTGAAAAAGGTATTTTGAAGCAGGTCCGCATTTTGGATTATGGAACAGTAAGGTCCCAGAAGTTCGTTGAGGAAGTCGTTGATACCTTCATTTCTGAATACGGGACGAAACGGCTTGAAGGGCGATTGCCGAAGATAGCTTTCTATGCACCAAGCATTAGTGATTTGCGAGAGGATTTGAAGCCGAAGCTGGAGCGTATCCTTTCTGAAAAAGGTATGTCTACACAATCCATTTTGGAGTATCACACCGAAGCAGAAGATAATGCCGATGATTTCAAACAGCTTGATACAGCCGAAAGCAAAAAGCAGTTTATTCTTCTTGTCGGCAAAGGGACCGAAGGATGGAACTGCCGTTCTCTTGTCTCTGTGGCTCTGTATAGGAAGCCAAAGAGCACAATCCTTGTCCTACAATCAACTACAAGATGTCTGCGTGCCATTGGAGATAACTCCACTCGTGCCAGCATCTTCTTATCAAAAGACAATTATAAAATCCTTGATAAAGAGCTCAAGAATAACTTTGCCTCAAGCATCAGTGAGCTGAATGCTCAAGACCAGAAAATGGTTGAACACACTCTTGAGGTTGAGAAGCGGACTACCATCAAAGTAAAGAAGGTTCTCAAGGATATTTTGGCTGTTAAGGAAACAAGCCCAGAGAAAATAAAAATTGATTTCAAGAAGTTTGATGCTGGACAGTATCAATCATTTGTAAGTGAGGGAGGTGTATTTATCGGAGACGAAGGTAAGGCAAGATATTCAGAAGCTCGTGCTAAAGGAAGAATAAAAGATAGAGCAGATTTTACCTTTTATGAAATAGCCGAAATAATAAACCGCTATACTCATCTACCTTGTTTATCCATAGAAGCTATTATCACTGGGAGTGGAAAGAAGCGTGAGCAATTTGTTGAGATGGTAAACGAGACCCCAGCTCTGCTTACATTTGTTATTCAAGAAATACTCAACAGTGCTTTCAAATATGAAGAGAAGACCGAAACAGTGGAAGAAGAGCTTGAGCTGACTAAACTGTTTCCATTCAAAATCAGTGTTCAGCAAGGCAGAAGTGGACTTGTAGTATATAGAGAAGCCGAAGCAGAAGAAGGGCGAAAGGGTCGTCTTGGTTTCCACATCAATCCATACGCATTTGATAGCGGTGATGAGAAGGATTTGTTCAGATACTTGAGGGATGTTCTTGATAAGAAGGAGGTTATCAAGGATATTTATTTCACAGGTGCTCGTGTTTGCTCGGACCCAAGCAGAACTGATTTCTATTTTGAATACTGGAGCCCAGAACAAAACAGAGTAGCCAGATACTTTCCAGATTTTCTTATTGAGACAAACAAACGCTTTATTGTTGTAGAGACAAAGGGTGGAGATGAGAAAGCGGATTATGAGGCAAATAAGAAATCATATAAGGGTAAAGTGGAAGATGTAAGAAATGAAGTGTTTGCGAAAGAGCTTGGATTTAACGAGTTTCAGAGCATAAATAAAAACTTTGAGTATCGCATTATCTTTGATGCTACTCTCCAGCGAGAACAGGTGAGATTGTATGAGGAGCTAATAAATAGATAAAGCTATGGACGAGGAAAAGAAAATAACTAAAAAGAAGGCAGTCATTTATACCATTGTAATTGGGGTTGTCGCTTTTATAGCTGGAACTTTTATCGTGGATTACTCGGAATACGAAGAATACGGCTCTTATAGCACTGACAACTGCAATGTTTTAGCTTTTTCTGTAAACGGCTACTTAAGCACTTATATGCCACAGAACCCAGAAGAGTATATGACAGACATTTCTTCATCAGAGGATATTGTGGATGGCATACAAATTGCACAAGATGACCCAGATATAAAAGCAGTCATATTATCAGTGGACTCTGGTGGAGGAGATGGTGTTGCTGGAGAAGAGGTTGCTAATGCATTGAAATGGTTGAGTAAACCCAGTGTCGCAGTGATAAGAGGGTTAGGTGCTTCCTCGGCATATTGGGCATCTACTGGAGCTGACAAGATATACGCATCCAAGATATCCGATGTCGGAAGTATCGCTATCACAATGTCTTATCTTGATGAGACAAAAAAGATAGAGCGTGAGGGTTATCAATACACAGAACTGTCATCGGCAAAGTATAAGGATTTAGGAGACCCAAGCAGACCTCTAACTGCCGAAGAGAGAGCGATAATAATGTCTGATTTGCAGAAGGCACACAAAGTTTTTGTTGAAAGTGTTTCTGTAAACAGAGGTTTGGATATAAAAGAGATTGAAAAATTGGCAAACGGGCTGACCTATATAGGCGAAGATGCTTTGAGATATGGGTTGATTGATGAGATTGGAGATTTTCTATCTGCTAAAAAGTATATTGAGGAGCAAATAGGAGAAAAAGCAGAGATTTGCTGGTATTGATAAACACAATGACAAAACTTTACATACTAATTGGAATACTTATTGCTCTCGGGGTTGTAATTGAACTCTTTAGGAGCGGAGGCAAAGAAGAGAGAAGGTATCAATATAAGCAGAAGAACTTTTTTATGTCTCGGGCAGAGCACGAGTGCTACGATGCCCTTACTATTGCCGTTGGAGAGAAGTATCACATCTTTCCTCAAGTTCATCTGCCGTCAATCGTAGACAATAAGGTTGTGGGTCAAAATTGGCACGGAGCCTTCCGCCACATAAGCCAGAAGTCGGTTGATTTCGTTTTGTGCGACAAAGCTTACATATCACCGAAACTTGCTATTGAGCTTGATGATAGAACTCACGAAAGAAGGGACCGAAAGGAAAGGGATGTTGAGGTTGAGAGGGTCCTAAAGGATGCTGAACTACCTCTTTTGAGATTGGAAAATCACGGACGATTTAACCCCAGCGAGCTTACTGAAAAAATAAATACCATCCTAAACAATGGTGAAAACAAGGGTGGGGTGAAATAAAGATGGTTCATATAAACCCAGAGACAGTTCAAGAGTTCAAACAAACAATTAAAGAGGAGTATGGAGTTGAGTATTCTGATAAGGAAGCTTGGGAAGCTATGCACAACCTTGTCGGATTTTTTGACCTACTTTTGAAAATGGATAGGAGACAAAACCCAGAGCTTTATAAAAGAAAAGATACTAAAGATGGATGATTATCTCGTTATATACACAGATGGCTCTTCTGCTCCAAAACCAAGACGGGGTGGAGTTGGTTTCAGAATGATTTTCCCAAGTGGAAAAGTTAGGGATTTTTCTCCGTATGGATATTCTGGAGCGACTAATAATGAGATGGAGTTGCAAGCGTGCATACTGTCTTTAAGAGAGGTGGTAAAACTTGATGATTTGGAAGGAGCAAAGGGTGTCGTTGTATGCACTGACTCTCAATATGTTGTTAGCAACTATAAAAACGCAATGTTTTCTTGGGTAAATCAGAAATGGATGAGAAGCAATGGAGAGCCCGTATTAAATGCACAGCAGTGGAAAGAGCTTTTGAGATTGATGAAGCGTATAGGAGACCGTTTTCGCATTTATGTCTCTTTTGAAAAAGTAGAAGCCCATTCGGGAGTTGAGGATAATGAAGCGGTAGACAAGCTTGCCAAGCGTTCTCGCAAGGGTCCATTATCTACAATTAAAATATCGGTGAGCAATGTTCGCAGAAGTAAAACAAAAAGTAAAACTATAAAAGGTAGTATTAGGGGAGAAGGTCAACGGCTTCGTATTCGTGTCGTAAGCGGGAGTTGGTTGAGTGTGCAAAAATTGTATCGCTTGAGGTGTGAGGTGCTTTCAAAGAAAAGTGAATATTTCAGTAAAATGGATTTTATTCTTTCAGAGGAGATGATGAGAGCTGGTCATATTTATGATGTTGTCTTGATGGACGGGCTGGACCATTGCCGTGTAAAAAAGTTAATAGGCGAAGTTAAAACCCCTACTAAATAGTGAAATCAAAGGTGGGTATATAGATGGTTGTATCATTTCCTCTCTCAAATCCAGTTCTGATGTTGTTCACTAGCCCGCGCAAGCGAAAATCCGAGTATCGTGTGATACTCGGATTTTTGTTTTGCAAAAAGGCTCAATATTCTATAATATTTAAGCCGTTCTTTTGAATTATGTGCCAATGTAGCTCCCCGAAGGAGTCGCTATGCGCGACTCTACGGGGCAGGCAGTAGACTTTTTAGTACACTGCCTGAATCTGAATTTGTCAGATTAAGCCAATGTAGCTCAGTTGGTAGAGCACCCCCATGGTGGATCGTATGATTCTGCCCAGCCAAGAGGCAACTTTTGGATGAATCCCGAATAACGGTTAAAGTCCTATTAAGATGGATCAGACCGTGGCGCCAAGGCGCCCGAACGACTGACAAGGGTTCGCCCAGCGCGAAAAGATACAGTCTAGTCTTCTCATATAAAGAAAAGAGAAGTGTAAACGAAGGGGGAGGTCATCGGTTCAATCCCGATCATTGGCTCCAAGATTATTCTGGCCACCTTAGCTCAGTTGGTAGAGCGACGGTATCGTAAACCGTAGGTCCGCAGTTCGATCCTGCGAGGTGGCTCATGTCAGAAATTTCAAATTTTTCAAATAAGCCATCGCGCACAGATGTTTTTAGAAATGTTGGCTTTGTGGTTATAACAATATTAGTCGCTTATGTTTTAATATCGTTAATTGGAATAGACGATCTGAGAAGTAGGGCTGAGCAAATGGGTGTCTGGGGTCCAGTTTTGATAATAATAGCCAAGATGACAACTATTATTGTTGTTCCTTTGGGGGGTGCCCCGGTATATGCTACAGCAGGAGCTTTGTTTGGTTTTAAAATGGGTTTTCTAATCACTTTTATTGGCGATGTTCTTGGCTTTTCGGTCGCCTTTTTCCTTTCCAGATTTTTTGGAAAAAAAATTGTAAATTTTTTTGTGCCAGCAAACTATTTACCTACAGTTGAACAAATAATGGTTCGCGCCGGTGAGTTTAAGGTTTTTTTAAAAGCCAGAATCGCTTTTGCTGGTCTACCAGAAGTATTTGCCTATGCCGCTGGACTTACTTCAGTTTCTTTCTTTCTCTTCATTCCTTTCCAAATGCTCCTACACATTCCAAACTCAATACTGATAGTTCTCTTTGGGGAAGCGCTCTTTGCTGGCAAAACTCTGTATTTTTTTCTTGCTTCAGGGATAGCGCTCTTCGCGGCTCTCATTGGCGGATATTTTTTGCACAAGGATTTGTCTAAAACAGCCTAGAAATTTTCTGGTATAGTCTTGCCATGTCTAAACAGGATATAGAGAAAAGAATAGAGGAATTGGAGGCGAACATGTCGTCTCCCGATTTTTGGTCTGATAAAGATCGCGCCCAGAGAATAATAAAAGAAATTCAAGACTTGAAAGATGAGGCGGAAGGTTTTGGAAAATACGACAAAGGAGATGCAGTAATGACCATATTTTCTGGTGCGGGCGGTGACGATGCGGAGGATTTTTCATCTATGCTTTTGGAAATGTATTTGAAATACATACAAAACAAAGGATGGAATTTTTATTTAATTCACGAAAACAAAAATGATCACGGTGGGTACAGGAATGTGACGATAGAAATAAATGGCAAATCTTCTTATGGAGTTTTGAAAAATGAGTCAGGGGTGCACCGACTAGTCCGCGTTTCTCCTTTTAATGCGAATCAAAAGAGGCACACTTCTTTTTCAATGGTTGAAGTAATTCCAAAATTTTCCAAGACTGATCAAATTGAAATTTCGGAAAGCGATTTAAGGGTGGAATTTGCCAGATCTAGTGGTCCGGGTGGGCAAAATGTAAATAAAAGAGAAACCGCTGTTCGTGTGGTCCATATTCCAACAGGCATTTCTGCTCACGCAGAGTCTGAGAGATCTCAAGCGCAGAATAAAGAAAAAGCCATCGCTATCCTTACCGGAAAGCTATACAAAAAGAGCGAAGAAGAGAGGGTCGCGAAAGAAAAAGGGATGTATATTTCAAAAAGCACCCAGATAGAGTGGGGTAATCAAATACGATCTTATGTTTTGCATCCATACAAAATGGTCAAAGATCACAGGACGGGATTTGAGACTTCAAATGTGGAGGCCGTTCTCAATGGAGAGATAGATGGTTTTATAGAAGCAGAAAAAGCCCTTAAATAAGGGTTTGCTAGTGGTTGTGAATAGTTCCGAAAAATATTAAAATGTTTGAGTTGCTGATAATGTCTGTATTGCTCTGAATGATCTTCTTTTTTATGAAATTTCCGTTTTCTTGTTAAGAAAATAAATGATTTATTTTGAAAAAGTCTCAAAAATTTATAATGACAATTCTGTCGCTTTAGACAATGTCACATTCGCAGTAGAGCCACAAGAATTTGTGTCTATTGTTGGACATTCTGGAGCTGGCAAGACTACTTTGCTAAAGCTTATGCTTGCCGAAGACCGACCAACAGAAGGTAAGGTCTTTTTTGGTTCAACCGATATCCACTCACTTGGACACGAAGAAGTTCCTCACTACAGGAGAAAGATAGGTGTTGTTTTTCAAGACTTCAGACTTCTTCCAAATAAAAATGTTTTTGAAAATATTGCTTTTAGTATGGAAGCGGCCGGCAGAACAGATGAAGAGATAGAATCTGATGTTCCGCATGTCTTGGATTTGGTGGATTTGGGAAATAAAATGTGGAATTTCCCCCACGAACTTTCTGGAGGAGAAAAGCAGAGAGTTGCGATTGCTCGCGCAATTGTAAATCAACCAGATATTGTTGTGGCCGATGAGCCGACTGGTAATTTGGATCCCATAAATACTTATGACATTGTTCAAATTTTAAAAAAGATAAATGATTTGGGCACAACAGTAATTTTGACAACTCACAACAAAGGCGTGATAGATTCGCTCGGTAGGCGTGTTATCACGATGGACGGAGGTCGTATAGTGCGCGATGATAAAGAGGGAAGATATATCATATAAAAATCAACAATGCTTTGGGTAAATGTAAAAAGAATATTGAAGAGCGGTTTCTTTAATTTTTCGCGAAATGCTTTTGTTTCGCTTTCTTCCATTGTTGTAATGTTCATCACTCTTTCTGTTATCGCTTCTCTTATATTTATGTCCGCAATATTGAACAAAACTTTGGATGAAATCAGAGGAAAAGTGGATGTAAATGTTTATTTTGTTACAAACGCTTTGGAAGAGGATATTTTGGCTCTTCAAAAAACCCTAGAAGGATTGCCAGAAGTTGAGTCGGCAGTATATACATCTCGCGAACAGGCACTGCAAGACTTTAGGTCTCGCCATGAAAACGATCAGTTTACTATTCAGGCGCTTGAAGAGCTTGGCGAAAACCCGCTTGGAGCATCTCTAAACATTAGAGCCGTAGATCCATCAAATTATGAAGGCATTGCTATGTTTCTTGAGAGCCAACCAATTCTCTCAAGGGACGGTGTTTCTATTATAGACAAAGTAAATTATGCTCAAAATAGAGAGGCCATAGACAAGTTGACGAGGATAATAAATGCTGCAGATAAAATGGGTTTTCTTGTTGCCGTTATTTCCATAATTGCTTCTGTGCTCATTACATTTAACACCATTAGACTGGCTATTTATGTTTCAAGAGAAGAGATTTCTATTATGCGCTTGGTTGGAGCCAGCTCTTCTTATATCAGAGGTCCGTTTGTTGTTGTTGGCACTATTTATGGAGTCATAGCCGGAATAATTACTCTCATTGCTTTTTATCCGCTTTCATACTGGGTGGGTGGACATACGGAAAATTTTTTTATAGGTCTAAATGTTTTTGATTATTATGTCAGCAATTTCGGCCAAATCTTTTTGGTAGTTATACTTTCTGGTATGGCGATAGGAGCTTTATCAAGTTTCTTGGCAGTTAGAAAATATCTAAAAGTTTGATTAACTTGTCCCGTTAGAGATAAAAATTAATTTCCAATGACTGAGTCTAAAATTAAAAAAATAAGATTTTCGAGAGTAAGATTTAACAGTAATTTATGGAAACAAAGTTTTGTTTCCTATCTCTAACGGGATGAAGAGGCATAGAAAATATATCTTTGTCGTCGGTGGAGTGATGTCGGGAGTCGGCAAGGGTATCGCCTCCTCTTCTATTGCAAAAATTCTTCAAGCCAAAGGGTTTTCTGTCACGGCTATCAAGATAGATCCTTATATAAATGTTGATGCGGGCACTATGAACCCCACCGAACACGGGGAGGTTTTTGTACTAGATGATGGAGATGAGACGGATCAGGATATGGGAAATTATGAAAGATTTTTAGGAGTCTCTCTTTCTCGGGCAAATTATATGACTACAGGCAGAGTGTATCAGGAAGTTATTCGTAAAGAGAGAAATTTGGAGTATAAAGGAAAAAATGTAGAAGTTGTGCCAGATATCCCTCTGGAAGTGATAAGGAGAATTGAAAAATCTGCAGATTTAAATAAAGCAGAGATTACTGTAATAGAAATTGGAGGGACTGTGGGGGAGTATCAAAATATTATTTTTCTTGAAGCCGCGAGAATGATGAAGATGAAGCATCCTAAAGATGTCGCCTTTGTGATGGTATCTTTTCTTCCTTTGCCTTCAAAAATAGGAGAGATGAAGACAAAACCAACACAATATGCAGCTAGAACTTTAAATAGTGTCGGAGTTCAGGCGGATATTATTATTGCCAGAAGTGAAGTGCCTTTGGATCAAAAAAGAAGAGAGAAAATCGCTGTATTTTGCAATATAGGAGCTGATAAAGTCATTCCAGCTCCAGATGTTGAAAGCATATACGATGTTCCGCTAAATTTTGATAAGAATAAGTTGGGAGAGAAGATTTTAGAGACCTTAAACCTGCCGATTCGCAGGAAGAGCAACTTTAAAGAGTGGAATTCTTTTGTTAGAAAAACCAAAAACAATAAAAAAGAAATTAAAATTGCAATTGTCGGAAAATATTTTGATTCGGGAGATTTTGTGCTTTCCGATGTTTATATTTCAGTCTTGGAAGCAATAAAGTTCTCTTCGTATCAGGTTGGAGTTAAACCAAAATTGGCTTACATAAATTCAAAGGATTTTGAAACCGGAAAACTCAAGACAAGCATTCTTTCAAAATACGATGGTGTTATTGTTCCCGGAGGATTTGGTGAAAAGGGAATCGAGGGAATTATAAAAGCTATAAAATATGTGAGGGAAAATAAAATTCCTTATTTGGGACTTTGTTATGGCATGCAACTTGCCGTTATAGAATTTGCTCGAAATGTTTGCGGGTGGAAAGATGCAAGCACCACGGAAGTATCTTCACGAACCAAACATCCTGTGATTGATATAATGCCCGATCAAAAAACAAATATAAAAGAAAACAAATTTGGAGCGACAATGAGACTCGGCACCTATCCGTGCGTTCTTGAGAAAAATACTTTAGCTTTTGAAGCTTATGGAATGAAAAATATTTCTGAAAGACATAGGCACAGATTTGAAGTAAATTCAGAATTTGTCGGTTCATTAGAGTCAAAAGGTCTTATGTTTTCGGGCAAATCTCCAAACGGAAGACTTTGTGAGATAGCTGAATTACCGCGCAAGACACATCTGTTTTTTGTTGGAACTCAATTTCATCCGGAATTTAAGGCTCGCCCACTCTCTCCGCACCCGCTTTTCACAGCTTTTATAAAGGTAGTTAGTAAGAGGGTTAAAAAATAGGCGATTTTTAGGTATAATATGGTTGTGCGGTAAGCCGCTTAGCTCATGAACACAAAAATGTTCAAAAACAGAGCTGAGGCCGGCAAGACCCTTGCTGGTCTTCTTTCTCAATACGCCAACACAAAGACGGTTATTTACTCTTTGCCTCGTGGAGGAGTGGTTGTTGGCTCAGAAGTGGCTTCAAGCTTAAATGTCCCTCTGGACATCGTTATCACAAGAAAGGTTGGACATCCGGATAACCCCGAATATGCAATAGCTTCTGTGACGGAGACTGGGGAAGTGCTTTGTAGCCCAAAAGAGCCTTCTCCTGTTTCAGAAAAATGGTTTGACGAACAGGTTGATATTGCCAAAAAGGAAGCCAGACGAAGACGCGAGACTTATTTAGGATCTAGAGAAAGAATATCTTGCAAAGGAAAGAATGCAATAATAATTGACGATGGCGTTGCGACAGGACTTTCTTTAATTTTAGCGATAAGAGAAATCAAAAAAGATATACCTTGGAAAACTATTGTGGCGGTACCAGTAATCTCTCAAGATGTAGTAATGGATGTTAGAAAAGAAGTAGACGAATTTGTCTGTCCGATAGTGGACGATCGTTTTAGAGGAGCGGTGGGAGCCTATTATGAAAGTTTTGGAGAAGTCAGCGACGAAGAGGTAATTGAAATTTTAAATAAGCACATCCCTCCAGAACAAAAGAGGATTGGATATACTGGCTTAGATTAGAAACTATTTGATAAATTTTAAGAAGCTCACACTAACGCCTCTTTCACTCATTTGTCCCTGAATAGATACCTTGAGCGCTTCTTGAAATCCGTCTGTATTGCAGGCAGATTTGTCTCCATCAATATTTGTGCATTCAGAACTTGCGTCAAAGAAGAGGGGGACGACATGGCCAGCTTGTCCGTTTTCCTCAAACACCAAATGCCAATTCTTTGAATCAAAAGGAGCTGGTATGGAGTCTTTTAGCAGGAAACCCTCTTTTTCAAAAGTAAATTCTCTGACGGGTGCAACTTCTCCGGCAGAACATTCAATATTGTCTATATACCAACCCTCGTTTATTTTCCTGAGAGTAAATATTGCTTGTTCTGTTACAGAGCTATCTTTTGAAGTGATTAGTATTTGCGATGCTTCGTCGCCTTCATACACACGCCTTGCTGAAAAAGCTTCTGGTACTACTGTTTGGCACAACACTGGATCGGGGGACACATCTAGTTTTTTTAATTTATCTCTGAGAGATTTGCTCAAAATTGGCGATTTCGCCAGAGTCTTTATGTCTGGATCTGCATTTGCTGGATCTTTTACTGCTCTAAGCCATTGATCATAAAAGCCCGAGACTGTGTCTATAGGCTCAAACATTGAAACCTGTTGTTCACTAGGACCCCTGTTAATAAGCCAAAAAATTCCAAAAATAACGACGATAATTGCTACTAGCGCTATAATTTTATTTCTATTCATCCCGTTAGAAGTTTCCATAATGTTTTTTGTAAATAATACCTTTATATTTAACTATTTTGACCATACCCTACTAGAAGATTATTGTCCAACTTCTAACGGGGGTTTTTTTATTATTTATATCTTCCTAAAATACCACCCTCCGCAAAGTTTGGGAAGTGTAGCCCAGACGCGTCTCGAGCGCGATAACTGCGCTCTAGATAGCTACTGGTCGCTCCTTTGTAATACTTTGGACGGGCAATGCAGGGGCCGTGATTACACTCTCGGTTAAGAATTATTTATAAGTTCTAATTTCTTTTCTCTTCTCCAACCTTTAAGTTCTGTTTCCCTCTGTCTCGCCTCCTTTAGTGTTTTAAATATTTGTTTATATTTCAACTCTACCGGTCTTCGAATTTTAGTGTAATGTGCTCCCCATTTTGAATCATTGTGTTGTTTCAATCTTCTTTCAAGATTATTAGTACAACCAACATAGAGAGATTTGTCCGCACACTCGAGAATGTATACAAAATAACTCATATAAAAATCACATTGCCCCTCGTCGCTTCGCCCACTCGGGGACTTCTTCTCTGTATTTAGCCGGCCGCAGGCACTGATGAGACTCAGCGGCCAGCAGGACGATGGCGAAGAAGTGCTGGCCATTTCGAGCTCGGACCGTGGTCGGTCAAGCCCTGATTAGTCGGTTTGGCTTACTTTTGGCTTACCAAAACGACGCGTCTCGTGCACTTAAAAATTATTTTTCAGCAAGCTGGGGCTGTCTCAAACGAAATCCTTTCGTCTCCAAAAATTGACGCACTTTCCCACCCTCTTCTTCAAGAAGGGCGATGTTCTGATCGATTTCTTCCTCATTCAAAACGATCCCTTCTCCATCCTTATGCGGTTTCGAAATATTGATAACACCATCTTTATCAAACATAAGGCCGTGAGCAAGAATTGCTCTATATCTTTGAATCTTTCTTAAAGTCGCTACATCGAAGCCTTCTTTCTGAAGTAAATCTAGTTTTTTATAAAAATCCATCTGGAAAATGGTATGTAGGTACTTAATGCCTATGGGGTGATTCTCCCCAAGTCGCTTGAACTCTTCAGGAGTCATGTGTGAGTAAAAAATGACATTTCCAACGAACCATTCCACTTGAGCAAAAAGCATAATGAAATGTCCAACTTTTTGTTTAAGGGAATCGCTTACGGAAAAGAGTACGAGCTTCATAGTTTTTATTATTTAAGAGATAGAGACTTCGTAGCCTCACTGAACGATTCCTGGACGGCCGTTATGGTGTGATAAATCTCTGCTGGAGCAGTGTGAATACCGGCAGAAACAGAAACTTCACTTGTTCGATATAAAAATATTATTGCCTTGAGGAAATTAAGGTAATTTCTATTTATCATGTACAACCGTTTTTGATCTGCTTCAAAATGCTTGTGAAGTAGCGCGTGATTTCTAACCACTTTCAACCTCTCAGCGACAGCTTCATCATCATTCCTTTCAATATCATCACTCAAATACTTCATCGCAATTGGATGAAGCTTAGATATTTTGTCGCTTATTCGCCTATTCAGAAGTCCATAGAACATGTTGATCATTATATCGCTACCAGCACTTTTGCTAAGTCTATGCAAAATAGCAAAAACATAGCATTAACGCGTCTCGTGCGACGCACGAATTGGCTGCCGGACTTGGACTCGAACCAAGATACTTCGCTCCAGAGGCGAAAGTCCTACCATTAGACGATCCGGCAAGAAATATGAATGACGAATAAAGAATAACGAATATCCGAAGTAATGCAATACAATTAATCAAAGGCGATGCTTAATTCAAGTAAAACGAAACACCCTGTCTCGGCAACGAGACAGGGTGAAGTGTACAAATTAGTGGATGTAGTGAGTTTTGCGGAGAACTCTCCGCAAGGACTCAATCTCGCTCTCATCCAGATGTTCCCTTGATTGATCCACCTGCTCTGAAAGCCTTTGAATGGCCATAGTGCCAAACTCTCGCGCCATTCTGATGTCCGTGCTGACAATCACACCGAGACTTCTTGCGACCAAGAGGAAATCAGCGAAGCTCACCCCATCCTGAAGATCGGAATTGGTGATTTCGTCCTTCATGAATTCTGCCTCGATGCCGTCTATGACACCGCGCTCCAGGCAGAGATCTACGACGACGAATCCGATCTCTTTTGAAGCAAAATCTATCTTGCGCTGACCGAGCTTGGGAATACGCAAGAATCCGTGCTCCCTGTGGCACTTTTCGCACAAAGCGAAATAGGCCACATCATCGTTTATCATCGTCCCTCCAGAGTGAGAGCTTTGAATCAGTCCAAATAAACTATACTGAAATTTTCAGTGATGTCAATTCTTTAAAAAGATTCTATATTTAATATTTTTATGTTTGAATTGCTATAGACTGAACAATCGCAAGGGAGGGTTTGTGTGCGAAGTAGAGACCAATAGGCACGGCATATCTCTTGCCGAATGGGATGAGAAGGCGAGAGAGCTTGGAGCGCCAGAGGAGTTTTTCCTATCGGAAAAGAGGGAAGAGCATTGGAGAAAAGGTCACAGCCCACGCTGGGCGTTGAGACATTTTATAAATGTTTCAATCGTGAGAGAGGTGATGAAGAAGGAAAAAGATTTTCGCCTGGGGAATCATCGCATTATGGGCAGAAAGACACCTTACCGTAAAAAGTAATGGTGTCTTTTTTGTTTTGTATTGTTGTATAATCAAAATATGAAAGGATATAAAGAAAATATTGAGAAACTTACTTTAGAAAACAATAATTTTAGAAAAGTTTTATACACCTCAAAACACAGCCAGCTTGTGCTTATGTCTTTAAAGCCAAAAGAAGAGATTGGAAAAGAAATTCACGAAGATAACGATCAATTTTTCAGGTTTGAAAGCGGTGTAGGAGAAGTTTTGATTAATGAAGTAGTTTATCAAGTTGCAGATGGAGATTGTGTGGTCGTGCCGGCTGGAGCGGAACACAATGTTATAAACACATCTGAAACAGAAATGTTGAAGTTTTATACAATATATTCACCAGCCCACCACAAGGACAAAACTATGCATAAAACAAAAGAGGAGGCAGAAAGTGATAACGAGCATTTTGACGGAATAACTAGCGAATAATTTTTCCAAACAAAAAGGAGCTGGTCAGGCTCCTTTTTCTGCACATGGCAGATGTTTAACGACCGATTTGGTTTACGCGAGAGTCTGGCTTTCAACTAGCTCGCGATATTTTTCAGAGGTCTCCATGAGTTCATCATGGGTCCCTTGAGCAACCACCTGCCCCTTGTCAAAGAGGAAGATGGTATCAACATCTCGCACTGTTGAAAGCCGATGGGCGATGATGATCGTCGTCCTTCCTTGAGAGGCATTGTGAAGCGATTCCTTGATGAGTCTCTCGACCTTGCCGTCAAGACTCGAGGTGGCCTCGTCAAAGATGAGAATCGCTGGATTCTTGGCTAGAGCTCTGGCGATCCCGATCCTCTGGCGTTCTCCGCCAGAAAGCTGAACACCATTCTCTCCGACCGGAGTGTCCCATCCCTTGGTCAAGCGATGGGAGAACCGATCTATGAGTGAGAGTTTGGCAAGCCCATCTAGATATTCATCCGACAGACTATCTCTATCCCTCGCTCCAAAGAGGATGTTGTAACGCAAGGTTTCGTCAAAAAGCGAAACCATTTGCTCAACCACCCCCACATGTTCGCGGAAATGGTGAAGATCAAGAAGCCGAATATCGTGACCGTCTACGAAGATTTGCCCTTGATCTGGGTCGTATCCTCGCAAAAGAAGATTCACGATCGTTGACTTCCCAGCTCCTGACTCTCCCACAAGAGCGACCCGCGTTCCACTTTTGATGGAAAAGTTCACTTGAGAAAGGGCAGGAAGTTTAGGCTTAGTCGCCCTTACTTCTTCCTTTTCCTCAAGAGTCTCGTCCACCTCTATGTAGCGAGTGAGTGGGTAGGTGAAAGATACATCACGGAACTCAATATCTCCGTGGAATCTGTTTGGCCGAACCGGATTGCCAATCGTCTTGACCGCCGGTTCAACAGAAAGAACGCTGAGGTATTTACTCACCGAGTTTATCTGAAGCATCCATCGACGGTGAATCTCACTCAACATTCCCAGTCCAGCAACTGCTTGACTTGTCCACATTGTCATGATGACGAGGTCGCCGGGCTGGTGGTCTCCACGATAGATGAGAAGAATACCAGTTACAAGAACTGCGAAACGCAGAGCGTGTGAGATCAGGTTTCTCTCGGCCGCTATCTTAACGAAATCCAACCAGAGCTTCTTCAGGAAATTGGCATAACCATCCAACCGACTGCCATGTTCGTCATGGATTCTTTCTTCTTGCGCATTGAATTGTACAAGAGAAAGATTACCAACAATTTCAAGGTGACGCTTCCCGATAAGCTGGCTTCGGTCTTCCGACTCTCTCAGTCGGCCTCTGAACTTCTTGTTAACATAGATTGAAACCAGTAAGAAGAGGACGACACCGACGAGGGCTATCATACCGACTCGCCACTCAAAAAAGAGAAGAGCGATTACTGCCGCCAAAGTTTGAAGTATGATGGGCAGCACTTCGTAGAGCACTGAATCGACAAGGTTTCTTATTGAACCTTGCCCTTTGTTTATGACACCTATGGTGAGCCCCGAATGCTGGCTCCTATGTTGACCAACTGATAGCGACAACAATTTGTCCAATGTCTTCTTGGACAAATAGTGCGCAACATTCCAGTCCAAGTGGCGAATCTCGTTCCTTGCTCTGAAGTACGCTAGTCCAATGGTTGAAACACCAATGGCAAAAGAAAGCCAAGCATACTTCATCACATCACTTAGTGGTGCCTGCTCGGTGACAAGGTTAATGATCTTCCCGAAGATGTACGGGAAAGCCAGATCAATCACCTCGCTTACCATTAGCAAGACCAGTGCAACAGCGAAGTACTTCTTGAATGGGGAGAAAATACCCCAAACTTTCCTCAAGAACTCCCGTTTGTCTTCCAAAGCGTGTCTCCTTATCTGAGGTTTACGGATTTTTTGGCAAAGATCAGGTCAAACCATATTATATCATATATAAAATAAAAAATCAAGTCTTTTTATGGCTTTAAACAAGGGTTTTTGCGGGCACATCTCTATTGTGAGATAATTGGCTCATTGTCAGAATAATTTGAAATTTTAGAGATGATTAAATACATTTTAGCTTTAATTTTAATAGGTGTAGTGGCTTTCTTTGTTTTCAAAGGAGACGGCAAAAAATCCGAAGAGGAAATGGCTCCTGTCTCCAACGAACCTTCTGTGGAAGCGCTTGAAGACGGCTCTTATTCAGTGGTCCTTGCAGAAAGCAGTGTTAATTGGGAGGGAAGAAGACCTCTTATTCCAAATTACAGAGACAGAGGAACAATATCAATCAAAGAA
Organism: uncultured Candidatus Saccharibacteria bacterium; assembly: GCA_964509605.1. Taxonomy (GTDB): domain Bacteria; phylum Patescibacteriota; class Minisyncoccia; order Phycocordibacterales; family Zambryskibacteraceae; genus CAZDXF01. The sequence goes on from CAZDXF010000002.1 coordinate 119,051, forward strand.
GGAGCTTTTGTTGTTGCAGATGGTAATGTCTCACAAGGAAATATAGTTTTTGATATGAATTCAATTACTGTTATTTCAACCGGAGCTGGTGCTGGCCAAACAACTTTGCAAAATCATTTAAAGTCGGACGACTTTTTCTCCGTATCAACTTTTCCTGAAACCACACTTTTGCTTTTAGAAGTTTCTGGTGATCAAAGTGGATACAATGTTCGTGCAAACTTGACCATGAAAGGGCAGACTCACGAAATAAATATTCCAGTCTCTGTTTCCGAAGAAGATGGAAAGTTGAGAATTGTTGGAACGGTTGAGGTGGATAGAACAATCTGGGGTGTCAGATACGGATCAGGAAAGTTTTTTACAGATATGGCCGACAAAGTGATAGACGACTTTTTCACAGTTTCCTTTAATCTTGTTGCTCAAAAAAGTTAGAATTATTTCTAATCAAAATTATTGGTTTAATTTTAGAAAATGGAAACAAATAAAAACAAACAATATTTAATTTGGGGTCTTTTAATTTTAGTAATAATTCTTTTGTTTATGTGGATCGGCAAGGGAAGCGACACAGAGTCTCCAGTGCCACAACCACAAGATGAAACGCCCATTACTTCAAACGATGGCAATGCACCAGAAGGTTCAGTCCACAATCAACCAGTTTCTCCAGCGGTAGCAGCAGCTAGAGTTTTGTTGGCTTCAAGGTTAGATATGAAGGTGCTTGATGTGGTCGTCTTGAGCGAAAAAGCGGTAGAGTGGCCAGATGCATGTCTCGGAATTTCAAGCCCAGGTCTGTTGTGCGCTCAGGTTATTACTTCTGGATATGAGGTAAAAATGCTTGCTCAGGGCAATGAGTATACTTATAGAACGAATGCTAATGGGTCTTTGGTAAAAGCTGAGAATTAATTTTTGTAAAACAGCTCGTCCTAGTTTTTACTAGGACGAGCTGTTTTATTTTGTGGTGTATAATTTTACAAATGATTTGGTATAAACTTGCACCCGAAAAGGTTTTAGAAAAGCTAGAAACAAAAAGAGAAGGTTTGTCTCTCTTTGAAGCCGAAGAGAAACTCCGTATTCACGGGCCAAACGCTCTGCCGACAAAAAAGCCCGATCCGTTAATAAAAATAATTTTTGAGCAGTTTAAAAGCCCTGTCATTTATCTTCTTCTCATTGCCGCCCTCATAGTTCTTGTTCTTGGAGATGTGGTGGACGCGATTGTTATTGTGTCTGTTTTGGTAATAAATGCTGGAATAGGTGCATATCAAGAAGGAAAAGCTCAAAATACTTTGCGGGCACTTGAAAATTTTGTGAAAACGGAAGCTACTGTGGTGAGAGGCGGAGATGAATTGGTTGTTTCTGATGAAAATATTGTTCCGGGAGATATTGTCTTTCTAAAAGAAGGAGATAAGGTGCCAGCAGACGCAAGAATATTGGAAGCGTATTCTTTTCGTGTGGATGAATCGGCTTTAACGGGAGAATCTGTGCCAGTATCAAAAACAACTGAAGCTTTGGAAGCAGATGAAATTCCTCCCGCTGATCAAAAAAATATGGTTTTTAGAGGCACTTTTGTTGTTGGCGGAAACGCTCATGTTGTAGTGGTGAAGACAGGACTCGATACTGTTATAGGAGAAATTTCTCAAGAACTGAAGCAAATAGATACCGATGTTCCGTTAAAAGAAAACATAAGGAAACTTTCCAGAGTGATAATAATAGGTGTCATTGGTGTTTGTTTGGCGCTTTTCTTCCTTGGAATATTTAAAAATTTTGGAATTAGGGAAATGTTTGCGACAGTTGTGGCTATTTCAGTTTCTGCAATACCCTCAGGTCTTCCTATGGTGGTCACAATCATCCTAGCTTCTGGAGTTCACAGGATGAGCAAAAGAAACGCTTTGGTCAGAAAACTCCAAGCGGTTGAAGCGCTCGGTCAAGCTTCTGTTATTGCGGTAGACAAAACAGGAACGATTACCTTAAACCAAATGATGGTCTCAAAGTTTTATTCAGACGGGCGTATTTTTGATGTTTCAGGCTCTGGTTATAACCCTGAGGGTGAGATAATTTACGACAAGAAAAAAATTGATTTTAAAAAAGAAAAACTTTTTGAGCTATTTGGAAAAGTTTCTGTACTAACTGCTTCTGCGGAGGTTGCTTATTCTGAAGGAGATAAAATTTGGAAAAGGGTATATGGTGATCCCACAGAAGCAGCTTTGTTGGTTTTTGCTCAAAAACTGGGTTTTCATCGGGAAAGTTTTCTGCGAGAAAATCCGATTTTGGTTGAAATTCCTTTCGATTCTTCCAGTCGTTATCATGCTGTTGTTAGCAGGGTTGGCGAAAAGGACTTTCTGGCAACGGCTGGAGCTCCGGAAATGATCGTTCAAATTTGTGGCAAGTTTTTGAAATCAGACAAGACTGAAAAATTTTTAGAAAAAGGCAAAGAAGAAATTTTGTCGGAAGTTTCTAATCTTTCAAAACAGGGTTTGAGAGTCATTGCTCTTGCCTATAATGAAAATCCGCCTGAAAAAATTGATCCACAAAATCTTCCGGATATGATTTTTCTCGGGCTTGTCGCTATTGAAGATACTTTAAGGGAAGAAGTTCATTTAGCAGTAGACAAAGCTCATGAAGCCGGAATCAGGACGGTAATGATTACAGGTGATCACAAAGAAACAGCAAAAGCTTTGGCACAAAGATCGGGAATTTGGAAAGAAGGAGACTCGGTGGTTTCTGGTGATGAAATAAAGAGCAAGACGATACCCGAGCTTAAAGATATGATTCCAAAAACATCTGTGTTTGCCAGAATTGCACCAGAGCATAAATTAAAAATTATAGAAGCTTACAGAGCAAACGGGGAAATTGTGGCCATGACTGGAGACGGGGTAAACGATGCTTTATCTCTAGCTGCGGCCGATTTAGGTGTTTCAATGGGTAAAATTGGAACAGAGGTTGCAAAAGAAGCATCGGACATAATTTTGCTTGACGACAATTTTCTATCTATTGTTTCTGCTGTTGAAGAGGGGAGAAGTATTTATGCCACAATAAAAAAAGTGGTGCTTTATCTATTTTCTACGAGTATTGGAGAGATTTTGGCAATTTCAGCCGCTATGCTTTTGGACCTCCCGCTTCCTTTGGTTGCCAGTCAAATAATCTGGCTAAATTTTGTGACAGATGGCTTTTTGGTAATTGCTTTGGCGATGGAGCCTAAAGAAAATATTGATGGGAAAATTAAACCTGGTCCGAAAAATCTGATTGATAAGCCAATGTTGGAAAGGATGCTTATTCAAGGTTCTGTAATGATGATTGGTACAATAATTTTGTTTAAGTATTTTTTGCCGTTTGGATATGCACACGCTTCTACTGTTGCACTGACGCTTCTCGCTGTATTCCAATGGTTTAATGTTTGGAATTGCAGAACAGATAAACTGTCAAAAAATAAATTAAAAATAACCCCTGCTTTATTTTGGACTATTTTAATTGTTTTCGTACTTCAATTGTTGGCAGTTTATACACCAGCACTGCAATCTGTTTTGAGAACTGTTCCTTTGAATTTAGTAGATTGGGCCCTGATCTTTCTAATGGGTAGCTTTATAGTTTTTGCTGATCTGCTTTGGAAAGAATTTAATTATTTGCGCAATATAAAACCCATGATTCCTTTAACATTTACCTAATTTCTAATTATAAATTACGCTTGATATGTATTATGGCGGGGTTATAATAGGCAAATGAAAGGAAAAATATTCTTTGTAGTTTCGTTTTTGTTGTTTTTTTTAATCTTTTTTCCCCAGCTATCTATTTCTGCCGACTTCAAATTTGCACAAGACTACTCTTTAAAAAGGGGGGATGTTATTGATGGAGATTTTTATTTTGGTGGCGGTAATTTAACATTATCGGGCTCTGTCTCTGGAGACCTTTTTGCTTTCGGAGTGTTTAATGTTTTTTCAAATGAAAATGTTGGCAAGGACGCTTTACTCATTGGAAGAACTGTAAACAGTTTAGCTGACACAAATGGAAATTTGAGGATTGTTGCGGGCAATGCTTTAGTTGGTGGCAATATTAATGGTGATTTTGTTTCTGCTATCGCAGATTTGAAGATTCACCCAGAGACTTTGATTGAAAAAAATGTATATATAATTGCTAGAAAAGCGATTGTTGATGGTGTTGTCTCTGGTAGCACTCTTATTTCTGGAGGCGAGATATTTTTAAATGGAACTTTCAAGGGACCTGTTGAAATAAACGCTAATGAAGTAAGCATTAGTTCTGGAGCCGTGCTGGAACAAGGACTTTCTTACACCTCTCCTTTCCCAGCTTCTGTTGAGGAAGGCGCTGTTATTAATGGAGAAGTTGTTTTTAAGGAATCTTCCATGACTCCAAAAAGTGAAAGGTATATACCGACATTCTGGGGAGTGTGGTTTTTGGTAAAAGTAGTAATTCTTTTGGTCGGAGCTTTAGTTTTACATGGAATTTTTAGAAGAATTTCTGATAGATTTGTTTCGGAGGGATCACAGAATTATCTAACTTCTTTCTTGTGGGGTTTTCTCTTTGTTTTAGCTATTCCAGTTTCACTTGCGCTCATAACTCTCACTTTTGTGGGCATACCTTTTGTTCTCTTAGGAATTTCAATCTTTGTCTTTATGCTTGTGCTTGCATTCTTTTATTCCCCAATCCTTATTGGTTCAGTAGCCAAGAAAATTATTTTTAAAGAAAAGAGTCTGGTTGTGACTTGGAAAACAATAATTTTGGGAATTGCAATACTGACAGTTCTGTCTTACTTGCCTTATGTCGGAGCTCTGGCTCGAGGTGTTATTTTTCTAACTGTTTTGGGGGCGATACTTAAGGTTTTGATTCACAAATTCTCGGAAGTCAGATAGAGGTGTTATAATTACAAGTGATGAAAAACCCTCTTTCTTACGCTATTGCTTTGTTGGTAGTTTTTTTTGCTATTTACGCCATATTTTTTTCAGGAGATGTTAGAACTATAAAAAACTTTCCCTCTCATGGAAGCGGAATTTTGGTTTTGGGTGACAGTCTGGTAGAAGGTGTAGGAGCAACAAAGGGGAATGATCTTTTTTCTGTATTAGCTAAAAAAATTGGAGAGCCGATAAAAAATTATGGTAGAGGTGGAGATACCACCGCTCTTGCTTTGGAGAGGTTGCCAAGGGTACTTGAGGAAAATCCCAGTCCAAGAGTAGCTATAATTTTGTTGGGTGGAAACGATTTTTTGAGAAAGGTTCCAAAAGAGGAGACATTTTCAAATCTTGCAACTATAATAGAATCTTTCCAAGAAAAAGGAGCTGTTGTTTTATTGATAGGAGTGCGAGGCGGGGTTTTTAAAGATAATTTTGAGGCGGAATTTGAAGAACTTCACAGGAGGTACCAGACAGCATATATTCCGAATATTTTAAGAGGTCTCATAACTGACAGAACTCTTATGTTTGACTCAATCCATCCAAATGATTTGGGTTATGCAAAAATAGCCGAAAGAATTTATCCAACTTTAAAAAAAATAAATCAATAATATGAAACTAAGAATATTTATTGCCCTTATACTGACGATTATCGCGGTCTTTCTTTGGAAGTCTTTTAGCTCTGAAAATTTAAAATCAGCTAATAGTTTTGCAGAATGTGTAAATTTGTCAGGCGTCGTTATGGAGTCTTATCCAAGAAGGTGTAATTTTAACGGACAGACTTTTGTTGAGAATATAGGCAATGAAATGGAGAGGTTGGATTTAATAAGGATTGCTTATCCCAGACCAAACGCTTCGGTAAAAAATTCTTTTACTATTACAGGAGAAGCTCGCGGTTATTGGTTTTTTGAAGCAAGTTTCCCTGTGGAGATCTTGGACGCAAACGGCAATAGAATTTTTATGGGTTTTGCCACCGCTCAAGGGGAATGGATGACAGAAGATTTTGTACCTTTTGTTTCTGAAGTTAGCTTTCCAAATCCAAGCACCAAAACAGGAACTCTTATTCTCCACAAAGACAATCCGTCTGGTTTGCCAGAAAATGAAGATAGTCTCATCGTTCCAATCAGCTTTGATTTTTAGTGTATAATCAAAATCTAATAAAACTAATATAAAAATTATGATTCACTATGTCTGCCAAGGAGATTGTAAAGCGGTTTCCGACAAAGAAGGTGTCTGTGAAGCCGATTTCTGCAATCGCAAAGGGGAGGAATTAAAAATTTGTGGCTGTGAAGACGGAGCTCACCAAGAAGAACAAAATTCAGAAACGGAAAACTCTTAACTATCTGGTATCTTTAAGTTTGTATAGAAATACTCCACTCAATAGGACGATGGCTGACAGGACAAAGTAGGCTTTTCCAAATCCCAATAAGAATATTGAAATACTGGCTATGGCTGGTCCAAACATAAATGATGCGGGTCGGGTTATTCTGAATATACTTATCAAATTGGCATCCTTGCCTTTAACTTGTTTAAAGAAATAACTTTCGGTTCCTATTTCTATTAGGCTAGCACCCACTCTAGTTAGAAAAAGTATTCCTGCCCAAACAAAAAATATAGAGGAATTTACAAAAGGAATCATGAAAGTAGCAAGCGAGGCTATTATAATTCCCATTGCCACCACCTCTTTTTCTCCTGTCTTGGTGTCAGCGACTATTCCGGCCGGTATTTCAAATAGTAGAAATGGAATTAGCATTATCGTAAAAATTAGCCCCAGCTCCTTCCAAGCTATCCCCATACTTTCGTGCAAATACAGGGGGGTGTACACAATCATCCATGCGTAAAAAAACTGAAGTATAAAATTTATTAAGGTTATTTTTACTATATTTGGGTGAGTCATTAAATCGGACAGCGTTTCTCCTATGTTCAAGTGCTCAAAAAACGGTCTTTCAATATTTCCAAAATTTTTCTTCACCAATAAAAATGCGGGAATAAGTAGCAATAGGGAAGCGAGATAAACTTTCCAATAAGAATTTGTGCCAACAAGAAAACCGACTATGGTGGGAGAAATTATGAGGGTGATGTTTGCAAATGTCAGAAACGACCCTCTCAAAAGTCCTGTTCCAGACTCATCTTTTGTAATTGTTTCCAAGAAAACATCCAAGCTGTAAGCCATCATAAAGACAGCCACCTGGTGAAAAATAAAGAATGGAACGATAAGAAGAGGGTTGTTTGTTATAACTAGGCCCAAAAGCGCAATAATTTCTCCAGAAATGAAAAAAAGCAAAAAGGCAAAATTTCCCACCAGGTTTAATATTCTTGGTGCCAATATAAACATTACTGTGCTCATTATTGAGCCCGCAATATACAAGATGCTCAGTGTTTTTTCGGAGAAATACTCGTTTAAAAAAGACGAGTTTATGTATATCACTAAATAGTAGTGAAATGATGTTAAGAGGTTGACCAAAAAAACCAAAGACAGCGTTCGGTTTCCTCTGATGTGATGAATTAGTTCTCCCATAGGAGATTATTATACTCCCAAAACGACAGGTATTACTATTGGCCTTTTTGCTGTTTTTTGAAATAAGAACTTCCCCACTTCATCTGATATGTTGTTTTTAACATAATCAAAGTTTATCGGATTCATTCCTGCTGTTGTTTTTTCTACAGACCTTTTTATCACATTCCTTGCTTGCTGTAGAAGCTCTTGAGACTCTCTTAGATAAACAAACCCTCTTGAAATAATGTCGGGGGATTTTTTGAGTTTGCCAGTTTTTACATCAATGGAAGCTATGATTACAAACATTCCGTCTTCAGCCAGCATTTTTCTATCTCTCATTACGACTTCTTGCACTCCACCGATTGAGAAGCCATCAACCATTACATCTTCAGATGGCGCCTTTTCTTTCAAAACTTTTATAGACTTTCCTTCATTGCCAATTTCTATAATGCTTCCGTTGTCAGGAATTATTATATTTTCTTTCGGCACACCTAAAGTTCGTGCAAGTTCTGCGTGTTGTCGGAGCATATAGTGATGACCGTGAAGTGGCATAAAAAATCGGTAAGGAATTTGCTGGTGAATCCACTTCAACTCGTCTCTGTTTCCGTGACCACTAGCATGGATATCAGAATCTAAATAAGTAATTATTTTTGCGCCAGATCTATAAAGGTTATCTTTGAGTTTGATAACCATATTGTAGTTGGTCGGGATTATTGAAGAAGACAAAAGAACTGTGTCATTTTCTCTCAACTGGACTTTCTTGTGTCCCTTATTAGCTATTCTCATGAGAGCCGCAAACTCTTCTCCTTGGGCTCCTGTTACCAGCATTACAATTTTGTCCGGAGGATAATTGTCCATCTCTTCAACTGGAACTACATTTTTTGTTTCTACCAGCTTCAAGTGTTTTATGATTTCAAGGTTTGTTTTCATACTGCGACCTTCAACTACAACTTTTTTACCGTATCTATCGGCAGCTTTAACTATTGCAATGATGCGCTCAACTTGGGAAGCAAATGTTCCGATTATTAGTCTGCCAGGAACATCTTTCACAAATTTTTCTATGTTTTTTATAACTACACTTTCAGACAAAGAAAAACCAGGTTTTTCAATTGAAGTAGAGTCCATTGTCAAAAGCAGAGCTTCTTTTCCTTTGAATTGTTTGTATTGCTCTATTTCTTCTTCAGTCGGCACTCCTTCTATATTGTCCACTCTGACATCTTCAATAAAAACTATTTCTCCATAAGGGGTTTCAACAACAAGTCCCATTGAGTCTGGAATTGTGTGCGAAATTGGAAATGTTCTGACTTTGAGAGATCCACAAGTTATTCTTTCTGGTCCTTCTATTACTCTGATGTCCAGTTTTTTTAAGTGAGGAAATTCTTCCTGTCTTTTCGTAACCATTATCGCTCCAAACTGCCTCGTATATATTGGCGGGTATCCTATGCGGTCTATTATGTATGGAATCGCTCCAATGTGGTCCAAGTGCCCATGTGTAATAAAAAGAGCCCTTATTTTTTCCTGTCTTTCCTCAAGATATCTTGTATTCGGAAGAATATAATCTATGCCCGGAGTGCTTTCTTCTCTAAATTGGAAACCAGCATCAATGACAATGATGTCATCTTTGTATTCGATGATTGTCATGTTTCGTCCGATTTCTTCAACACCTCCCAAAGGGATTATTCTTATATTTTCTCCAGGCGGAGGTATTTTTATACTAGTTTCATTTTTACCTCTCCTGTCTTCAAAAGCGGAACCACCAGATCTTGTCCTTGGGGGTTTTCTAAATTGTGATGGTCTTCTTGGCCCCATTCTTCTGCCTGCTGGTCTCTGTGAGTTGGGTCTTCTGTTTAAGCCACCTGTCGGTTTGTTTTCTGTCATGTTTAATTAATTATTTTTTATCTTGCAAATATTTTCCAAACTTTACTTGTTTCTATAAACCACTGATGAACATTAGAAAATCTTTCACTTGGTATTGTCAGTTTACTCAATTGCACATTTCCGATTTTTTCCGGCAATAAGTACAGGAAGTGAGGAGAATAAACAAAAACCGCCGGTTTATCATTTCTAACTTCTTGAGCAAAGGATTCAAGAGCGCTTTTTCTAACTTCAGTATCGTTGGTGGACCTCAGATCCTCTAACGCTTTGTCTGCAACATTGTTTACATATACCGCAATGTTGAGGCCGGGATCATTCCTTTGCGAAGAGTGCCAAAATGGATACAAATCAAGATCTCTGCCGATTACCTCTCCGAAAAACAGAGCATCATATCTTCTTGGTCTTATTACATTTTGGTTTAGATCGCCTGTTTCAAATATTTGTATATCAACTCTTGCTCCGAGCTCTTCCCACTGTCTTTTTATTTCTTCCACAGCTCTTTTTAGTTCTGGAGAGTCTCCTGTAGATATTGAGAACGATAGAGATGCGCTGTCTGTCTTGGTTTTCTTTTCATACATATTTGTTGAAGTAGAAAACTCCCAACCATTTCTTTCTAAAATGTCTCTTGCTTCTTGAATGCGATCTGTCTCTCCTGCGGTTTCTTCTTCGGTTTGAGAGTCAAATGGCATTGGGCTTTCAATTGATTCGCCAAAACCAAAAAGCACTGCGTCAATAATCTTGTCTTTATCCAGTGCTGTATTTAGAGCAGATCTAACTTCTATATTTGTAAATACAGACGCTTGATTGTGGTTGAAAAATACACCAAAGATTCTCGGTAGCAAAACAGTTTCTACTCTTTTGCCAGAATTTTTTAGTTCCAGCATGTTCTCTGGAGATAGTCCGTTTAGGCTATCAACACTTTTCTTTTTAAAAGCGTTTGTTAGTTCCTTCTCATTCTGGAAAAACATTAGTTTAATTTTTGATATAAAGGGTTCTCCCAAAGCATAATCTTTGAATGGGCCAAGCTCATACTCTACAGGTATCCCTCCGGAGTTTTTCTTCATTGATTTTATTTTGTATGGTCCAGAGCCTATTGGTTCTATATTGTATTGACTGAAAGAAAATTCGTCTGAAGTGGCGTTTTTCCAAATATGTTTTGGCAATATTCCTAGGGTTGTATTCTCTAAAAATGGGGAATAGGGCTGTTTTAATATAAAACGAATTTCTCTGGAATCTATTTTTTCTATAGCAACACCTTCCCAGTTTCCTCTTCTCGGACTTTTGAGAGATGGGTCCTGGGCTTTTGTTATTGTAAATTCGACATCGTCTGCTGTTAATGGTTTACCGTCATGAAATTTTAAATCAGATTTAAGTTTGAATGTGTAAACAAGTCCGTCTTCCGATACTTCATAGTTTTCTGCTAGGTCTTCTATAAGATATCCGTCGGGTCCCAGCTTCATTAGTCCAGAGTAGACAATGGCCGTCATGTCCCTATCAGCGTCTGATATGGAAAGAAGCGGGTTTATAAATCTTGGCGTTCCAACCACTCCCTCCACAAGACCACCACCCTTTTGAGGAATTTCAACTAAAAAGTTCTCGTTTACTTTCCAAAGCATAAAAACTGCGCTTATGATGAAAAGTGCAGACAAAGAAAAAAATATCAATTTTTCAGTAGGTGAAAAATTTTTTAACACTTCTGAAACAGATCTTTCTCCAGGAATAGAAAAACGCTTGCTGGAGAATTTCTTCAGGAAATCTTTATTCACGATTGTTAGTTATTTTAGAAACTTCTTAAAGTTTTAGAGTATTAGCGTGATGAACGCAGAAAGTGCAAAGAGTATTGCTAATGCTATCGTAATTCTAAAAAGTACTTTTTCTGCTCCTCTTCTTGCGTAGTTGCCAGAGCTAAATCCATCTCCACCACCAAAAGCTCCGCCTAGGCCAGCTTCTGATCTTTGCAAAAGAATGCCCCCAATTAGGAGGACAGCTAGAGCAATTTGGATATAAGGCAAAATGCCAGAAATACTCATTGGCATATAGTATACATTTTATTTTTTAATAAGCAATGGTCGGAAATAGGCGGATTTGTAGCTATTTTTGGGTCCTTTTTAACCTATTGACAAAAAATATAGATTTGGTATAATGAAAGGTAGAAGTTCGTCGCAGTTTAATTCCAATCAGCCCCTCGGGGCAAGGAGGACAGTATGGCAAAGCAGGACAACCGCGGTTTCATCCTTGACGGCATCAGCCGTCTCCTCGCTCTCTTGCAGAGCGAGGTGCAGTACGCCACGGAGCTCGTCGGCTTCGTGGTCAAGGACGATCTCCTCCAGAGGTTGGAGGTCGTCCAGCGCTTCGAGCGCCACCTCTCCGATATTTCGGAGTGGTGGCAGCTCCCCGAAGGCCGTCTCAAGGACGCCTTCGCGGAGATCGAGAGTGTTCTGGGTGGCTTTCGGGCCACTCAGATGGGGTACCTCCGTAAGGCGGTGCCCTGGATGCTCACAGAGCGCCTGAAGGCGCTTCGTGGGCAGGCGTGGTTCTCCTATCGGCGAGCACAGGATCTCGCCGACGGGCTGGAGAGGTACATCTATCTCTCCAAAGGTTCGTCCCTTGCGGAGCTTCGCTCAAGCTACATCGATCTCGAGCGGAAGTTTTCCTCGGCGGAGGATCCCTCCACTGAAGAGCGGATTCATGCGGTCATGGATTCGACTCCGGCCAGCCCTCGTCCTGACCGTAAGCGCGACAAGCGTTTGCGGGACCAGGCTCTTCGGCAGGAGCTGAAGGGTCCCGGTGGTTCCAAGCCCCAGAGGGGCTCGAATCCGAAGACCGTTGCCAAGCGCGAGCGCAAGCTCGCTCAGGTGAAGGGGAAGAAGGTTCGTCAGGCGACTGCCTGACGGGAACTGCAGAAGATTAGCGCGGAGAGGTTCACACCTCCCGCGCTTTTTGCTTGGAAACTTTTCTTTTGCACAAAGATATGTAAAATATTGGCACAAATATTATTAATAGAGTAATCGTGTTAGACTTGGATACTTATGAAAAAGAAAACATCAAAACAAGTACAAAAAACACCGATTTCTCCTCTAGGAGACAGAGTTCTTATAAAGGAGGTGAAAGAAAAAGAAAGCCAAGGAAGGACTGATTCTGGAATTTATCTTCCTGAAACGGCAAAAGAAGATCGTGGAGCAAAAAAGGGTGAAGTCGTTGCTGTTGGCTCTGGAAGATACGAAGATGGAAAACTTATTCCTCCGACAGTTAAAGTGGGCGACAGAGTTCTTTTCCAATGGGGAGATAGCTTTTCATATAAAGGGGAAGACTATGTAGTTGTCCGTGAAAGCGAAATAATCGCAATTATCAGCTAACTTAAAAAACTATGGCAAAACTTGTTTTATACAATGAAGATGCGAGAAAAGCTCTGAAGCGTGGGGTAGACAAAGTTGCAGACGCCGTCAAAGTAACAATTGGCCCAAGAGGAAGAAACGTTGTTTTGGATAAGGGCTACGGAGCTCCAACAATAACGAACGACGGAGTGACAATTGCTAAAGAAATAAATCTCAAAGACAAGTTTGAGAATATGGGGGCTGAAATAATAAAGGAAGTGGCATCAAAGACAAATGATGTTGCAGGAGATGGCACTTCTACTTCTGTCGTATTAGCCCAATCTCTAATAAATGAAGGGATGAAGCACACCGCTTTGGGTGTAAATGCTATGGGTGTCCGAATGGGAATTGAAAAAGCTGTAGAAGAAGCGGTAAAAGCTTTGAAAAATATGGCGAAGCCCATAAAGAGTGATGAGGAAATTCGCCAAGTTGCCACAATCTCTGCAGAGTCCGAAGAGATGGGAAAAATTATTGCGGAAACAATCAAGAAAGTCGGAAAAGACGGAGTTGTAACAGTAGAAGAATCTCAATCTTTTGGAATAGATTCGGAAATTGTAGATGGCCTTCAGTTTGATAAAGGATATGTTTCTCCTTATATGATTACAAATGCGGAAAGAATGGAGGCGGAATACAAAGATGTTTCTATCTTGATTACAGACAAAAAGATTTCAACTATAAAAGAAATACTCCCTCTTCTTGAAAAGATGGCGCAAGTTGGCAAAAAAGAGCTTGTCATAATCGCCGACGATGTGGACGGGGAAGCCCTGGCTACTTTTGTGGTAAATAAACTCCGAGGCGGATTTAATGTTTTGGCGGTAAAAGCTCCAGGGTATGGAGATAGAAAAAAAGAAATGCTTGTTGACATTGCGACAGTTGTTGGAGGGCAAGTCGTATCAGAAGAGCTTGGCGTAAAATTGGAAAACGCTGATACAAATATTTTGGGTAGCGCTCGAAAGGTTGTCGCTACAAAAGACAACACCACTATTGTCGGAGGTAAGGGTAAAAAATCTGAAATAGAGGGCAGAGTGGCACAACTCAAAAAACAAAAAGAACTTTCTGATTCAAAGTTTGATGTTGAAAAGATTGAAGAGAGAATTGCAAAGCTCTCAGGAGGAGTGGCCGTCATCAGAGTGGGCGCCGCGACTGAAACGGAAATGAAATATTTGAAGCTAAAAATTGAAGATGCGGTGAATGCAACAAAAGCCGCTATTGAAGAAGGTATTGTTGCTGGAGGAGGCACGGCGCTTGCTCGCACAGCGAAGAAAATGAAGTCTCACAAAAAAGAACACGCTTCTGCTGAAATTGAAATTGGATATGAAATAGTGCTTCGCGCTCTTGAAGCTCCGCTTCGCCAGATTGTTATAAATACAGGGAAGAGTGACGGTTCGGCAATGGTTGAAAAAGTTTTTGAAGCAAAGAGCGATTATGCGGGATACAGTGCCGTTGATGATGTTTTTGTTTCTGATTTGATAAAAGAGGGAATTGTAGATCCTGTGAAGGTGACAAGGACAGCTTTGCAAAACGCTTCTTCAGCGGCCTCGATTTTACTTACGACTGAAGTTGCTGTTGCGGAAGAGCCGGAAGAAAAAAAGGCGATGGGAGGGTCGCCCGAAATGGATTACTAAATTTGAAATGAATTAGCCCCCGCTCCGGTATAACGGAGCGGGGGCTTTTCTCACTTCGCGATATGCCCGATCGCTTGGCCAAGCAAGAAAGCCAAGCAGGCAAACACAAGCAAACCAAGTGCAAGTAGGCCGAGAATAGAAGGCCAGTTTTGCACAATCCGGAAAAACTCTGATCGGACGAGCCTCCATGTGCTCATAGACAACATAGTCTCCTCGGGTGGAAAGTTTTTGATTAAGTCCACTCACAACTATAACACACTTTATCTTTTTATTCAAATTATACGATAATAGTTTTTTTGTGCTAAAATCTAATTAAGTCTAATTTTTTAAAAAATATGTATATAATCATTGGAATTTTAGCGGTACTTGTTTTGTGGGCGATATTTGCTTACAACAAATTTATCCGCCTTACAAACCGCGCAAAAGAAGCTTGGGCAGATATTGATGTTCAGCTAAAGCGTCGATACGATCTCATCCCAAACTTGGTGAATACTGTAAAGGGTTATGCTACTCACGAGCAGACAGCTTTTGAAAATGTTACGAAAGCAAGAAGCATGGCAATAGGCGCGCAGAGTTTGGAAGAAAAGGGGAAAGCGGAAAATATGCTGACAGGAGCACTGAAGTCTCTTTTCGCTGTTGCTGAAGCCTATCCTGATTTGAAAGCCAATCAAAACTTTCTTGAACTTCAGCGTGAGCTTTCTGATACGGAAAATAAAATTCAGGCAGCCCGCAGGTTTTACAACACAAATGTGCGCGATCTAAACACTGGAGTAGAATCTTTTCCTGCAAACATAATTGCTGGAATATTTAGATTTGCAAAAATGGAATTTTTCCAACTTGAAGAAGGGGATGCCGCAGCTCGCAATCCAGTTGAAGTAAAGTTCAACTAGTTCAGATTTCTAGGTTTTAGGTTTTAGCTGGTGATTAAAATATGACTGGCAATATTTATTCTCAACAGGATGCAAATGTGAGAAAAACTTGGTTTTTTGTGTCCTCGTTTTTTGTTCTTGTCGTACTTGTTGGCTGGGTGTTTAGTCTATATTGGGGTGATTCTAGTATTTTGTATATCTTTGTTTTTTTTGCTGTGTTTATGAACATTTTCAGCTATTGGTTTTCCGACAAAATAGTTCTCAAAATGCACAAAGCTAAACCCGTGACTCGCGAAGAGCATTTTGACCTTTGGAATATTACAGAAAATTTAGCAATTACAGCAGGACTTCCAATGCCAAAGCTCTATATTATAGAAGACTCTTCTCCAAATGCATTTGCTACAGGCAGAAACAAGGAGAATGCTGTCGTAGCTGTTACAACAGGACTTTTGGGAATCTTGGATCGATCTGAAATTGAAGGTGTAATAGCTCACGAGCTTGCTCATATCGGAAACAAAGATATGTTGCTCTCTACTCTCGTGGTTGTGATGGTCGGTTTTATAACCCTACTTTCAGATTTCTTTTTGCGTTCAGCTAGATTTGGAGGTGATAGCCGTGGAAAAGCCGGACAAATTCAAGCTGTGGTTTTAATAGCGGGAATTGTTTTGGCCATTCTTTCTCCGCTCATAGCTAAGCTTATACAGTTGGCAATTTCAAGAAAAAGAGAGTTTTTAGCAGATGCATCTGGCGCATTACTTACTCGCTATCCAGAAGGTTTGGCAAATGCATTGCGAAAGATAAGCTCTGCACCGGTGAATATGAGGACGGCAAATCATGCAACAGCTCATCTTTTTATATCAAGTCCGTTTAGTGGAGGAAAAAAGGAAGGTTTTTTGACAAAACTTTTTATGACACACCCGCCAACAGAAGAAAGAATTCAAGCTTTACTTGGCCAACAAAAAAATGAGCAATATTAAAATGCTTCTCGTCCCGTACGAAAAAGATCGCTTACGCACAACATTCTAACATTCTTGAGAATGTTAGAATGTTGTTGTGAATGGGTGACGGATTGATAAAATAAAAAAATGGAAAAAGAAGAACTGGAAAAAAGAGTGGCTGAGCTTGAAGCGGAAGTTTTGAGACTTGAAAAAGATTTGATTCACGATTATTTGACTGGTCTTAAAACTAGAAAATTTTTTGAAGAAGAGGCAGAAATGTATTTGGATGCCGTTTCTAGATCGGAGGATTCCAGAAGACGACAATGGTTTGGTTTTAGAAATGTTAGCGTAATTATTTTTGACACGGATTATTTCAAAAAAGTAAACGATACATACGGGCATTTGGTGGGAGATGAAGTTTTGAAAGTAGTTTCGGAAACGATTGAAAAGTCTCTTCGAGAAGGGGACACTGCATCTCGTTGGGGAGGTGAAGAGATCGCGGTGCTTTTGCTAGGAGCGAATGAAAATGATGCGATAGCAAAAGCAAATGAGATACGCGAAGAGATTTCAGAATTAAAATTTTCAGTTTCTGATTTACAAATTACGACTTCAGCCGGAGTAGCGTCTTCTGAAAAAGGTATTACTCTGACAGAGCTTATTGATAGAGCAGACAAGGCACTTTATAAAGCAAAAGAATCTGGAAGAAATAAAGTTGTAGGGTACTCGCAAATATAAAAAAGACGGCAGGCGCAAGGCGCCTGCCGTTTGTTCTGCACTTCTTCTTCATCACCCTCCGCGACAAGTGATCGTCGCGGAGGAACTCACCTGGAACCCAGCGACAGGGTCCCAGGAAATCTCGAGCCCGAGCTCAAGGTTCTGCACGGGCCCTGAGCCCTTCGGCACCACCTTGAAAATGAAGGTTGACTGGGAGACAAAGCTCCCGTCCAACTCACTCTCATTGTGGTTTGATGCCCTCTGGATGAGGACATACTCGTTGCCGAGCACATCCTCTGCGGTTCCGCGAGCCGAATTCAGGTGCTCGCGGTAAGAGGTGGTTCCGTCGGGGTTCGTCACGAACCGGCCGACGATATGGACATCAATCAGACCGTCCACCAGTGCGGGGCTCCCGCACATCGGCGGGAGGAAGAACGACCAGGTGTACCAGTCGCTTCTCGCCGGCTGGGCCTTTCCATTGCTGAAAGACACGCTCACCTCATCGGTGGGTGAGGTGGGCATGTCCGCGCAGGCGCTCACGAAGAGCACTGCGAGGAGAGCCAAGAGCTTCCGAAACATGTTGCCTCCTTGCCCCATAGGGCGTTGTGGGTTTTACTGTACGACTAGTGCGAATATATAATATAAAAATATTTTGTCAAGCTGTTGCGGAGGGTGAGACCCGCCCGAACGACTGAATTGTTCAGTCGGGCGGGGATTCTAACTCTCGGTGGGTTTCCCCACGCCACATTTCTCCCGCCCATGGCGGAGGAGACAGGATTCGAACCTGCGGTACCTTTCGGTACACCCGCTTTCCAAGCGAGCGCATTCGACCGCTCTGCCACTCCTCCGCCATGGGCGGGATTGCAATTTACATTACAATCGCTCCGCTCTTGTGTAAATTGGGAACAATCTGGAGCACTCCCACTATGTTTACCTGTTCAGATTTTGTACTCAAAATCTGTTAGGGCGAACCTTCCTTATTTTGTTTGAAAATACTACAACAAAAGAAGGAATTTCGGAATAATCTGAAAATTTTTTTAATAGGAGTATAATGTGAATATGACCAAGATTCCTAAAAATGAGGAAGAGTGGAAGAAAAAACTTTCAGAAGAAAAGTATCATATTTTGCGTGAAGGAGGTACGGAGTCTCCTTTTTCAGGAAAGTTTTTGAATTCAAAAGGAAAAGGAAAATTCAAATGTGCTGGTTGTGGTGCAAATCTTTTTTCTTCGGATGCCAAATTTGATTCGGGAACGGGGTGGCCGTCGTTTGAAGATGCTCTGCCGGGTGCTGTAGTTTTTCGTGAAGATGATAGTTTCGGAATGAAGAGGACAGAGGTTAGGTGTGCGAAATGCAAATCTCATTTGGGACACATTTTTGATGATGGTCCAAAAGAGACGACAGGAAAAAGATATTGCATAAATTCTGTTTGTTTAGATTTTGAAAAAGAAAAATAATATGACAAATATTAAAAAAATATTAATAGTTTTAGTTGTGGTCATTGTCGCAGTTGTTTTGCTCGCAGTTTTCTCCGGAAAATTTTCGGGAGAGAAAGAAGAAGATCTTTATGTGGCAGAAGTTGTTAAAGAGCAAGTTCCGGGATTTTACGAAAATGAAACTTTTGGATTTTCGTTCAGATATCCAGAAGAGCTTTTCTTGCAAGAGTCATCCACATCTTCAGTTGTTCTGATAGAAACACTTGAGTCAAAAGGGGTGATTGTTGAAATAGATGTTATTTCAGCAGAAGGTGTTGATATGCCATTTGAGCAGTTTGCTTTAGATGAATCTCGTCTGCTCTGTGGGAAAATTTCACCACTGTTTTTCTGTTCGGAAGTGAGCGATATTTCCTCCTATACAAATGAAAATGGCAAATCGGCCATTAAATTTTATGTGACTCTAGAAGAAGACACTTCAGAGGGAAAAACCTCTAGGGAAAAAGGCCCATTTTACGCCTTTAATATTTCAGAAAAGACCGCTGGGAAAATGAGTTTTGTTTTGGTGCGTCCACCATTGCATAAAGCCGGCTCAGTAGAGGAAATCAACTTAGTCGCTAAAGAGCTTTCTTTTTAAATCACTTTGTATTTTTATTCTTTATTCCTTATCCAAGTCTTTTGAGGTCAGAAGAGAGGTTTTCATGATAAACTATGAATAGAATGGTATTTTGTTGGTGAGCGATAAAATCTAATTATGAAAGAAATCGAAATTTTGATAGGAGTAAAAAGTGATAAGGAAACAGCCTTAAAAGCATTAGAAAAATTTGAATCTAAGGGCGTAAGCGAGGTTCTTGATGTGTATTTAACTAGCTCACTAATCAAAAAACTTGACCCAGATAAAAATGGGAGACTAAGTTACTGTTACCGTGTGAGAGTGCAAGACGGGTTTGGAAGCGTTGCATACAAAGAAGATGTTTTTAACGAATCAGGAGAATGGCTGTGTTCTAAAGAATATGAGACTGAAGTTAAAGATGTTCGCACCTTAGAGGAGATAAACAAACAACTTTTTGGTATGCAAGAACTTGTAAGAATACATAATACAAAACATAAATATCAATTTCAGGACTACGAAATTGTACTAGAAGATGTTGTTGATCTCGGGCTATTTTTGGAAATTGAAAAACTAACTCAAGTATCTGACGATAAAATCTTAGAGACGAAAGAAGAAATTAGGAATTTTCTTAAAACTTTAGACATTGAATTTGGTGAGGAACAGAACGCAGGTAAGCCAGAGTTAATGCTGAGAAGGAAAAATAACTAATACACGAGATCTGTTGTTTAGAGAAACTAAAACAGAGCCAAACAGAGCAGTTAAAGCTTAGTAGATAAGGATTCTATTTCAAATCGGCCACCACCTTTTCCGAAAGGTGGTTGACAAAAAGTGTGTATTTGCTATAATTGGGGGTATGTAGGAGGTCTCCCAGGTTTTTGTTTCGCGGTTGTGCCCGATAGAAAAAAGCAAGAGAGTTTTCGTCGCCTTACATCGTTAGAAGTTTTAGACGAGAAAATAGAATGTCACAGAAATTGTATGTAGGTGGGATCCCGTATTCAAGTACGGAAGATGATCTTCGCACTACATTTGCAGAAGCTGGTAATGTTACATCTGCTTCTATCATTATTGATAGAATGAGCGGACGCTCAAAAGGATTCGGTTTCGTTGAAATGTCTTCTGAAGAAGAAGCGCAAAAGGCAATTGACCTTTTCAACGGAAAAGATTTTCAGGGCAGAAAGCTTACAGTAAACATTGCGCGACCTATGCAACCGCGCGCTCCTCGAGAAGGAGGAAACAATTGGTAATATAAACCACAAAAACTCTCTCCGCAAAAAGCGGAGAGAGTTTTTGTTTGTGATAAAATTTTAATAGAGTCAGTTCTTCGAAACATATTCAAACTTCAATCAAATGCGGAGGATGTCACAATGGGAGATCGCCTTTTGCCCGGCAGACTTTCTCTGCCGACCAGATCGCAACGGATAGCAATACTTTTCATTGTCATTGCTCCGTTTGTTCTCAATCTGTTCGCGCCACTCCTGTGGTATGGTTCGTGGGTTTCTTCGGCCGACTTGATCCAGCTTTTCGTCTGGTACATTGTCACCGTTCAAGCAGTGACAGTGAGTTTCCACAGGGAGCTTACTCATCGCTCTCTAACCCTAAAGCCCGTCGCTAGGTATACGCAAGCAATACTCGCGTCCTTCTCAGTTGAAGGAAAACTTACCGACTGGTGTGCAAGACACAGGATGCATCACGAGTTTTCAGATACCGAGGAAGACCCGCATTCTCCTCACGGATTCGGTCATGGCGTAATGGCCGTAATCAAGGGCTTTTTCCACTCTCATGTGGGCTGGCTCTTTAAGGAGGGTAAGCCAGATTACAATCGCTACATTCCGGATCTGCTCAAGGACAGAGGTCTTATGTTGATAGACAAACTCTTTCCTCTTTGGGCAGTGTTGTCGTTTCTTCTGCCAGGTTTGATCGGCCTAATTTTTTCTTGGTCGGTCAAAGGATTCTTCCTTGGAGTTTTCTGGGGAGGATTCGTGCGAGTGTTTCTTGTTCACCACATAACTTGGAGCATCAACTCTGTCTGTCATCTGTGGGGAACGAAACCATTTCGTTCAGACGATGAGAGCGTCAACAATCCGGTGTTCGGAATTCTCGGAGGCGGAGAGGGTTGGCACAAGAATCATCACGCATTTCCTTGGTCCGCAAGAATCGGTTTGCGTTTCTGGGAAGTGGACCTGGGTTGGTATGTAATCAGACTTCTCAACTTCTTCGGGCTCGTTGAAAAACTTCGAGTGCCGAATGAGAGTCAGATATTGTTGAAGAAGGTGTAGTTTGAATTGGGAAACGCCTCACGAAGTTGTGGGGCGTTTTTCTTTTAGCTCAAATTCTCGTGATATGATTTACATTGTTTGCTTTAATATAAGATAAATTAATGTTTCATTCTTTTTTTTACAAACTTGAAAGAGTCATTATTGGCCTCGTTGTTATTGTTTTTGTTTTTTCTTTATTTGCTCTTGTAAATCAGTTTAGTAAAAAAGAGTCCGTGGTTGAAATCAAAACTTTAGATTTTGTTTATCCGGCAAAAATTGGAGAAAAAAATATTTGGTTGGCAAAGGCAGAGACGGAAAAAGAAAGGATTACCGGGCTTTCTGGACAAAATCAACTGGAAGACAACCAAGGGCTTCTTTTTATTTTTGATTTTCCTGCAAAATATTCAATATGGATGAAGGATATGAAATTTTCAATAGATGTTTTTTGGTTGGATGAAGAAATGAGAATAATTTTTATAGAAAAAGGATTTTCTCCGAACTCTTTTCCCAGAGCCGTTGCTCCACCTGCTCCAGCCAAGTTTGTTTTGGAAACAAATAGCGGTTTTGCCGATTTGAATGAAATTCAAATAGGGGACAGGTTGGAAATTTTTTAAAATAGCCTCCAAAATTTTTTGTTTTTAAGCCGTAATTGAGGAGATGTTCTTTACACGAGGACTTTTTTGTTTCGTGAAGTCCTAAAAACCGTTATCCACATGATTAAATAGGGGAGCTTTTCGGTAAAATAATACTACTTAATTACCGGTTTTTGATAATTTTCAGAAAATTCATTTTTTATTAATTTTTTACGAAAAATTAATAAAAAAAGTTTATTTTTGAAAATTTTTTACAACTTTATAAGCTTTTTTAATCGGATCAATAATTTTATGCCACTTACAATTACCAAAAGAGACGGAACAAAAGAACCATTCAATGCGGATAGAATAAATAGATCGATTGAAAGAGCGTGTTTAGGTCTCACTGATCCAATCGCAAAAGTTACACAGATTGCAACAGAAACAAATCTCACTTTATACGACGGGATTACAACCGAAGAAATGGATCAAGCGACAATAAACGCTTCGGTTCAAAACATAAAAGAAGATATTGAGTATGACAAAGTGGCGACCAGACTTCTTTTAAAAACAATTTATAAAAAAGTTGTTGGTGAATATGAGAACGAACAAAAACTTTTAGAAAAAAGACACAGAGAAGCTTTTGAAGAGTACATCACAAAAGGAATTGAGTTGGGTAAGCTCGATCCTCAGATGAAAGAAAAGTTTAATCTCAAAGAGCTTTCTCAAAAAATAGATTTATCTCGCGACGAACTTTTTCTTTATGCAGGTCTTTCAAGTCTGTTGGACAGATACATTATTAAAGATGTAAAGAATGTTCCTTTGGAAACTCCACAATATTTTTTTATGAGAGTTGCGATGGGCCTTTCTTACAATGAAAAAAATCCCACAGAGTGGGCGAAAAAATTTTACGACAAAATGTCTCGTATGGAATATCTTGCCGGAGGATCTTGCAATCTTGGTGCTGGAACGACGAGACCATCTCTTTCAAATTGTATTCTTCTTGAAATTCACGATGATATGGAGCATATTGCAAAGTCTGTTGCTGATGTAATGCTACTTTCAAAAGCTTCTGCGGGCATTGGAGCTTCAGTTACCAAGCTTCGTGCTTCCGGCTCACCTTTGCTTTCTGCAGGAGGGACTTCTACCGGACCAACGACTTTTGCAAAAATATTTGACACTGCTATCAGGGCAATTCAAAGGGGAGGAAAAAAGAAAGGAGCTCTTTGTTTTTATATGGAAAACTGGCATTTGGATTTTCCAGAATTTATTGACTGGAAACACAATGCTGGTGACGACTATTTGAGGATGAGAACAGCAAATACAGCGGCATTTATATCCGATGAATTTATGACAAGGGTGGAAAAGGGTGAAGAATGGTACCTTTTTGATCCAAAAGACGTTCCGGATCTAAACGAGCTCTATGGGCAAGAGTTTTCTAAAAGATACAGAGAATACATTGCTTTGGCGGAACAGGGCAAAATGCGAACATTTAAGAAAATGCCGGCAACAGAGCTCTTTAGAAAGATGCTAGTATCTTTACAGACGACTTCTCATCCTTGGATTACTTGGAAAGACCCAATAAATGTGCGCGCGCTTAATAACAATACAGGCACAATTCATATGTCCAATTTGTGCACTGAGATTTGTCTACCACAAGACAGAGAAAATATCGCGGTTTGTAATCTCGCATCTCTAAATCTCTCTGCTCATGTAAGTGATAAGCAAGTGAATTGGCAGAAACTTGAAGATACTGTGAGAACTGCTGTCAGGTTTTTAGACAATCTAATAGACATAAACAAACTTCCTCTCCCAGAAGCCAGAAAATCCGACAAAGAAAACCGCGCAGTCGGTCTAGGTGTGATGGGCCTTGCAGATGTTTTTGAAAAACTAGGCCTCGCTTATGACAGTGAGCACGCATACAATTTCACAGATAGGATTTTTGAGTTCATTAGTTATATGGCAATTGATGAAAGTGCAAATCTAGCAAAAGAAAGAGGAAACTATAAAAATTTTGAAGGTTCACGCTGGTCAAAGGGACTTGTTCCATTTGATACTTTGGAAGTTTTAGAAAAAGAAAGAAAAATTATTTTAGATTTGGATAAGACTAGCCATCACAAAGGTCTTGATTGGAATCTTATTAGAGAAAAAGTTAAAAAGGGGATGAGAAATGCGACACTAATGGCTGTTGCGCCAAATGCAAACATCGGTCTTGTTGCTGGAACTGTGCCGGGAATGGATGCGAGATTTTCTCAAGTTTTTTCAAGAAATAAAACTTCCGGAAAATATTTGGATCTTAATCACAACTTGGTTAAAGATTTAAAAAATATGGGTCTTTGGGATGAGGTAAAAGAAGTTATTATTGAGCGACAAGGAGATATTTCTGGAATAGAAGGAATCCCTCAACACATAAAAGAAATTTACAAAACTTCTTTCACAACTTCTCCGTATGCCTATATAGAAGTGGCGGCTCGAGCTCAGAAATGGGTTGATCAGGCAATTTCTAGGAATATGTATTTAGAGACTAGAGATATAGATGAGACTATAAAAATATACTCAACTGCTTGGAGAAAGGGAGTGAAGACTACATATTATCTCCATATGAAGCCGAGACACTCTGCCGAACAATCTACAATCAGAGTAAATAAGGCTGAAGCTATGGGTAAAAGGGGTTTTGCAGCTCTCTCTAGCTTGAAAGATTCCCCGTCCTTTAAGACGCCGGTTTCTGAACCGGTTGAGTCTGGCGTTGTGGTTTCTGTCGCTCCAAAACAGGCGGAAATGGTTAAAAAAACAAATCAAAAAGACGGAGCACCGTCTGATCCGCAAGAGAGATTTGTGTGCGATAGTTGTCAGTAATTATAATTTTTTAATTAAATAAATATGCTAATAGGAAAAGCTTCTCCGGAAGATATGAATTTGCACCCCATAAGATATAAATGGGCTTACGACTTGTACAATCAGGCGGTCAGAAATACTTGGTTTCCTCACGAAATCGCGCTAAAAGAAGATATTCACGATTGGGAAAAGATGACAGAAGATGAACGCCATGCAGTAAAGTTTTTGATGGCATTTTTTAATCCGGCAGAGCTTATTGTAAACAGATCCATAGCACTTGGGATTTATCCATATCTCAAATCTCCAGAATGTCATCTTTATCTTGCTAAGCAAATGTGGGAAGAAGCAAATCACTGTGTTGCTTTTGAATATGTATTGGAAACTTTTCCGTTTTTTGACAGAGACAAAATTTTCAATTTGCACCTAGATGTTCCTTCAATGCAAGCGAAAGAAAATTATATAAATCGCTATATGAAGAGGATGACGGAAGAGTCTCTAAATATTGAAACCCCTGATGGAAAAAAAGATTTTGTCAGAAATTTAGTCGCGACAAATATCGTGATGGAAGGTATTTGGTTTTACTCTGGTTTTATGGTTGCGCTTTCTTTTAGACAGAGAAATGTTTTGAGAAACTTTGGTTCGATGATCAACTGGGTTTTGAGAGATGAGTCTTTGCATTTGAAATTTGGAATGAATTTAATTCACAATATTCTGGAAGAAAATCCTGAGCTTTTAACAGAAGAGTTTGCAAAAGAGATTAGAGATATTGTGATAGAAGGTGTTGATCTTGAAACTTTATACAATAAAGATTTATTTCCAAACGGAATTTTGGGGCTAAATGCCGACTATGTAAATCAGTATGTCCAATATGTTGCGGACAGACGCTTGGAAGAGCTCGGACTTCCAAAACACTATAATGTGACGAATCCTGCAAAATGGATGAGCGCGGCGACCGATGTGTTTGAACTGGTCAACTTTTTTGAATCCCAAAACACTAGCTATGAAGTAGATGTGCAGGCTCACACAGAAAAAAAGAAGGAAGATAAGAAAGACGAGTAGTTTACTTTTTCGTCTTTTTGGATAAATTTAATATAGAACCCTCACAAGGAGAAAGCTGTGTCCGAGAAGCGTTGTCGAGTTTGTGGAGGCAAGCTGATTTCCTCTGAAAGGTCTTTTGAGACCACTACGGAGAGACCTCTAGAGGGGATCAGGGCTGGAGTTGGCGGAATGAAACTTCGCGGAACTGTGGTTGTTGCCGTGATCTCATGCGTTTCTTGTGGGCTTATGTATGATCTCAAGGCAGTATCAGAAAAATAGAACTGGGGCGAGCGCAAGCTCGCCTTTTGTTATAATATAAGACATATAATTTAATCGTTAAATAAATGAAAAAAATCAGAGTTGCTATAAATGGAGCGGGTCGTATTGGTAGGGCTTTTATGAAAGTTGCTCACGAAAGACCTGAAATAGACATTGTTGCTATAAATGATTTGGGAGATGCGCAAAATATTGCATATCTAATAAAATACGATTCAGTTTATGGAAAAGCCCCCTTTGATGTGAGTGTGGGTGATGATGGAAAGAAAATTGTTTTGGGGAAAGACGAAACGATCTTTCTTTCCGAAAAAGAACCAGCAAATCTTCCTTGGAAAGATTTGGACATAGATGTTGTTGTTGAGTCCACGGGTTTTTTCACAAGTTTTGAAAAAGCAAAAGCACATCTTGATGCTGGCGCGAAGAAAGTGGTGGTAACAGCACCAATGAAAGATGATCCTAATCCTGAAGTTCCTGGCGCCACGATTCTTATGGGGGTAAATGAAGAAAAACTCTCAACATGTGTTATTAGTTCCAATGCATCTTGCACCACAAACTCTGCGAGCCCTCTTATTGCCATACTTGATGAAGCGCTGGGAATTGAAAAAGCGATTTTAAATACTGTCCATGGATATACAGCAACCCAGTCTCTTGTTGATGGTCCTGCAAAAAAAGGATTTCGTGAAGGCAGAGCGGCAGCACAAAACATCGTGCCGTCTTCAACGGGCGCTGCAATTGCTGTGACTAAAGCATTTCCAAAGCTTGAAGGACTTTTTGACGGGGTTTCTATGAGGGTTCCGGTAATTGCTGGCTCCATTGTTGATGTTACTTTCATTTCAAAAAAAGAAACGACAAAAGAAGAAGTAAATGAAATTTTGAAAAAAGCTTCTAAAGAAGAAAGATGGAAAGGGGTTTTCACTATCACAGAAGAAGAACTGGTCTCAAGCGATATATTGGGAAGTCCGTACGGCTCAATTGCTGATTTGGATTTAACTCGAGTTATTGGTGGAAATTTGGTAAAGGTTTGTGCTTGGTACGACAACGAAATGGGGTATACCTACACGCTCGTTGAACATGTGGTTAAGGCAGGAAAAAACTCCTAATCTTCGTATATAATAAGGGAATGAATCCCGTTAGAGATCAATAATTATTTATGTTTTCTTATATCTACATAATTAGAAATTCTAAGGGTCGTTTTTATACGGGAAGTACAAATAATCTACGGAAACGCTTGAGCCAGCATAATCAAGGAAAATCAACATATACTAGAAGCCTTGGTCCTTGGAAATTGGTATACTTTGAAGGTGGTATAAACGAAGATGACACTCGGTCGAGAGAATTATTTCTTAAATCTGGGATGGGTAAGCGCCATGTCAAAAATAGACTCAAGCGTTTCCTATCTCTAACGGGATGAAGATTTACATCGGTACAGACCACGCTGGTCTTGCCCAAAAGGAAAAAATAGCTGAATACTTGAGAGAAAACGGATATGATGTCGTAGATCAGGGGGCCCACGAATATGATGAAGAAGACGATTACCCCGACTACATAATTCCTGTTGCCAGAGAAGTTTCCAGAAACCCACAGAATGCCAAGGGTATAATTTTGGGTGGTTCCGGACAGGGAGAGGCAATATGCGCAAACAGGTTTGCGAATGTGAGAGCCGCTCTCTTTTATGGGCAAAGAATGTCTCTTACGAGCAATGTTTCAAATCTAGAGCTTTCGCGATCTCACAATGATGCGAATATTCTGGCCATAGGTTCAAGATTTGTCACGGACGAAGAAGCTCTTCAAGCGGTTCGCATTTGGCTAGATACTCCATTTTCAAATGGAGAAAGACATAAAAGAAGAATAAATAAAATAGATTCACACCCCCATTAAAATGGCAGAGGTAATTCCAGCAATAATTCCCAGAAATTTTGATGATTTAAAAGAGAAGATGTCTCTTGTTGTTGGAACGGTGCCGCTTGTTCAAGTAGATGTTTTAGATGGAAAGCTTACATCCGGAAAATCTTGGCCGTACACCAAAGACCCAGACCCAGATTTTGTAAAAATTTTAAAAGAGGAAGAAGGTTTCCCATTTTGGGAAGATTTGGATTTTGAAGTTGATTTGATGGTTAGCAATCCGGAAATGATCTTAGGAGACTGGGTTATTGCAGGCGCAAGGAGAATAATAGTTCACATTGAATCTTTTGGAGATAATCAAAAAGCTTCAAAAGCGATTTCAGATTTTAAAGAAAAATTTGGAGTGCCCGGCTCTCCTTTGGATATTGAGATTGGTTTGGCTGTGGGTATTGAGACTGGGGAAGAGATGTATTTGAGTGTTTTAGAAAACGCGGACTTCGTGCAGTTTATGGGAATAGCCCAAATCGGAAAACAGGGCGAGCCTTTTGATGATCGAGTATTAGAAAAAATATCCTCACTTCGCAAGCAAAGTGGAAGTGTTATTATTAGCGTAGATGGTGGAGTAAATTTAGAATCCGCACCCCTTCTTGTGTCTGCTGGAGCCAACAGGCTTGTTGCAGGGTCTGCCATATTTGAAAGTGAAGACATATCTCTAGCGATTGAAGATTTTAAAAATATATAAATGCAAGAAAATCTTACTGACAAAAAAATCAAAGAGCTTGAAACCAAAGCTAATGAAATAAGACAGACGATAATAGAAGCTTTGCTTGAGGCAAAGTCTGGGCACACTGCCGGACCTTTGGGTATGGCTGATATTTTTACTCTTCTTTATTTTCATATTTTGAAGCACGATCCTAAAAAGCCCAGTTGGGAGGATAGGGACAGGGTTGTCTTGTCTAATGGGCATATTTGTCCCGTGCTTTACGCCACAATGGCACATGCTGGGTATTTTCCGGTTGATGAATATAAGAAAACTTTAAGAAAATTTGGCAGTAGATTTCAGGGGCATCCACATAGAGAATTTATGCCAGCTCTTGAAACAAGTTCTGGTCCTTTAGGCTCAGGACTTTCTCAGACTGTTGGAATGGCGCTTGCTGACAGAATTGATAGAGGCAGATCTTCCGGAAAATTTTTTTATTGTTTAATGTCAGACGGTGAACTCAATGCTGGAAATTCTTGGGAAGGAGCAATGCTCGCAGGTAAAGAGAAACTTCACAATTTAATTGCTGTTATAGATAGAAATAATATTCAAATAGATGGGTTTACAGAAGATATTATGCCTTTGGAACCATTAGTTGGAAAATGGAGATCTTGGAATTGGCATGTAATAGAAGCAAACGGACACGACTTTCAAGATTTAAATGATGCATTTCACGAAGCCAAAGCTATTTTTGAAAAACCAACAGTTATAATTGCTCACACAATTCCTGGCAAAGGGGTGAGTGAGTTTGAGAGAAAATATGAGTGGCACGGCAAACCGCCAAACAAAGAAGAAGCAGAGATGGCTCTAAAAGAGCTTCGTAGTTTGGGCGGTAAAATCGCTGGGTATCATAATGATTAATTTATGAAAATCGCTTTGAAAAACACGTATAAAATTTTGGTAAATTTTTCCTCCGCTCGCGCCGTCGCGCTCCGCGAGGTTTTTCAAAGCGATTTTGAAGAAAAATAGGCAAAAAGCAAAATAATATAAATGCAAAAACTTAATCCAAAAATTTTTGATAAAGACCCCGTACAAAACAGCGAAACCAAGCTTTTAGTCGCTTCGCGAGTTTCTGTCTTGTACGGGGCGAGACACAATATTTAAAAATTAAAGTAATATGTTGAATTCCAATTTAAAACTCAATCAGAAGCTATTTAGCGATGATATAGAGCAACAGCCTATTCGTAAAGGGTTTGGTGAAGGACTTTTAATTGCTGGAGAAAATGACAAAAGAGTTGTTGGGCTTTGCGCCGATCTTACAGAGTCTACTCAAATGCATTTATTTAAAAACAAATTTCCAGAAAGATTTGTGGAGATTGGTGTTGCAGAGCAAAACTTGGCAACTGTTGCTTCTGGGATGTCCGCCATGGGCAAAATTCCATTCATAACTTCTTATGCAATGTTTAGTCCAGGGAGAAATTGGGAGCAAATTCGCACAACTATTTGCTACAACGATAGGCCTGTGAAAATTGCTGGAAGCCACGCTGGAATTTCTGTTGGCCCCGATGGGGGAACACATCAAGCAATAGAAGACATCGCTATAATGAGAGTAATTCCTAGAATGGTTGTTATTTCACCTTGTGATGCAATAGAGGCAAAAAAAGCAACAATAGAATCTGCGAGGGCAAACACTCCTGTATATATAAGATTGGGTAGAGAAAAAACTCCCATAATAACAACAGAAGAAACTCCATTTGAAATAGGGAAAGCGCAAATATTTTTTGAATCAAAAGATCCACAGGTGGTAATCATTGCTACAGGTTCTTTGGTGCACAAAGCTTTACTATCTGCAAAAAAACTTGAAGGAGAGGGAATAGGCACTATTGTTATAAATCTTTCTACCATAAAGCCTCTGGACAGTGAGACGATAATTTCCGCTGTTAAGCGAGCTCCGAGAGTCGTGACAGTTGAAGAACACCAAGTTGCTGGAGGAATGGGCTCTGCTGTTGCGGAGGTGCTTTCAGAAAATTTTCCAGTACCACACATTTTTGTTGGTGTTAGAGACCAGTTTGGTCAATCTGGAACTCCGGAAGAGTTAATTGAGCACTACGGTTTAGGAGAGAGCTCCATAATAGAAGCAGTAAAAACAGTTATTGAAAAATAATATTTAAAACTATTCTACAATTCTGCAGAATTGTAGAATAGTTTTAGTAAGAGAGCCAGACTCCAAACTTTTATTTTTTTGAAGACAAAATGAAAAAGGGTATTTATAAACATTCTAAGTCGGGACGCGAATATAAAGTCATTGATATTGTGAAGCATTCAGAAACACTAGAAGATATGGTGCTTTACGAGGCTTTGTATGAAAATGAAATATCAAAACTTTGGGTTAGACCAGTTGATATGTTTACCGAGGAAGTTGAAATTGATGGAAAAAAATTCCCAAGATTTGTTTTTGTGAGAGAAATTTAATCTATTTTAAAACATTGGGTTTGTAGTTTTCAGGAGCTTCTTCTAGGAGTTTTTCCAAAGATTCTCTGGTTAAAAGACCTTTTTGCGCTCCAACTTGTTGGACAACAGACATTGAATTTATTGGCCCCCAAGAAAGAGCTTGGGGAATGCTTAGACCCAGAGCTAGAGCAGAAGTAAAAGTTGAAGCAAATGCATCTCCAGCCCCAGTGCGTTCAAATGGTGGTTTTGGATCTGGGTATGTTGGCATAAACCATATTTCATTTCCGTCATATGCATAAGCACCCTTTGGTCCATCTGTTATTACAACTATCTTAGGGCCAAGCAAAGACATTTTGTTTATTAAATCTTTTATTTCAATTTGTCCATCTATTTCTAAAATTCTTTTCGCCTCTTCAACATTACAGAAAAATATTTCTGATAATTTATAGAGCCCATCAAGTTTTTCTTTGCCAAGTTTCATCTGAAATGTTCCTGGTTGAAATGCAAGTTTAACCGAAGGGTGAAGTTTGAGGTATTTGGCGATTTCTTCGTGGTAAGAAAGAGAATTTTCAGCTAAAGAAGAAAGATATAGCCATTTAGGATTTCCTATGTTTGGCATGGAGTACTCATATTCTTGGTGTTTTACCAAAATCGTTCTCTCATCTTCGTACCACAGAACATAGTGATAATTAGTTTCTCTATCTTTGTGAACTTTTACAAATTCTGTTCCAACATTCTCTTTTTGAAGTGTTTCAATGCATTCTTTTCCGTTTATATCATCTCCAACATGAGCTACTAAAGCCGAAGAAAGCCCTAATCGTGAAGCTGAAACAACGGCGTTTGCACTATTTCCTACAGCTCGCACAACTTCTACAGATTCATAAGGAACTTTATCTCCAAAATTTACACAAAGTTGGCAATTTTCTTTGTCTATGTCGCAATGAACGCTTGCATCTTTTAGTCTTATAAAAGCATCTGTAACAATGTCTCCTATGGCAATAAAATCGTAATCTTTATTCATATTTTTAGTATAACAGAAAGACTCTCTTTTTACGGAATAAAGCTGTGGTAAAATATGAATATGCATCCCGTTAGAGATCTATAATTATTTATGTTTTATTACATCTACATAATTAGAAATCCTAAGGGTCGTTTTTATACGGGAAGTACAAATAATCTACGGAAACGCTTGAGCCAGCATAATCAAGGAAAATCAACATATACTAGAAGCCTTGGTCCTTGGAAATTGGTATACTTTGAAGGTGGTATAAACGAAGATGACACTCGGTCGAGAGAATTATTTCTTAAATCTGGGATGGGTAAGCGTTATGTCAAAAATAGACTCAAGCGTTTCCTATCTCTAACGGGATGAGATCACTACGAGAATATATAGAAGAAGCGGAAAAAAACAGGAAAGCTTTGGGGCATTTTAATATTTCAAACCTTGAAGGTGTTTGGGCAATAGCTAGAGCTGGAAAAGAAGTTGGAGTACCAGTTGTTATAGGAGTTTCCGAAGGAGAAAGAGAGTTTGTTGGTGTCAGACAGATTAGAGCGTTAGTTGATAGTGTAAAAGAAGATCTTAAGCACCCGATATTTTTGAACGCAGATCATACATATTCTTTAGAGAAAATTAAGGAAGCGGTAGACGCAGGTTTTGATTCTGTGATAGTAGATGGAGCGAAACTTCCATTTGAGGAAAATGTGAAAATAACATATCAAGCGGTTAATTATGCTAAGTCAAAAAATCCAGATATTTTAGTAGAAGGAGAGCTTGGTTTTATAGGGCAGTCTTCAAAAATCCTAGATTCTTTGCCGGAGGGTGTAAATTTGGCTCCAGAAAATTTTACATCTGCAGAGGATTCAAAAAAGTTTGTAGAAGAAACTGGAATCGATCTGCTTGCTCCAGCGGTTGGGAATATGCACGGTATGATTAGGGGCGGAGCGCAAACACACCTTGATGCTGAAAGAATTAAAATGATTAGAGATTCTGCGGGGGTCCCGCTAGTTTTGCACGGTGGTTCGGGAAACACGGATCAGGATTTTGTGAAAGCGATAGAAGCTGGAATATCAACTATTCACATAAATACAGAACTCAGACTTGCATTTAGAGATGCTCTCAAAAAAACTCTTCAAGATGATCCTGATGAAGTTGCGCCTTACAAAATTATGAAACCTTCGTTAATTGCTATGCAAAAGTTAGTAGAAGAGCGCCTAAAGCTCTTTAGTAGAATTTCTTAATATGGAGGGTTTGAAAGAAAATTTTGAAGGAGAGATTTTTTCTGATGACAAAACCCTGTCTCTTTACAGTAAAGATGCGAGCTTGTGTGAGGTCAGGCCATCTTTGGTTGCATTTCCAAAACACACAAAGGATATTCAAAATGCTGTTCGTTTTGTTTTAGAAAATAAAAAATCTGATCCCGGTCTATCTCTTACGGTGCGAGCTGCTGGTTCGTGCATGGCAGGGGGATCTTTGTCCGAGTCTATAATTTTGGATATAACAAAAAATATGGGTGGAATAGAAGAGATTTCAGACGCTTCTGCGACTGTTTTACCCGGGACATTTTATAGGGATTTTGAGCCGGAAACCCTTAAAAAAGGTCTTATTTTGCCATGTTATACAGCTTCAAAAAATCTTTGCGCAATAGGAGGAATGATAGGGAACAATGCGGCTGGAGAGAAAACTTTGCAGTACGGTAAAATGGAAAATTTTATTGAATCATTAAATATTGTTTTTTCGGATGGCAATGAGTATGAAGTCAAACCTCTCAATAAAAAAGAATTAGAAGCAAAAATTTCTAAAGGTGATTTTGAAGGAGAAATTTATAAAAAGATTTGGAATCTCATTGAGACAAATAAAGAGGAAATACAAAAAGCAAAACCAAAAGTTTCAAAAAATTCTGCGGGTTATTTTATTTGGAATGTTTGGGACGGAAAAACTTTTGATTTAAACAAGTTGATAGTTGGGTCTCAAGGAACTCTCGGGATTGTAACAAAAGCTAAACTCAAACTTGTGCCCGTAAAGAAAAAATCAAAACTTTTTGTTGTATTTCTAAAAGATTTGAAACCGTTGGCGAATCTTGTAAATGAAATTCTTTTGTTTAAACCCGAAAGCATTGAATCTTATGACGACGAAACAATGAAGCTAGCTGTTAGATTTTTTCCGGAGATGCTCAAATCAATGAAGGCCAAAAACTTTTTCAAAATGATACTTTCTTTTGTGCCGGAAGCGTGGCTTATGGCCACAGGAGGGATACCAAAGTTGATATTGCTTGTAGAATTTTCTGGCGATAATGATGAAGAGATTGATAAAAAAATGAATAGTCTGAAAGAAAAGATCGCTCACTTCAAATTGAAAACTCATATATCAAGCAGTGAAGAAGAATCTCAAAAATATTGGACTATTAGAAGGGAAAGTTTTAATTTGTTAAGAAAGCATGTCCGTGGGAAACGCACAGCTCCTTTTGTTGATGATGTAATAGTTAGGCCCGAACATTTGCCAGAGTTTCTTCCAAAAATGAGGAAGATTTTAGATGACTATAAGCTCATATATACAATTGCGGGGCACGCTGGAAACGGTAATTTTCATATTATTCCGCTTATGGATATGAAAGACAGAAGAAATGTTCAGAAAATTCTTGAAGTGTCCGATAAGATATATGATTTAGTAGCTTTATATGAGGGTTCAATAACAGCAGAACACAATGATGGCATAATTAGAACTCCTTATTTGAACAAAATGTATTCTCCTAAAACTTTGGAAATATTTGCAGAAATAAAAAATATATTTGATCCGCAATGCGTGTTTAATCCCGGTAAAAAGGTGGGTTTGACCAAGGATTATTTAAAAGCTCATATTGCCTAAATCGGTCCAAATAGCTATTGATTTATTAGTCAGGGTCTGTATAATAGTAGCCCGTTATGTTAGAGCTTTCTGTAAACCACAGGGAAAAAATAGGAAATCTAAAGAGCTTGAGAAAAGGCGGTATTATGCCTGCAATAATGTATGGCAAAAAACAGGAAGCCACTCCGATATCAATGACTCAGGCAGATTTTGTTAAGATTTGGAAAAAAGCTGGAGAGTCAACAGTTGTCACTTTAAAGGCAGATGATGGAAAGGTGTACGATGCGCTTATTCATGATGTTGACTTTGATCCGACCACTGACTTGCCGAGACACGCAGACTTTTATGTCTTTGATAAAGATCATAAACTTGAAATTGATGTGCCATTGGAATTCGTTGGAGTTTCAGCTGGTGTTAAAGAACATGGGGGACTTTTGGTTAAAGTCTTGCATGAGCTCAAAATTGAAGCTATGCCAAAAGACCTTCCTCACAATATAGAGGTGGATATTTCTTTGCTTACAGAAATAGGCAGTCAGGTTTTGTCAAAAGATTTAGTTTTGCCAGCAGGAGTTTCTCTATTAGAAAATCCTGAAGAAGTGGTCGCTCTAATTGCAGAACCTAAAGAAGAGGAAGAAGCTCCGAGTGAACCTGTTGATCTATCAAGTATTGAAGTGGAGAAGAAAGGAAAAGAAGCTAAAGAAGGAGAGGGTGAAGGAGAGGCAGAAAAGACTGCAGAATAAAAAACAAAAAACACCTAAAAATAAGGTGTTTTTTGTTTCTGGTATAATTATGGGTAATAGATTGAGCTTCTGCTCGTCTTTTATTTACAATGAGTTTTTACAAAAAAATAAGTTTTAAATTTTTTGTTTTGTTCTGTCTGTTTTTGTTTTCTTACATGGCTTTTAGTCTGGTTTCTTTTTCTTCTGTAGAAGCTATGACAGAGCAAGAAATTGCAGCACAAGAAGCGCGTCTGCGAGCTGAATATGACCAGCTTCAAAAAGAGATTGCGCAATGGCAGGGCGTATTGGATGAAACAAAAAAGAAAGCCAGCACGATTCAGGGCGATATCACCATACTTAATGCAAAGATAAAAGAAGCTGAGCTAACCATAAGGGCAAAAAATATTGCCATCAACCAACTTTCTTCTGAAATAGGGAACAGAACTCAAAAAATAGGTGAGCTTGAAGGGCGCCTCAAAAGAGGTAAAGAATCTCTGGCTCAATTAATAAGGAAGACAAACGAAATAGATTCTTATTCTCTGGCGGAGGTGATGCTTACCAATAAAGATATTTCAGAATTTTTCAAAGATGTGGATACTTTCACTTCAGTTAAGAGGGCTCTTCAAGCTCATTTTGATGAAATAAGGGATATAAAAACCCAGACAGAAGAAGAGAGAAAGCAACTCGATCAAAAGAAAAATCAAGAAGCGGATGCAAAATATGTTGTAGAGAGTCAGAAGAAAACCATCGCTCAAAGTGAAGCGGAAAAACAGAAACTTTTAAATGCTACAAAACAAGAAGAAAAAACTTATCAACAAATTTTAGCCGAAAGACAACAAAGGGCAGCGCAAATTAGAGCAGCTTTGTTTAGACTTAGAGATACGGAGGGAATTCCTTTTGGTAAAGCGCTTGAATACGCGGAAAATGCATCTGCAAAAACGGGCGTTCGTTCAGCTTTGATTTTGGCGATCCTATCTCAAGAGTCGGATCTTGGAAAAAATCAGGGTTCATGTCTCTTGGCAAATTTGGAAAATGGAGATGGAGTTGGAAAAAATACTGGTACTTCGTTTGAACAAGTTATGAAAGCTCCCAGAGACACAGTTCCTTTTGAAAACATTACGAAAAGATTAGGAAGAGATTGGACACTGACCCCGGTATCTTGTCCTCCGGCACATAAATATACTCTGGGAAGAGGTTTTGGTGGGGGAATGGGGCCTTCACAGTTTATACCTTCAACTTGGGAATTGTTTAAGGCAAGAATCGGTCCTGCTGTTGGAGTGAGCGCTGATAAGGCAGATCCTTGGAATCCGGAGCACTCTTTTGTTGCAACCGGTATTTATCTTGCTGATCTGGGAGCTGTTTCTGGAAGTTATACTGCGGAAAGAAATGCCGCTTGTAGATACTACTCTGGTGCGTCTTGTGCTCCGGGTAGAGTACCCGCCAATGTGTTTTATGGAGATTCTGTGATGAGAAAAGTTGAAGAAATCCAGAGCAATATTGATTTCTTGAAGGGGGTTTAGAAAAACAAAGAGCGAAGCGACTATGTTTTTCTTAATCCCGCCCCAACCCAGACCGAGCGCGGGGCCGAATAGGCCAACCCTTTTGCGCGAAGCGCGAGGTCGTATGACTTTGGGGTTGGGATTTAAATAAGAAAATAGAAAGAAGAAAGATGAAAATAGAATAGTAAATAGCACCAAAAAACAGCTCAATAGAGCTGTTTTTTGGTGTACCGGGCGCTAAATAATAAAAATACTTGACAATTCTGGTGTATTTGCTATAATGGAGTTGTTGGGGTAATGCTCGGTAACCCCAGCCGCGCCGGAAGCCCTCCGGAAAGCGCAAACCGAGCACTTTGTGGGAGTAAGTAAGTAGGTAGTACGGCACCCGCGAACAGGCGTCATCCCGGCCGGCGAGGTGTCGTGATTCAACAGGGAGTTCTGGGCTCGTGTGCCAGTCGAAGTGTTATATTTTCGGCTGGCACAAGCTCAGGTGCCGGACGAGTTCCGGCGAAAGGGGTGTCTCGCGATCAACGAGTTCGGACGAAAGACATAGTCTGAATCTCAGCGGACACAGAAATAGGCGTATCCCTCGTCGTCGTTTCAGTTGTCTTATTAATTAGGCAACTGAAAAAAACACCCCCGCGCCAAAGGCGCGCGTGCCGGTGACGATTCATCGGGGAAGAGTGTCGTGGTAGCACTTCTCTTCTGGGGGTAGCACACCAAAGGCGCTTCGCGCCTTGCACATAGAGGACCCAAGCTTCGGCAAGGGTCCTCATTTTTTTATACAAAATTTACCCCGCCCCACTTTTGATTTTGAAATAAATTTGTGACACTTCGCCCATTAGGGAGGTCCTGTTCGGACACGCATCACAAGTTGCAAAGTTTTTTGTCGAGTGTTATATTACCGAAGCATTAAAGTTGACGGCAAAAGTGGGGCGGGGTCATGATTTTCAAAGACTCGCTTTGCTCGTTAAGAAAATCTATGAAAAAAGATATACATCCACAATATTTTCCTGAAGCTAAAGTAACCTGTGCCTGCGGGAACTCTTTTACTATTGGCTCAACAAAAGAAAAAATAGAAGTTGAAATTTGTAGTTCATGTCACCCTTTTTATACAGGAAACGAGAAGGTTATAGACTCTGCGGGAAGAGTAGAGAAGTTCAAGAGTAAGCGTGCGGCTGCTAAGAAAAAGTAAATTCTCCAATAGAAAATCCTCGAGCGCACTTTCGAGGTTTTTTCTTGTTCTATAATTAAAAATATGGATTTAAGCAAGTATAAAGATAATATAAAGACGAGTTTTCTGGCTGAATCTTTGGAAAAACTTTTGAAAGAAGAAGAATCTATCAGAACGCTTTCCGGTGAGGATGGGATGAAAGATATGGCCGAAGAAGAGCTCAAAAACATTCTTTCTCAAAAAGAAGCTATTATCGCCCAAATGGATGAGATACTTTTGGCTGAAGAGAAAGAAGAAGAATTTCCAAATGAAATAATTTTAGAAGTTAGGGCTGGGGTCGGTGGAGAAGAGGCGGCTCTTTTTGCTGAAGATCTTTCTCATATGTATGAGAGATATGCGGAAAAAAAAGGTTGGTCATGGAAGCCGGTTGATATTTCAGAGAGTGCCTTAGGTGGCTACAAAGAAGCTTCGTTTGAGGTACGAGGAAAAGATGTATATAAAAAAATGCGCTTTGAAACCGGAGTTCACAGAATTCAGAGAATTCCAGCTACTGAAAAATCTGGGAGAGTTCACACATCTACTGCTTCCGTTGCTATTTTACCCATTCGCAAGAAAGTTAAATTTGAAATCAATCCAGCTGAAATAGAGATAGAAACATCCAGAGCTGGTGGAAAGGGGGGGCAGAATGTAAACAAGGTTGAAAGTGCCGTTAGGATTATTCACTTACCGACAGGTCTTGATGTCCGATCTACAGTAGAGAGAAGTCAGAATGCCAATAAAGAGAGGGCTATGGAAATTCTGACGGCAAAAATAGCGGCTCTCAAAGAAGAAGAGGAAAATAAAAAGTTTTCTGCAGACAGAAAAAACCAAATAGGCACTGGAGATCGATCGGAAAAGATAAGAACTTACAACATTTTACAGGACAGGATTACTGATCATCGGATAAAAGAGTCTTGGCACAATATCCCTCTGATTTTTGCTGGAGAGCTGGATCCTATAATAGAGGGTTTAGCTCAGGCCAGCGAAGGAGAGAGCGCTCTTGCGTAAGGGTACTTCTTCTGGTAAGATTCCCTTCACCTGTTTGTTTTTTATGACAACAAAGGAAAAACAGCAAAATACTATTTTGGAAAAACTCTTCAGTGTAGGGGCTCATTTTGGTATGACAAAGTCTCGCAGACATCCATCTGCAAAACCTTTTATTTTTGGTGCCAAAAATAAAGTAGAGATATTTGATCTTGAAAAAACTAACGATTTTCTTGAAAAGGCAAAAGATTTTGTAAAAAGTATCGCCTCTCAAGGTGGAACAGTGGTCTTTGTTGGAGGAAAGAGTGAATCTAAAGAAGCGGTAAAGAGAGGGGCGGAATCTGTAGAGATGCCTTATGTTGCTGGGAGATGGCTGGGCGGAACCCTAACAAACTTTTCGGAAATCAGAAAAAGAATAAACAAACTTGAAGATCTTTTGTCTCAGAAAGAAAAAGGAGAACTTGCCAAGTACACAAAAAAAGAAAGATTGCTTATTGATAGAGAGATTAAGTATTTGCAGGAATTTTTCTCTGGATTAATCAACTTGAAATCACTTCCAAAAGCTATCTTTGTGGTTGACCCTAAGAGGGAGCAGAATGCGATCAAGGAGGCAAAAAATTTAAATATTCCGATAATTGCACTTGCCAGCTCTGATTGCAATTTACTTGAGATAGATTTTCCAATTCCGGCCAACGATTCTTCTATAGCGAGCATATCTTTCTTTGTTGACGAAATAGCTTCTGCTTATAAAGAAGGGAAACTTTCTGCTCCAGCAAAGAAAGAGGAAAAAACTTCAGTTTCTATATAATTAAAAGTGTTTTTAGTTTTTTATTAGAAGTTTTTGTGTTTAAATAAAAGTTCAATGATAACAACCGAACAAGTAAAAGAATTAAGAGACAGGACAGGGCTTTCAATAATGCAATGCAAAAAAGCCCTTGAAGAAGCCGGTGGAGATATAGAGAAAGCTATAGTAATACTTCGAAAAGCAAGCGGAGGGGTTGCTTCAAAAAAATCAGACAGAACCCTCGGGGCTGGAGTGGTGGCTTCATATATCCACAGTGGAGGAGCAGTCGGCGCTATTGTAGAGCTTTCTTGCGAAACTGATTTCGTTGCTAAAAACGAGGAGTTTAAAGCTATTGCTTATGATATAGCCATGCAAGTTGCGGCTACAGACCCACAGTTTTTGAGAATGGAGGACATAACTCCCGACTCCAAAAGATCGGCTATGGAAGTTTTTTCTGCCGAGGTGGAAGGTAAACCTGAAGAAATGAAAGAAAAAATTCTTGAGGGCAAGCTCAATTCTTATTTTGGAGAGAAGACACTAATGGAGCAGGATTTTATAAAAAACCCAGAACTAAAGGTTAAAGACCTAATAACCGGCGCGGTTCAAAAGTTTGGTGAAAGAGTTGAAGTTCGTAGGTTTGTAAGATTTTCTACTCAAGGATAAAAATGACAATCTCATGGATCTTTGGAATTTCTCTATTTTTTTTAGTCCTTTTTTTGATTGTAAAAATTTATGAACACAAAAGAAACAAGAAAACTTTTGTGGGAAGTTTTTTTTCTAGATTTGATAGTATTGTTGTTTCTGGAATGGCCAAAGGAGAAAAAACTATTTTAGAAATAAATCAGAAAACTGATATTTTTGTATCAGAAAAAATACCCACTCATTCAAAAAACTTATTCACTAGAATTATAGAATTCTTAAGGGGCCAGTATAGTAAACTTATTTTAGACGATAGAGGAACCAGAGTTCTCAATGGTAATGGG
The DNA here is from genome assembly GCA_964509605.1 of uncultured Candidatus Saccharibacteria bacterium. Classification (GTDB taxonomy): domain Bacteria; phylum Patescibacteriota; class Minisyncoccia; order Phycocordibacterales; family Zambryskibacteraceae; genus CAZDXF01. Next base: position 159,868 of record CAZDXF010000002.1, read on the forward strand.
ACAAATTCTCATTTTCTAAAAGAAATAAGTAAAGAAAAGAAAGGTAACGGTAGAAGAAGGAAGAAGGACAGAATTGACGATGATTCTCTAACAAATAGCACACTTTCCTCATTATAATTTTGTGCTAGAATTCTTCCGAGCTTCTAAAAGCTAAAAGCTAAAAGCTATAAGCTGACAGCTAGTTATTATTGCCACCTTAGCTGTCTTGGTAAATATGAAGCCAAGAGGCAGGTCAATTGTGTAGTGCCACCTTAGCTGTCTTGGTAAATATGAAGCTGAAGAGGACGAGGTTTAGATGCTATAGTAAATTTTGAAAACTAGTTGCCACCTTAGCTCAGTTGGTAGAGCAGCCGTTTTGTAAACGGCAGGTCGTCGGTTCAAGCCCGACAGGTGGCTCAAAAATCTTGTATAATTAAACCCATGAATTTTCCAAAAGGATTTTTTTGGGGTAGTGCGACAGCTTCTTTTCAAGTTGAAGGTGGAATAGAAAATAATGATTGGGTAGAGGCTGGAAGGGAAGGAAAAGTTCCGATATGTGGGAAAGCAACCGACCATTATAATCGTTTTGAAGAAGATTTTGATATTGCGAAATCTCTTTCCCACAATGCTCACAGATTTTCTATAGAGTGGTCCAGAATTGAACCAGAAGAAGGTCGTTTTGACGATCGTGAAATAGAGCACTATAGAAAAGTTTTAAAAGCTCTAAGAGAAAGGGGACTGGAACCCTTTGTCACACTTTGGCATTTTACTTTGCCAGTATGGTTTTCAAAAAAAGGAGGATTTTTGAATCCTAAAGCTCCGGAAATTTTTGCCAGATACTGTTCTTATGTTGTTGAGAGGTTGGGGGGAGAAGCAAATTATTGGATGACCATAAACGAACCACTGATATGGGCTTCGGGTGGGTATTTGAAAGGCGAGTGGCCACCTTTTTCAAAATCAGTTTTCTCTTTTTTATCTGTTTTTAAATCTCTTGCTTCTGCTCATAAACTTGCTTATAGGGAGATAAAAAAAGTAAAAAAAGATCTTAAGGTTGGCATAGCAAAACACAATATTTGTTTTTCATACGATTTTTGGCCGTGGAATATGTTTCGGGCGTTTTTTTCTCGCTGGTTTTGGAATCACAGGTTTTTGAGACTGATTTACGGTCACCAAGATTTTATTGGTCTTAATTTTTATATCCATAAAAGATTTGGAACTGGAAAAAAATATAATAAAACAGAGATGGGGTGGGACATATATCCGGAGGCTTTTTATAAGGTTTTATCAGAACTTAAAAAGTATAATTTGCCAATCTATATTACAGAAAATGGTCTGGCAGACTCTTTAGACAAAAACAGACCGTCTTACATTTCTGAGTATACGAAAGCTATGTCTCAGGCTCTAAAAGAGGGGGTTGATGTCAGGGGGTATTTCTATTGGTCTCTTTTAGATAACTACGAATGGTCTTTTGGTTTTGATAAACGCTTTGGTTTGGTGGAGATAGATTACTCCACTTTAGAGAGAAAAATCAGGCCGTCAGCATATGTGTATAAAAAAATTATTGAAGAAAATACTGTATAATTAAAAGAAAATGTCACTGCCAATTCTGTCCATTCTGCTTGTAGTTTTCGGCCAATTCTTAAATGCCGTAATTGTCTTAATAGACAAATACATTGTCACTTCTACGACCATTTCTAGGCCAAGCACCTATGCTTTTTATGTAGGTCTTTTGTCTGGTGTAGTTGTTGTTTTGCTACCTTTTGGAGTTGTCAGCGCGCCATCTGCTCTAGTAATTTGGCTGTCCATCCTAATAGGATTTACTTTTATAGCCTCAATCATTCTTTTGTATAGTGCTCTTAAAATAGCAAATACCACAGATGTTGTTTCTTGGTTGGTTGCAATATCTACAGTCTCAACATTTTTACTGGGTTCGGTATTTCTAAACGAGGAGTTGCCAAGTTCATTTCTTCCAGCCCTAGTATTTTTTCTAATAGGAATAATGTTAGTTGGCCACTTTCGTTTTAATGCCAAATCTTTTTTCTTTGTAATTTTGTCTGGTTTTTTCTTCGGACTTTCCGCAATAATGCTCAAATATCTTTTTGGACACACAAATTTTGTAGATGGATTTTTTTGGTCCAGAATGGGAAATGTGTTAGCTACCATGTGCCTTCTTTTTATTCCAAGCGTTAGGCACTCTATATTTTCTGGATCCAAACAAGTTTCTAGAAAAACTTCTTCTCTGGTTGTGCTTAATAGGTTTTTGGGAGGCGTGGCGTTTTTGTCTATCCTTTATGCAATCAAACTGGGCTCTGTTTCTGTGGTCAACGCCCTTTCTTCTTTGCAATTCTTTTTTGTATTTATTTTAGTCATTTTGCTTATGAAGAAAATGCCAGAGCTTTATGAGCATGAATTTAGGCCAGGTCATATAATGCACAAAGTTTTTGCAATGATATTTATTGCTATCGGGTTCTTTATTTTGTTTCTCTAGAGAAAATGAGATTTCTAAAAACTTTCTTAAAAGTTTCTTTAACACTGTTTTTTACACTTCTTGCATTTTTTCTGGTGTTTTCTTATAGACCAAATCCAGAAAAAATAAATTATGGTGTTTCATTTAGTAAATACAGAGCCGAAGAACTTGGCTTAAACTATAGGGCCGTTTTCATCTCAATACTGGATGAATTGAATGTAAAAAAGTTTCGTCTTTCTGCTCATTGGCCTATGGTTGAACCGAGCAGAGATTCTTACGATTTTTCAGCTTTAGATTTTCAGATATCTGAAGCTGAGAAAAGAGGTGCGGAGATTATACTTTCAGTGGGTCGCAGACTTCCAAGCTGGCCAGAGTGTCACATTCCTGATTGGGCAAAACCTCTTTCGTGGGAAGAGCAAAAAACCCAAATACTTGAGGTTATAGAGGAGGTAGTGATGAGATATAAAGACAGGTCAAACATAAAATATTGGCAAGTTGAAAACGAACCATTTTTGAGTGTTTTTGCCAAAGATCATTGCGGAGATTTGGATAAGGATTTTTTGGATGAAGAAATAGCTCTCGTTAAAAAGCTTGATCCAAGTAGAAAAATTTTGGTTACCGACAGTGGAAATCTTGGGTTGTGGTTTCAAGCTTGGAAGAGGGGAGATTTGTTTGGAACAAGTGTTTATATGTATTTATGGAATCCGGAGCTGGGACAAATAAGAAGTGTCTATCTGCCCTCTTTCTACAAAGCTAAGACAAATTTAATGAGAGTAATGTTTGGTGACAAAGAGAGTCTTCTTATAGAGCTCTCTCTTGAGCCTTGGCTTATAGAACCAATCACTACCGCACCAATTTCGGTTCAACTTGAAAGAATGAATTCTGAAAAATTTGATGAAATAATTAATTTTGCGGAAAAAACAGGCTTTGACGAACAGTATCTGTGGGGTGTTGAATGGTGGTATTGGATGAAAGAGAAAGGATACGAAGATTTTTGGCATAAAGGTCGAGAAATATTTTCAAAATAATTTTCTGGTATTGAGAGCCCTGTTCTGATAGATTAGGGTCTCAAAATAAATGAAATACGCAGAATCTCCATATTTCAAAATAGGAAGCGCTAAAGACCTGACTGGCAAAGACAGGGTTCTTTATAGAGCTCTAGAAATAATGCCTGGTTTTTTATCTTGGGGTACGCTTTTGACTGCAGTGGGTCTTTCTGTTTTCGCTCCAGTAGCGGCGGCCTATTTTATTATTGCTTTTGATATTTTCTGGCTATTGAAGACGGCTTATTTATCCATTCACCTTCGTCATAATTGGAAAAGAATCAAATACAATCTATCGGTTGATTGGCAAGAGATGCTTTCAAAATTGAAATATGAGCATATATATCATCTGGTCTTACTTCCTTATTACAAGGAAGGTCTGGGTGTGGTAGAGCAAAGCGTACTTTCTCTTTTAGAAACAAAATACAATAAGAAAAAAATGTTTGTTGTTCTCGCGAGCGAAGAGAGAGCTGGTGACGAAGCGCAGATAGTTGCAAAGACCATAAAAGAAAAATATGAATCCGAGTTCGGTGGTTTTTTGATAACGGTTCATCCAAAAGATTTGATCGGAGAAATTGCCGGCAAAGGTTCAAATATAGCGTTTGCAACCGAAGAAGCCAGAAGAAAACTTATAAACCCAAAAAACATTCCGTACGAAGATGTTCTAGTCTCAGCTTTTGATGTTGATACGGTTGCGTATAAAGATTATTTTCTTTGTCTGACTTGGCATTTTTTAACCACCCCAGAACCACACAAAGCATCTTTTCAGCCGGTCCCTTTTTACAACAACAACATTTGGCAAGCGCCGACTGTTTCTAGAGTGGCGGCAGGCTCAAGTACTTTCTGGCAGATGATGCAACAGGAGCGTCCGGAAAAGCTCGCAACATTTTCTTCTCACTCAGTGAGCTTGAAGTCTTTGTATGAAATAGGATATTGGCAGAAAAATATGGTTTCTGAAGATTCAAGGATTTTTTGGAATTTGTTGGTGGCAAATGACGGTAATTATAGAGTCGTTCCTTTGTCCTACCCAGTTTCAATGGACGCAAATGTAGCCCCATCTTTATGGCAGACGATGAAAAATATTTATCGTCAGCACAGAAGATGGTCTTGGGGTGTGGAGAATATTCCATATATGCTTTTTTCTTTTATTAAAAATAAAAAAATTCCAACTTGGCAAAAAATTAAGACATCTTTTGTGCAAATAGAAGGTTTTTGGTCTTTGGCGACAAATCCAATAATGATTTTCCTTCTTGGCTGGTTGCCTGTTGTATTGGGAGGAGACAAGTTTAATAAGACAATTCTTTCTTATAATCTGCCAATACTGACAAGAAATATAATGATTGTCGCAATGTTGGGTTTGATACTTTCTTCAATAATATTTCTGTCTTTCTTGCCCGAACGACCAAAAGAAAAAGGCAGGTTTTCAAAATTGCCCATGGTTTTGCAGTGGGTTTTAATACCTTTTACTATAATTACATTCGGTGCAATTCCCGGACTTGATGCTCAGACTCGTCTTATGTTCGGCAAATATATGGGATTTTGGGTTACCCCCAAACACAGAAAGGATAAGAAAAAATGAAAACTCTATCAGTAAAAAAAAGAAGGTTTTTCTTTATATTTTTTACGATTGTTTTTATCGTATCTTTGCCTTTGGTCATAATGCACGCAAGAGGTTATCGCCTGTCTCTTTCCGAAGCTTTGACTTTTGGTAGGACAGGCGGAATATATGTATCTGCCGGACAATCTGGAATGGAAATATATTTAGGAGATGAGCTCGTCAAAAAAACAGGAATTTTTCAGAAGAATTTTTTGATTCAGAATCTTAAACCCGGAAGTTATTACATCAGAGTTTCAAAAGAAGGTTTGCAGTCTTGGTCCAAAACACTTCCAGTTTACCCAGAGACCGTTACTGAAGCATATCCTTTTTCTTTGTCCGAAGAGGTTGTTTTGGATCCAATCTATCCATTTTTAGATGAAAATAGAAATCCGACAACAACAGCTCCAAGGATAATTTCTTTATCTAACAGAAACCCTTCTTACATCTCCGCGACTGAGTTATTTTTTGCAACCAGTACATATATGGCAGGCACTTCCACAGCCACAACAACAAATCGTTCAAACAACCCCAAAAGGCCTGATGTGGCAATTAGTGATGGAAAGTTGATTGCGACTTGGAATGGAAAAATTTCTGATATACCGGCGTATTTTTGCGATGATGTTGATTGTAAGGAAGAAATCGTGATTAATGCTCCTAGCAAGGTTTTAGCTGTCGATTTTTTTCCGGGCAGAGATGATTTATTAACAATTCTCCTTGAAGACGGGGTTTATGTGGTGGAGATTGATGATAGATCAGAACAAAACATTCAAAAAATTCATCTTGGGAAGGGGCTTAAATTTGCAACTAAGGACGGGGTGATTTATATAAAAGAGGGAGATGTGATTTACTCAGTGGTATTTTAATATCTCTATCAAAATCAGACTAGTCATTTGATTGGTCATCTTAGCAGTTCCTATGATATTCTGTGTATTATGAAAAAAAGTTTTTCAGTCGAACTTGATGAGCAGAGAAAGCTTCGCGAAGGCCTAAAACAGAGGGTAGATACAGAAGCTCGAAGAATCGAGCGCTATCTTGATATGCCTGACCTTTCAAGAGCAGAAGGTAGCCCCATAAAAGAGATGGTGGATCGTATTCTTGCACTTGAAGATTTTAAAGACTTTGATGTTATAGAAACGCCAGAGATAGTACCGGCCGATATTAGTTTTGATCTTTTTGATTTTCCGGTAGATCATCCAGCCAGAAGCAAGTCGGACACCTACTATGTTGATGACCAAAATATTTTGCGAACGCACACGACCGTAATGTGGTACTACTATTTGAAGGAAAAAGATATTGTTGAGCGTATGAAAAAAGGCGAGCCGGTAGGATGTTTTTCTTTCGGTAAAGTTTATCGCAAGGATGAAATAGATAGACGGCATATGAATGTCTTCCATCAAATAGATGGATGGTATCTTGCTCCAAAAGAAAAACGGGTTATCAACGAGGAGACATTAAAAAGTGTATTAAGTTCAATAGCTCAAGCGATATTTGGAAAAGATGTGGTCGGCAGGTTCAACGAAGACAAGTTCCCGTACACGCACCCATCTCTTGAAATGGAAATTGATAAGGGGGGCAAGTGGGTGGAGATATTGGGAAGCGGTGTGGTCAAAGATAGCGTTCTTGAGAAATTTGGTGTTGATTCTTCAATGTGGAATGGTTGGGCATTTGGTCTCGGTCTTGAGAGACTGGCTATCGTCTCAATGGATTTGCCGGACATCAGACTTCTTTGGTCGGGTGACGAAAGAGTAAAAAAACAGCTCAAACTGGGGCAAACCTTCAAGGAGGTGAGTAAATTTCCGCCAGTTATTCGTGACATTTCTTTTGTGATTGAGAAAAAATTTGTGCTCAATGATTATTTTGACAGAATACGCGACATAGGAGGGGAGCGAGTTGAGGAAGTTTCTCTCATAGATAAATATGAGAATGCCCAAAAGTTTGGAGATGACAAAGTGAGTTTTACTTGGCGTATAACCTATCGCGATTTGGGACGGACACTGACAAATGCGGAGGTAAATGATATTCACAAAAAGGTTGAAGAAATTACAGAGAAGGAATTTGGAGCTACTATAAGAATGTCGTGAAAAATAAGTGGATTTACAGAATCGGTTTGTCGGAAAATGAGGTGAGTGAAAGTGAACTCAAGGAAGCCGGTTTTACATACAAAAAAATAAATCCTTTGGTTCAGTTTTTATCTTCGGTAAGAGGGGTTATAGGTGTGCCATATAAGCGAGGTGCAAGCGTTTTGAAAGACTCGCCTCGTTTCTTTGATTGTTCCTCACTTGTTGCTTGGGCAGCTGTCGAAGCGGGGATGGCAATACCTCGCATCGCCATAGATCAATTTGTTTTTTCCAAAAAGATAAGTAGAGGCGATTTGATTGCTGGGGATTTGGTTTTTTCAAATTCAGGATTAATTGTTCATACAGAAGGAAGTTATTATTCTAGTGTCTTGGGGAAAGAAGTTGTTGAGGTTGCCATTCGCAATGAGAGTTTGGAGTATAAACCGGGCACAAAAGTACCAGAAGGTGTTGATCATGTTGGAGTGTATGTCGGGGCGGGAAGGGTTGTGCACGCAACATTAACGAAGGGGGTTATTGAGGAAGAACTATCAGGAAATACCTGTTTTAAGCAGATAGTAGGATACGGGAGAATTATTAATGAAACGGCTAATCGGTTTGTTGTTGAGGTACCAGAAGATATGGAAAAGTTGAGGTCTCCTGCTGATTTGCTAAAGGAAATCAGAAGTATGGTTTCTAAAAACAAATAAGTTTTTTGGTGGCTTTCTTTTCACACTGTAATTTGCTATAATAACCTTGTAAAAACTAGGTATTTTAGAAATTAGACCGCCCGAAATAGAGGGCAATCTTTGTTTAAAATGGCAGAAGAAAAAGCTAAAAAGGCATCAAAATACAGCGCAGAAGATATTACAGTTCTGGAGGGGTTAGAGCCGGTCAGAAAGCGCCCTGGAATGTATATAGGCACCACAGGTCCAGATGGCCTTCACCATTTAATCTGGGAAATTTTTGACAACTCTCGCGATGAGGCGATGGGTGGTTTTGCCGATCATATAGAAGTGGTGTTTCTGCCTGGAAATAGAATCAGAGTTGCTGATAACGGAAGAGGTATACCTGTTGATGTTCATAAACAGACAAAAGTTTCTGCTTTGGAAACTATAATGACAACTCTTCATGCCGGAGGAAAGTTTGGCGGAGAAGGTTATAAAGTTTCCGGAGGTCTTCACGGTGTCGGAGCATCAGTGGTAAATGCTCTTTCTGTTTACACAAAAGTTGTTGTTCATAGAGATGGAGGTAAGTATGTTCAAGAGTACAGTCAGGGAAAAAGAAAAGGTCCTGTCAAAAAAGTAGGAAGCTCAAAGCAAAACGGAACAGTGGTTGTGTTTGAGCCAGACGCAACTATTTTTCAAGATGTAAATTTTGATTTCACTAGAGTTGTGAACCATTTGAGACAACAGGCATATCTGGTGAAAAAACTTCGCATTTCAGTTTTGGACGCGAGAGAAATGAAAAAGAGCGTTCCGGAAGAAGACGCTTTCTTTCTCAAGGAGCTTGGCTTGGATATTCCTTCAACTAGTTTTTATTTTGAAGGAGGCCTTCTTTCTCTAGTTAGATTTTATAATCAGATTCAAAAACCGATACACAAAAATATTTTTTATGTTGAAAAGAAAATAAATGATTATGAGTCTGTGGAGGTGGCTTTGCAGTATGTTGATGATATTTCTTCAAGAATTGTTCCGTTTGCAAATAATATCTATAACTCCGAAGGAGGTACTCACATTACTGGTTTTAAAACCGCTCTAACAAGAACCTTAAATGCCTATGCCAGAAAAAACGGTCTAGTGAAGGAGAGCGAGGACAATTTTACCGGAGACGATGTTTTGGAAGGCCTTACTGCGGTGGTTTCAGTAAAACTCAGAGAAATTCAGTTTGAAGGTCAGACCAAAGCAAAGCTTGGAACTGTAGAGGCCAGAGGAATGGTGGAAGGGGTCTTTAACGACTCTTTTTCGGCATTTTTGGAGGAGAATCCAGATGATGCCAAATCGGTTATAAATAAGGTTGTTTTGGCCCTAAAAGCCAGAAAGGCCGCTAAAGCAGCGAAAGATTCTGTATTGAGAAAGGGAGCTCTTGAGGGCATGACTTTGCCTGGTAAACTTGCGGACTGTCAGTCTCGATCTGCTGAAGAGTCTGAGCTCTTTATTGTGGAGGGAGATTCTGCAGGAGGTACTGCAAAGATGGGGCGTGACAGAAGGACTCAAGCCGTACTTCCTCTGCGCGGGAAAATTTTGAATATTGAAAGGGCACGCTTGGACAGAATGCTTGCGTCCGAGCAGATAAAAAATTTGGTGGTGGCTCTGGGAACTGCCATAGGAGACACATTTGATATAGAAAAACTTAGGTATCACAAAGTTATTATTGCTACAGATGCCGATGTTGACGGAGCTCACATTAGAACACTTCTTCTGACTTTGATTTACAGATTTTTCAGACCTCTTATAGATTCTGGATATATTTATATTGCTCAACCCCCTCTTTATAAAATAAAAAAAGGCAAAGAAGTCTCTTACGCTTATACAGATGAAGAAAAAGTGCAAATAGTTGGTTCTGATATTGCGCCAGAAGACACTGTTGAAGCTCAGCAGGAAGAAGAAGTGCCAGAAGAAGAATCAGAGGAGGCTAAAAGCTCACAATCAAAAACTAAAAGTCCCAAAGTCTTCATTCAAAGATATAAAGGTTTGGGAGAAATGAATGCCGAAGAACTTTGGGAAACAACAATGGATCCTGCTAGAAGAATTTTAAAGCAAGTTACTGTTGAGGACGCACAAGAAGCAGATAAAATTTTCGATGTTTTGATGGGTACTGATGTACCAAGCAGAAAAGCATTTATTCAGTCCAATGCTAAAATGGCAAAATTGGATATTTAGTTTCTAGCGAAATCGCTAGGAAGAATAAGGAATAATGAATGGCGAATAAGGAATAGAGGATGGGGGAACAAACATTCCTTTAATATCTACTAACCACTGTCTACTAATTGCTTTTTATTGTTTACTAACCACTTCTTTTTCCAACTTTTCCAAAAGATCTTTTTTAGAAATTTGTCCCAAGTTTCCATTATTTCTTGATTCAAGTGTTGCTCCACCAGCTTCAACTTCCTTGTCTCCGATTACTAATGCATAAGGAATTTTGTTTAATTTCCAATCACGGATTTTTTTACCCAGACTCTCACTAGCTGTATCAAGCTCTGTGCGTATACCAGACTCTTTTAGTTTTTCAAAAATGTTTTGAGCGTGTTTGAGATGTCCTTCTCCTATCGGCAAAATGCGAACTTGGACAGGGGAGAGCCATAGAGGCAGATTTCCTGCTGTGTGCTCAAGAAGAATACTTAAAAATCTTTCAATAGATCCCATAATGGCGGCGTGAATCATTACAACCCTTTCTTTTTCTCCTTTTTCGTTTATGCAAGACAAGTCAAATCTTTCTGGCATATTCATATCAAGCTGAATGGTTGCCACCTGCCACTCTCTCCCTATTGCATCACGCGCCATAAAATCCAACTTCGGGCCATAAAAAGCAGCTTCTCCGATACCATCTATTGTAGAAGCCATTTTTTCTTTGGCAATTTCCTCTAAAATACTTTCAGCTCTTTCCCAGCCATCTTTTTCTCCTAAATATTTTTCTGGATGTTCCGGATCTCTTTTTGAAATTCTGACTTCCAGATTAAATCCGAAGCTCTTGTAAAATGTTTCTACAATTTCGTATATTTTTAGAAACTCATCCTTAACTTGAGACATTCTGCAAAAGACATGAGCATCGTCTTGAGTAAAAGCACGAACTCTTGAAAGTCCGGAAAGCTCTCCTGTCTGTTCGTCTCTATAGCACATTGTTGAGTTGGCATATCTTTGAGGCATCTCTCTGTAGCTCCATTTTTTGCGATCAAAAATTTGAGTATGGTGTGGGCAATTCATTGGTTTCATTGCAAACTGATGCCCTTCGCGAGTAGTGATGCAGAACAAATCGTCTTTATACTTTTCCCAGTGTCCGCTCACTTCGTATAGTTCTTTCTTTGTAATATGAGGAATTTCCACTTTTTCGTACCCTTTCTCTTTTCTTAGTTCCCAGACATAGTCGTCAAGAAGATTTCTCAAAAGCGTACCTTTGGGTGTCCAAAGTGGCAGGCCAGAGCCGACCAAATCTGAGAATGTAAAAATATCAAGCTCAACTCCAATTTTTTTATGGTCGCGTTTTTTTGCTTCTTCTTGCTGAGTAATATAAGCATCGAGCTCCTTTTTGGTGTTGAAAGCCAGACCATAAATGCGAGTGAGCATTTTATTTTTCTCGTCTCCTCTCCAATAAGCTCCGGCGATGCGAGAAAGTTTGAAAGCTTGCGGATTTATTTCTTTGCTCGGATTTTCTACATGCCCGCCTCTGCATAGGTCTGTAAATTCTCCGGAAGTGTATAAAGTGAGTTCTTCTCCTTTTGAAGTTATTTCTTCTATCAACTCCTTTTTGTATTCATTTTTCTTGAAGTGTTCTTCCGCTTCTTTCGTAGAAACTTTTTTATGTAAAAATTCTGTCCAAGAGGGCAAAATTTCTCTCATTTTGTTTTCTATTTTTGGCAGATCTTCTTCGGTTATTGGAGTTTCAAAATCAAAATCATAATAGAAGCCGTTTTCAATCGCTGGTCCTATGGTGTTTTTTGTATTTGGATAAAGTTCAAGGACAGAAGCCGCCAGAAGGTGAGCCAAAGAATGGCGAAGGTGCTCAATATTTTCGGTCTTTTTCATAAAAATATCCTATCACAGATTCGCCTTTTCTCCAGCTTGTGCTAGTATCCAAAAAGAACCCCAAAGGGAGGAAGTATGGGAACATTGATGTCCAACGATGAGTTGGCGAATTCTCTTGCCCAAATGCTCCGCATTGATCCGGGAGACCCGTTTCGCTGGGTGCGAGAAGCCGTGCTTCAAGAAGGCAGGAGTGAAGAGTCTGTCTGGGAAGATCTCGGTCAGATTCGGATGCACATACTCAAGAAGGTTTCGGTCAATGTGGCCAGAAATTTTTTTGAGCAGGTTCCTTACTACTGCGGTAACGAGCGCATGAATTGCCTTGAGATGCTTTTCAAGGGGCGCGTCAAGCGTGTGCTTGAGATCGTCAGTTCACATCAGTTCTAGAGACCGTGCAAGCGGTCTCTATTCTTTTGTGTGAATTTTAAAACCCACTTAACATTAAAGAGCCCGTGCTTTTTCGGCGATTACGCTCGTACCACCATTTCTTTTTGAAACACTTCCCATAAGCACGATGCATTGTTCTGGCTGGAATAAATCTTTAAATTCCTGATAAACTTTTGGAAAGACAACAACTTCTATTGAGTCATTTAGGTCAGCAATTTTAACAAAAACCATTTTTTGATTTTGTTTTGTAATTATTTCTTTTACATCTTCAACTATTCCTCCGATCGTGATGCGCTCTCTATCTTTTCCTTCTTGTTTAATTTTCGTCAAAGTGCCATTTTGTTTTTCAAGTTTTTCTTTAAATTTTTCCAGAGGATGCCCAGAAATGTATAGGCCTAGAAGCTCTTTTTCCCAAGCAAGTTTTTCTTTTGAACTAGCTTCTTCTGTTGGCTGAAGAGAAATGTCGGGTGCTTTTTCTCCAGATATTGTGCCAAAAAGAGAATCTTGATCTCCTTCATCTTTAGATCTTTCTTTGTGATAAGAAAGTAGCATCTCAAGATTGCCCAACATCTGACCTCTTTCTCCAAATTCGTCTAAGGCCCCGCTTTTTATAAGAGCTTCAAGCGATTTTTTGTTTAGATTTCTATCTTTAATTCTATCCAAAAAGTCGGCCAAGGAGGAAAACCTGCCATCTCTCTTTCTTTCTTTTACAATTGAGTCTGCAATGCCTTCTCCAAAATTTTTAATAGTCGTGAGGCCGAAGCGTATTGTGTCTGGAGAACCTTCTTTTCTGACGACTGAAAAGCCCTGAAAACTCTCATTTACAGATGGGGCTAGAACAGGAATACCCATTCTTTTACACTCGGCAATTAGTACTCCTATCTTTTCTATATCGCCAGAGTCGGCTGTGAGTACTGCGGACATATAGATAGCAGGGAAGTTGGCTTTCAAGTATGAAGTTTGATAAGCGACTCTGCCGTAGCTCGCAGCGTGAGCTTTGTTGAATCCGTATGCTTGGAATGGTTCAAAAAGTTTCCAAAGTTTTTCTGCAAAAGGCTTTGTTTGTCCATTTTCAACAATTCCCGAAATAAATTTTTCTTTCTGAGCTGCCATTTCTGCTGGTATTTTTTTTCCAACGGCTTTTCTAAATTTGTCTGCTTCAAGCCAAGTGTATCCTGCCAAGTCTATTGCACAGAAAAGCAGGTCGTCTTGGTAAACTATCAAGCCATAAGATTCTTTTAAGAATTTTTCCATTCTCGGATCTAGGTAGGAAATCAAAGTCGGGTCGTTTTTTCTGCGAATATATTCCGGTATTACTTCCATAGGTCCGGGGCGATAAAGAGCGACCATTGCGTTTATGTCGTGTATGTTCGTTGGTTTCAAATCCATTAGAAACCGTGTCATTGCTGTGCCGTTGAGTTGGAAAAGTCCTTCGGTTTCTCCGCGAGACAAGAGCTCAAAAGTTTTTTTATCATCTAGCGGAATATTTTCTATATCAATATTTTTTCCTTCAATCGCTTCTATTCGGTGGAGTGTGTCCGCAATAATTGAAAGGTTTTTTATACCGAGAAAATCAAACTTTAAAAGACCAACATCTTCGACAGCGTGCATATCGTATTGGGTGATTATTTTCCCTTCTCCTTTTGGATCAAATTGAAGTGGGACATGGTTTGTGAGCGGGTCCGGAGAGATGACGACTCCCGCTGCGTGAACAGAAATATGCCTCGCGCACCCTTCAATTTTTAGCGCCATATCTATGACATCCTTCACTTCTTCATCTTTTTGATACAACTCTTTTAATTCCGGCACCAGGCCAAATGCTCTATCTATGGTCATTGGAAAACCTTGTGATCCGAATGGAATCAATTTTGCAATTCTGTCTCCCAAAGAATACGGATATCCCAAGGCCCGTGCCACATCACGCACCGCACCTCTGGCCAGCATTGTTCCAAATGTTCCTATTTGAGCTACTTTATCGGCTCCGTATTTTTGTCTGGCATATTCAATAACTTCGTCTCTTCTGTTGTCGGCAAAGTCCATATCAATATCAGGAGCGGAAGGTCTTTCAGGGTTTAAAAATCTTTCAAACGGCAGTTTGTATTCAATTGGGTTTACACTCGTGATTCCAGCTAGATAGGTGACAATTGAACCAGCAACAGAGCCTCTAATGTTTGTCAGAATATTATTTTTATGAGCAAAACTTATTAAGTCAGCTACCACCAAGAAATATGGAGAATATCCTTTGTCTTTGATAATTTTCAATTCATATTCAATCCTCTCCTCAACTTCTTTTGTTAAATCTAAATTTCTTTTTTTGAGGCCCTCGTAAACAATCCTTTTCAATTCATCGTCGTGATTAAGTCCGGACTCTGGTTCAAAGTGCGGAAAAACCCAAGATCCAAACTCCAGTTCCAAATTGCATCTTTCTGCTATCTTAGAGCTGTTTTCTATTGCTTCTCTAATTTCGGCAAAAGACTCTTCCGCTTTTTCTGGACTTATGAAAGAAAAATCCTCTTCTCCTCCGTAAAATCCAGTTCTATCTTTTTCTCCTCCGTTTTGCACCGATACCAGCGTATTTCTGGCTTTTTTATCCTCTGGGGAAATGTAATAAACATCGTGGCTGGCAACCAAGGGCGTGTCGGATTCTTTTGACAGCTCGACAAGGGCATCCATTTTTTGTTTGTGTCCTTCTATTTCGTCGTGTCTGGTAATTTCTAAAAAGAAATTTTCTTTTCCAAATATTTCTTTGTACCAAGAAATTATTTTTTTAGCCTTTTCTTTTTCTGTTTGCGCCAATTGTGCCACCTCTCCGCTAAAAGACGGCATTATTGCAACGAGCCCTTCGTGATATTTTTCCAAAAGTTTTTTATCTATTCTCGGTTTGTAATAAAAACCTTCTAAGTGTGAGATTGTGACAAGAGAAATCAGATTTCTATAACCCGTTTCGTTTAAAGCCAAAAGAACGAGTCTTGAGCGAACATTGTCTATTCCAGACTGTTTGTCGTGTCTTGATCGTAGAGCCATATAAGCATCAAGGCCTATTATTGGTTTTACATTTTGCTTTTTGCATTCCTTGTAAAACTCTATAGCCCCGTACATATTTCCGCTGTCTGTTAGTGCCAGAGCTTCCATGTCAAATTTTTTTGCAGTGGAAACAAGCTCGGGTATTTTTGGTAATGCCTGAAGAAGACTGAAGTGGCTATGAGTGTGGAGGTGTATAAATTTAGACTTAGGGTTGCCCATAGAGAAAATTATAACAATCGAATGCCAATCTTCGTCAGGGGAAAAAATTTTTTGCGTTATACTCTACTTATGTCAACCCTTAAAAAGAGTAAATTTGTGAAGGTTGGAATAGATGAAGCGGGCAGGGGGCCCTTAGCAGGTCCTGTGTCGGTCGGGATAGTGGTTTTTCTGGCTAATATTGGAGCTAGGTTTAAGGGGGTCAAAGATTCAAAAAAATTGTCTCAAAAAGAAAGAGAGGGATGGTTCTCTTTCTTAGAAGAAGAAAAGAAGTGGGGTAATTTAGATTTCAGCTTTTCTTTTTCTAGCAACAAGGAAATTGATAAATTTGGAATTTCTAAGGCAATTTCTAGAGCAATATTGAGGTCTATAAAAAAACTTAAACTTAATCCCAAGACCGCGAAAGTGTATCTAGACGGCTCTCTAAAAGCTCCAAATGAATTTAAATTTCAAAAGACGATTATAAAAGGAGATGAGAAAGTAAAAATTATTTCTCTTGCTTCTATTGTTGCTAAAGTTTCAAGAGATAGATGGATGAAGAAAGTTTCAAAAAAATATAAAAATTACTGCTTCGATATCCACAAAGGTTATGGAACAGCTCTCCATATTAAAAAAATAAAAAAATTCGGACTAAGTGATATTCACAGAAAGTCTTTTATAAAATTTTGACACAAAATCTTTTTTATTTTAATCTTTTTTAAGATTTTTGTTCGTCATTGTCATAACCCAGCCACTTAATCGGAGGATTGATGAGGACGTTTGCCGATGTTCCGGGGAGAGGTTTCTTTTCGGTCATAGTCGGAAGAAGTGGCGGGTACAAGTGGTATTACAGGATGGTTGATGCCAATGGTAATAAGTCGATGGAAGCCGTTGGACTTGAAGATTCGCAGATCGTCTCATTCTCCAACGACCAATCGGTGCTCGTGAGCGTCAACCACTGGCAACTTCTGAATGTTCTGCAGGAAATGTTCAAGATGGAGCGTTTCAGCGAACTCATGAAGCGTCTCTCCACTATGAGTGTTTTCGGAGATTCTCCAAGCTCAAACGGCCGTCTTTCCAAATCCGCTAACGGCAGGATGAGCTTTACGGATTACAGAATAAGCGACGAGCTGAGGCTGGTCCTTGCGAGCGGAGAGCCGATTTTCGGAGAGATCGGCGGAAGTTACTGACAAGAGGTAGATAGGAAGCCCCGCACAAGGCGCTCTTTGGAGCGCCTTGTGCGGGGCATTTTTGATATTGCTAAATAAAGGAAATCTTGTATACTCTATGGCTATGGTAGTAAGAATGCGTCACACCAGATCCCATACTAGAAACCGCCGGTCTCACCACGCTTTGGAAGACAAGGCGCTTTCTCTTTGTTCTAACTGTGGCAAGCCAAAGATGAGGCACTATTTGTGCCAAAACTGCGGAAAGCACAGAGGCAGAGAAGTGATGGATATTATTGGTAAAATGGCTAAGAAAGAAGCAAAGAAAAAAGAGAAACAGAAATCACTCGGAGTTTCTCAAAAAGAAGATAAAAAAGAAGAATAATTTTTTAGTTTTTGGGCCCCCAAGTTCTTTATGGCAAATCGTCACCTAGCGCGATCAATAGTATTACAATCCCTCTTTGAGTGGGATTTCAGCAAGAAATCTTCCGATGAGGCTATTTCTATTTTCCGTCGAAATGCGGAAGAGTTTGCTCCTGGAATGGGGGATTTTTCGTTTATGGAAAATCTGATGGATGGAGTTGTAAAAAAGAAATCTGAACTCGACGATATTATTGAAAAAGCTGCGCCTGATTGGCCTATAGATAAGATTTCAATAGTTGACAGAAATGTTTTGAGAATAGGTTTGTACGAACTTATATTTTCAGATAGAAAACAGGTTCCTCCGAAAGTCGCGATAAATGAAGCTATTGAACTCGGGAAAACATTTGGTGGAGAAACAAGTGGAAAATTTGTAAATGGAGTTTTGGGTGCTGTTTATAAAGAAATGGGAGAGCCCGGAAAAGATGACGAAAGTCCAAAAAAGAAATTTTCCAACAACATTCCAGATGAAGAGCTACCTGTCGAAAATTTGGCTGGTGCAATTATCTTTGCTAATGATGGAGGGGAAACGAGACTTGCACTCGTCCACGATGTTTTTGGCCACTGGACATTGTCCAAAGGACACTTAAATGAAGGTGAAGATTTGGAGAGCGGTGTAAAGAGAGTTATCAAAGAAGAGCTTTCCCTAGAAATTGAACCAAAGGAGAAGATAGGTCAAAACGAATATATTGCTTTTGATCCTGAAAAAGGGAAGATAAGAAAGAGGGTCAGCTACTTTCTGGCGGAGGCCCCCTTCCAAGAGCTTTCTATAGAAGAGGGTGGTGGTTTGGATGCAGTTTCTTGGTTTACTCTTCCTGAGATCGCTGATTTAAATTTTTACGGTGATATATTGCCGATAATAACAGACGGAGTAAAAAAACTTGTAGATAAAAAATAAAATGAATAATAGTTCTGATTTAAGTGCTTTTGAGGCAAAAATAGAAATTTATTTTAAAGATAAAGACTTGTTGAGACAAGCTTTTGTTCATCGTTCGTATTTGAATGAAAACAGAGGATTTAAATTGGGACACAATGAAAGACTTGAGTTTCTAGGTGACGCTGTGCTGGAGCTTGTCATTACAAAATATCTATTTGAAAAATATCCAGACAAGACAGAAGGGGAGCTGACTTCTTTTCGGTCTTCTTTGGTAAACACAAATACACTCTCTGAGGTTGGCACCATCTTAAACCTAAGCGATCATCTCCTGCTTTCCAGAGGAGAAGCAAAAGATGTGGGTAGAGCGAGGCAGTTTATTCTCGCTAACACAATGGAGGCTTTGATAGGAGCGATTTATTTGGATCAGGGTTATGAAAAAGCCGAAGAGTTTGTTCAAAAAAACATAACTCCTTTTCTTGAGAAAGTGATTGCCGAAAACCTTTGGATTGATTCAAAGAGTTTGTTTCAAGAAAAAGCTCAGGATGAGACAGGTATTACTCCAACATATAAAACTGAAAAAGAATCTGGTCCGGACCACGATAAGCACTTCACTGTTGGTGTTTATTTGAAAAACGAACTAATCGCTACAGGAGAGGGAAAATCAAAACAAGACGCAGAACAGTCTGCTGCCAGGAAAGCGCTTGAAGAAAAAGGGTGGGGATAGAAAACAGCTTTTAGCTTATAGCTGTTAGCTTTTAGAAATAAATAGAAACGCGTCAGCCCAAGGCTGACGCGTTCGTGATCGGATGACCCCAATCTCCCCCAGCTGGAGGGAACTAACGATAGGGCATGCGTTCACGGGCAGTTTTAGAACTTGCCGGTTCTTATCTACTATATATTATATCATATTTTACAATATTCAGTCAATAGCTAAAAACCAAGCAATTAAGGGCTTAAATGGTATAATTTTATTGAACAACCCCTTATTGTGATAAATTAATATCTGTAATTAACTTCTAACGGGATGAATCCCATTAGAAGTCCAATTAATCTTTGTTCAGGCTTTAATATGCAAAAATGTATTCGCCTTACGGCTTCTCGCTGTGATAAATTAATATCTGTAATTAACTTCTAACGGGATGAA